>WJMT01000100.1 GCA_014727835.1 Candidatus Aminicenantota bacterium | reverse complement strand
GCGGAAGGATATCCTTGTCATGGGGGATATTCCACTGCATCTGTCGCCGGAAAACAGTCAGCCAAACTGGTTTTATTGCATAGTCTTGTTCCAGCCGATTCCGTTTTATTTCCGTCAGCCGGACAAATTCTCGCCCTACATTCCCAAATCCAAGAACAAGAATATTCACTTCCTTCATGGGTCCATTATGCCTTATCATCAAATCCAAGCAGAGTGTGTGTTTTTGCCAAAACTTCTTCGAGCACATCTTGAGGCGCAGAGGTTATCCTTTCTGCTTTTCTTGTCTGCCAGTCCAGGCTTTTGGTTCGAACTCGACCAGGTGGGATATTCTTCGGTGTCTTCCTCAGTGGGCTCATTCTCCCCAAAAGGCTCCAGGGTGCCTCCGTCCAGGCGGGGGCTGTCTGTGGAGCTGTTGATGTACCAGTCGCTTTGCGGGTCGTTTCTCCGCATCTCACCGCCCCAGGACCATTTGATCAGCTTGACGGGCACCCATTCATTCTTCTCCGTTTCTGCCTGCGTTCTTCCCTTGGGACGGAACATGATGTAGAGTTCAAAATCATTGATAGCCCTCCAGCTCTGATAACCTTTTTCATTGGCTGTGTTGATGGGGATTCCCGGAGCATCAAAAAAACTGTTGTTCCGGGCACAGGGGTAGACTTTATCCAGCCTTTTTTCACCGGGGGTGGAAGCAAAGTTTTCATCAAACGTGCTGATCTTCTGTACGTCCTCGATCAGCTGCACCCATTGGGTCTCACCCGGTGTGTCTGATTCAAGAGTGCAGGTGAAAAGGATTCCGTCATAGCGGAGGCCTCTGAGCTTTTGCCCCTGGAATTGATCGTATTGGGGAGGATGAGGAGGCCAGTTATCCTGAGGCCATTTGCCCCTGATGTCATCCCCTTCGATAAAATCATCGATTTTCGAGTTCTGGCTGTTTTCCCACTCCACTGAGTAGTCCGGCCTCTGGATTTGGAATGGGACCTCTTTGTCATAACTGTACCCGTCCACATCTGCCTGCAGTTTGACTTTGCCCTGTTCTCCTCTGTACCAGAAAAACACAATCTCCTCTTTGTTGAGTTCTGCATCGGTTATGGGGATGACCCGGGCCTGTGCGTTGCTGGCGTCATATTTTTTGATGATGTTCTGGTGATTGTTCCCGTCTATGGACCATTGTGGGGAATTCATGGTCTTTCCCTCCGGGAACACCACTCCTCTCAGCTCGATCCTCTCTCCCACTGTGATGTCCTTGAGCGACTCATCAGAGTCGATGTCCACCCAGTCTTCCCCCATCTTGCGCTGGATGGTCAGAGCCACTGCTTCCTTGATCTCCCAGCTCAGGTTGTAGCGCACGTTTCCCGGCTCGTTTTTGGGGCTGAAAGACTCGGGTTCCATCTCTCTGGGGAGATTGGAGACTTTGACCGACAAAAAAGGATTCCCGCTGTCTATGTGGGTGGTCCAGTTCGCACCTCCAGACATAGCTCCGTCTTCATCCATCAAAAAACGGATTTCCAAATCACAGGGTTTTAGTCTCTTGGTGTGGTCCACCATTTCTTTGCAGTCCTGAGGGCTCCTCCGGCGGCCCTTGATTTCCTGATCCGGTCCAACCAGGAAAAAGTCATAATAATCATGGAGGAATTTCTGGGCTTCAGGCGGTGCCATCTGACTCATTTTGGTGAGCCGGCCGATGCTCCCCAGTTGGTGGACCATGAGGTCGCCCGGACCCGGAACAGATTCAACGGTCATGGTTCCGGAATCATTGTAATCAGCGATGAGAGAGCTGCAGTCCTGAGGGTCTTTATCCGTTATTCTTTGTTTGTAAGTGTAAAAAGCCTGCATGCTCTTGATTTTATAAGGGAGCATAACTGTCATCATTCCCCGCGGAAGAGAGCTCATTCCCGCGTTGTATTCCAGAATCCCTTTCATGTTCAGCTCCAGAGACCCTGTGTTGTTCTCCCCCTCTGTGTCCACATTCCAGTCTGAGTGGAACCGAACTCGGACTTCCAGGGTTTTCTTGACATCTTTGTCCTGGAATTGAGAAGCGCCGGGAGTCTCTAAAATGAGAAACAAGGCTGTAGTAAGTACGGCTATCCATGCAAAGCGATTCATGTTGTTCCTCTTTTTATTCAAAGTTTGAAGTGTTTCTCTACAGGTTTATACACAAAAAAATCAGTGAAGGCAATCATGAATTTTTGGAAATTCTATTTTGACTTCTGATCGGGAATTATTCTTTTCAAAACAGAAGAAAAAAGATTTCCATACCGACTTTGTTTGTTTTTCTCTATAAAAATAAAAAATGGCTCAAAGCCGATACTCAGGCATCAGGCAGTTTCACGGCTTAGGTGGCTCAGAGTTTTTTAAACCGATATCTTAAGCCCAACTGAGTATTCGCGTTTTTAAAAACCGGGATGACTAGTTTTTCATCCCCTCTTTGTACCTCAAATTCAAGAGTTCCCTGGGATTTAGAGATGTATTCGAAAGCCTGAGAATGGTTTAGCATTTCTTGTCCGTTTATGCTTAAAACGATGTCTCCGTTTTTTAAACCGGATGATTCGGCTGTTAAACTCACTTCCTCAATAACCATTTTATAATTGAGGAGGGTTTGTATCAATAAAAGGGCCAGGTTCCTCGCATTGTCCAAAGCTGTCCCCACACCATACCCGAAATAGTTTCGAGGATTAGGGAGTGGATTTCTGGGCATTTGGGAGTTTTCAATGACTTCAAATTCAACATATCCAAGGTTTGGAAAATCTAGGATGGTGAAAAGTCCAGTCACAGCTCCTTGATCAACTGATATAACACGGCATTCCAGAATTCCGCCTTCCAGTTTAAAATAAGGACCTTCTGTTCCATCTTGAAACTTATCTATCAATTGTCCGTATTGGCCTGTTTCTGGATAGAAGTAGGTTCTGTGGCTTAGGTTCACCATTTCGATCCGGTCAATTTCGATAATGATATCCGTATCGATTTGTTTCGCGACCTTGGAGTAATCGCTGGGATCGCCTTCAAGCACTTTCTGAAGCAGGGCGCGATCTCTGACTATGAATCCTGCTTTAAACAATTCTTTTTCAAAAGCATCATAGATTCGGTTTCTCAAAGCGATTTCTTCCTGTGTTACTCGGGCTTCAGCTCTGTATTGTTCGTATTTAATAGGGACTCTCAAGACAACTTTTGTGTTCTGTCTTTTTTCATTAAGCAATTTTTTTAGTTCTGGCCTCATAATAATCTCGTTTTTTACATTTTTTGCAGGATTAACCAAAACTCGTGACCAAAAACAGGAAGAGGATAACAGGGTCAATATCAATAATCCTGTTATTTGAAAAAACATGGGAAATCTTTTCATGGAACCCTCCAATCTAGATAAAAATGGAAAGAGTTAGAACAGCCATAATCTTGGATTTATATGGATATTATTCCAAAGCGGGAGGCTGTTGTCAATTGTGTTGTTTCCTTATCTTCCTTAATCCCCCTTGGCTGTGACAAGTATTTGAAAATAAAAGAGTTAACTCAAATAGTGGCCTCTTTTGACCTCTTAGAATAACCATTTCAGTCCCAAAAACGAATTCTATGCAGAAATTAGTGCCCTTGATTTTATTTAATAAACATGTTAACTTCTAGGCGAACATTAACTCAAGTTAACTTAAAAATATTAGTTAACCATCGTTAATTTTCTTCATTTTTATAAGGAGAATGCAAAAATGGAAAATAACGAATATATCACAATTCCCCAGCTGGCCAAAATATTAGGAATAAGTCGGGTGGCTGTCTATAAAAAAGTAAAGAAAGGCGAGATCGAGGCCATAAGAATAGGAAGAAATTATGCCATACCAAAGAAAACTGTAGCCCATATTTTGGGTAAGAACCTCACAAAAAAAGACAAACGAGAGATCGATAATGCAGTCAAAAAGACTCTTGAAGAATATGGAGATGTGCTTGAGCGACTTGGAAGAGAATGATGAAGACGATTCATGTTAAGGAAGTGGAATACATCGCGTTCAGGCTGGCCAAAGAAATGCTGACGTTTGATGAACCCATACCTGATTTTTCATCCCGGCGTCCAAATATCCTGGAGAGCTGCTTGGCTACTCCTTTTCAAACTTTTTCCAAGAAGTCACTTTATTCAGGCTTCCTGTCCAAAGCGAGCATTCTATTTTATCTCTTGATCAAGAATCATCCTTTTCAAAACGGCAACAAACGGATTGCCATGACAACTCTGTTTGTTTTTCTTCATAAAAACAAAAAATGGATAAGAGTCGATGCCCAGGAATTATACAATTTTACGGTTTGGGTGGCTCAGAGTCCTCCCAAATTGAAAGACGAAACAGTCAAAGCCATCCAAAAATTTCTCAAAATCTATATGGTTGACCTTTGAAAGATACTCTGCTCATTCATATGGATTTGAAAGTTGGTGTTAATGGAATCAAATGAGGCAGATAAGGTAAATGATTACAATTGATTGAGTGGCTGGGAAGCAGGGATTCGAACCCCGATTCCATGATCCAGAGTCATGTGTCCTACCATTGGACGACTTCCCAGCGTTGGGATTCATCATAATAAATTTTGCTTGTATTTTCAAGTCCATCCTGCCTTCAGAAAGTCATGGATATCACCCTGATTGGATATACCTTTCACGCCAATTGACACTCCCTGGGTTTGATGATAGTATTTTTCTTCCATCATGAAAAACACCACCATCCGCACTGGGTTGATGATCCTTATCTCTGCAGTTTTTCTGTTTTTTTTCTTTAAAGGCGTGGAGTGGAAAGAAGCCCTCGGTTATCTGAGCGGCATCAACATAAAATTTTTCATTCTCATGACTCTGATGGCCCCCATGCACCTGGTGACCCGCTCTTTGAGATGGCATTTTTTGATCAAACAGGAAAAAAAAGGAGTATCCCTCTACAGCCGGATTGCCGCCAATGCTGTGGGGTTTACAGTGACTATGCTGGTTCCAGCCCGGATCGGAGAGGTGGTGAGACCTCTGTTTTTAGCCCAGAAAGAAAATATAAGGAAAGGATATATGCTGGGCACCATTGTGGTGGAGCGGATATTTGACCTTTTCACCATGTGCACCATCCTGGGTGTATTCCTGTTGGCCAGACCTCTCTATGAATCGGTTTTTCCGGTGGACACAGACATTTATTCCAATCTTTATATCTGGGGTTACATTTCTCTCGGGCTGGCCGTGCTCCTGTTCACCTTGATTTTGACTCTGTTTTTTTTCCGGAAGAAAGCACTCAAGGTGTTGACTCTCCTGTTAAAGCCATTCTCTGAAAAGACAACCTCCAAAGTTCTGGAAATCGTGGATGATTTTATTCAGGGACTGAAATTTTTTCATTCCATCAGAGATTTATCCATGTATATCCTGCTCTCCTTTGTGGTGTGGCTGGGGATCATGTTTTTCTACTGGATGTTCTTTTTTGCTTTCAATGTTTCAATTCCCTATTTTTTCCTGGTTCCTTATTCCTTTATGGTCATGGTGGGTGCGTCCATTCCCACACCTGGAATGGTGGGGGGATTCGACTATTTTAGCCGGCTGGGGCTCACTACATTTTTTGATCTCAACAGCAATCAGGCATTTGGAATGACCATTGTGGTCCATTCCCTCCAGGTGGTGGTGACATGTTTGATAGGTTATGCTATATTATGGAAAGAAGGTTTGTCTTTGTTTCAAGTGAAACGAATAGGAGAAAAATCAACTGAATGAAGTGTCCCTATTGTGAATGCAATGAGACCAAGGTCATTGACTCACGTGAGAGTCAGAACGGCCTGACCACCCGGCGCAGGCGCGAGTGTCTTTCATGTGAAAAAAGATTCACTACGTATGAGAAAATAGAAAAAATTCCCTATATGGTGGTTAAAAAGGACGGGAAGCGGCAGAGCTTTGATGCGGATAAACTCTTGAAAGGCCTGCTTAGAGCCTGCGAGAAAAGGCCGGTTCCTGTTGCAGAGTTAGAAAAGATCGTGGAAGAGATCGAAACCACTCTACAGGAAAGTTCCGGAAAAGAGATCAGTGTTTCAGAAGTGGGGCAGATTGTGATGGAACGGTTGAAAAAACTGGACAAAGTGGCTTATGTGAGGTTTGCATCAGTATACAGGGAATTTAAAGATGTGCTTGAATTCAAAGAAGAACTGGAGCGCCTGCTCAAAGAAAAATAGGGGATACACAGACATCAACGGTTTTCGCTTTATCTGAGTGGCATTCAAATGGCAAAAAAAATCAAAAAAGTTTCCAAAGTCATCAAAATCGAAAGGACTCGAAAAAAACGGTTACAAAACCTTTATGATAACAGAAACAGCCTCCTCACTCTGGAAGAGACCTGGACTCCTGCCGTGGATATCGTGGTCAAACACGACAGACTGATCTTAGAAGTGGAGCTCCCTGGCGTTAATAGAGAGGATATCACAGTTCATTTGAGCCGCAACAATATTGAGATCAAAGGAGTGAAAAAAGACAAACTGCCTAAAGCAGGAGTGAGCTATTTCCGGCTGGAAAGAGAATACGGCCACTTTTCCCGTTTTGTTTTTTTGCCGTATTCTGTGAATCCGGATAAGAGCGAAGCCACTTTTGAAAATGGGATTTTAACCATAGAAATGATGAAGAGTGATACTTAAGGTGAGAGAACAAAGAATGGAGGAATAAAAAAAATGGCAAATAAGAATGAAGAATCAGGAACTCAACTCGAAGACTTGATCGAAGAGCAGGAAGAAAAATTAGAAATACCGAAAAAACTGCCAGTTCTTATGCTTCGGGATATTGTGGTGTTTCCATATATGGTCATTCCTCTTTTTGTGGGGAGAGAGAAATCAAAGAAAGCTGTGGATAAGGCGCTCTCATCCAACCGCATGATCTTTTTGGTCACCCAAAAAGATATGGAAATAGAGGAGCCCAAACAAAGCGATGTGTATCAAATCGGTACTGTTGCATTGATCATGAGAATGTTGAAGCTGCCTGACGGACGAATCCGGATACTGGCTCAGGGATTGATCCGGGGAAAGTTGAATGAACTGGAAGAAAATCTTCCCTATTATGAAGCCCAGGTCAAAGCTCTAAAAGAGCCAAAGGAAAAAGAAAAGTCGATTGAAGTGGAAGCGCTGAGCCGGAATGTCCGGGAAGGCTTGGAACGGGCATCCACTCTGGGAAAGAATGTGCCTCCTGAGATCATGATTTTGGCATCCAATGTGGAAGAACCCGGACGACTGGCTGACCTGACGGCTTCAAACCTGGAGCTGAAAGTTAAGGATGCGCAGGGATTACTGGATATAGTGGATCCGTTCCAGAGGCTCAAAAAAGTATACGAGCTTTTGACCAAAGAAATTGAGATGCTCGATGTCCAGTCCAAGATCTCAAGCGAAGCTAAAGGCGAGATGGACAAACTCCAGAGAAATTATTTTCTAAAACAGCAGATGAAAGCCATCCAGAAAGAGCTGGGTGAGGGAAGTGAGATCCAGGAAGAGATCAACAATTACCGCAAGAAACTGAAAAAACTCAGGGTGGGAAAGGAAGTCAAGGAAGAGCTGGAAAAACAAATCAACCGGCTATCCCAGATGCATCCTGAGTCTGCAGAGACTGCTGTAGTGAGAAATTATCTGGACTGGATGTTTGCCATCCCTTGGGATAAAAGCAGTAAAGATAATCAAAACCTTGAGAAAGCCAAGAGGACCCTGGATGAGGACCATTATGGATTGGACAAAGTCAAAGAGCGGATCGTGGAGTATCTGGGAGTCAAGAAATTATCTAGAAAGATCAAAGGCCCCATTCTGTGTTTTGTGGGCCCTCCTGGCGTGGGAAAGACATCTCTGGGACGGAGTATTGCCCGGGCACTGGGGCGGAAGTTCATCCGTCTATCCCTGGGAGGAGTGAGAGACGAGGCAGAGATCAGAGGCCACCGGAGGACTTATGTGGGAGCTATGCCCGGAAGGATCATCCAGGGAATTCGGCGTTGCGGCACCAACAATCCTGTGTTTATGATCGACGAAGTGGATAAAATCGGGGCTGATTTCAGAGGAGACCCGTCTTCTGCGCTTCTTGAAGTGCTGGACCCGGAACAGAATAACTCGTTCAGGGACCATTATTTGGGAGTTCCCTATGATTTGTCCAAGGTCATGTTCATCACCACTGCCAATCTCTTGGATCCCATCCAGCCTGCGTTTCGAGACCGCATGGAAGTGCTGCATCTTCCGGGTTACACCGAAGAAGAAAAACTCCAGATTGCCTTGAAATATCTAGTTCCCAAACAGATCAAAGAGAATGCATTGAAAGAAGACCAGATCCGGATCACCAGGGGAGCCGTCAAGAAGCTCATTTCCCAATACACCAGGGAAGCGGGAGTCAGAAATCTGGAAAGAGAGATCGCTTCTTTATGCCGGAAAGTGGCCCGCAAAGTGGCTGAAGGGAAAAAGAGCCGGACTCAAGTGGGAGCTGGAGAAGTGGAGAGATATCTCGGCCCGCATAAGATATTCAAAGATCAGGTTCTCAAAGAAGATCAAATCGGAGTGGCTACAGGTGTGGCATGGACTGCATCCGGAGGCGAAATTCTGTTTGTGGAAGCCAATAAGGTCGTGGGAAAAGGAAAATTATCTTTGACTGGATCTCTGGGAGATGTGATGAAAGAATCAGCTCAAGCCGCTCTTTCTTATGCCAAAGCCCATACCAAGGATTTTCAAATCGACAGCAAGGTCTTTGCTGATCACGACTTTCATATCCATGTTCCTGAAGGAGCCATTCCCAAGGATGGCCCTTCGGCTGGCGTGACCATGGCTGCTGCGCTGGTCTCTGTCTGCACTGATCAAAAAATAAGGAAAGACGTAGCCATGACCGGAGAGATCACTCTCAGGGGCAATGTGCTGCCTGTGGGAGGGATTAAAGAAAAGGTCCTGGCTGCCCGGCGTGCCGGAGTGAAAAAAGTCCTGCTGCCGGCTGCTAATGAAAAGGATTTGAAAGACATCCCTAAAAATGTGAAAAAAGAGCTGGATGTTGTTTTTGTGGAGGACATCAAGGAGATCCTGGAAAATGTGCTGGTAAACCAGGCGAAAAAATAAAAGCACTTTGAGAAATGCTGTGTCCATGAAATTCAGCCGCCTCACAGAAAAGACTCTGATTGATCAGATCAAAAAAGAGTTTGACTCTTCTAAGCCCGGATTGATCCAGGGAATCGGAGATGACGCAGCTGTTGTTGAAATAGGTCCAAAAAAATTTATTCTCACCAAAGACCTTCTCATAGAAGGGACTCATTTTGATAAAAAGTCGCATCCTCCCTTTCTGCTGGGGCGAAAAAGCCTGAATGTGAACTTGAGCGATATTGCGGCTATGGGCGGCACTCCCATGTATTCCCTTTTGGGTTTGAGTTTGCCTGAATCAATCCCTCCAAAATGGGCGGAAGAATTTATGGCGGGCATCCAATCCGCGTGCAGAGAGTTTGATGTGGCGCTCATTGGAGGTGATATCTCTCAATCCCGGATCATCTCCATATCTGTGACAGTAGTCGGAGAAGGGACTCATATCATCAAAAGAGACGGCGCCTGTTCAGGCGATGGGATCTATATTTCCGGCACTTTGGGGGATTCCGCTCAGGGGCTCAAGTTATCGACCAAGGGAGTTCGGTTGGGAGATGACAACAACACCGATGTTTTACTGACCGCTTTTTTTGATCCTTCCCCTCAAGTGAAGTTGGGACAAAGGATCTCTGAAAACCAGGTCGCCTCTTCTCTGATCGATGTCAGCGATGGTCTTTCTGTGGATTTGAATCACATCTGCGAGCAAAGCAGAGTGGGAGCAGAGATTTTTGCCGAGAAGATCCCTGTCTCTGATGAATTAAAAGTTTTACGGGATGATGACATGGCAGCATGTCTGCATGGGGGAGAGGATTACAATCTTTTGTTCACGGTCTCGGAACAAAAAAAAAGCCGCCTGGAATCACTGAAAAAAGAGTATGAAATATCAGAGATCGGTCAAGTCTTCAAGGGATCTGGTGTGTTTCTTGTCCATAAAGACGGCACTAGAGAGCGTTTGAAGCCCCAGGGATATCAACACTTCTCAGATTAAGGCGTCAGGTATTTTCCATCAAAAACGATTTGAGCGGATCCTGTCTGGTGTACTTTTTCCTCGTTCCATTCTACGGTTGTGGTGCCCATGCTGGTCTTTACACTGACTGTGTGTTCCGTGAGATCCTTGAGAATCGAAGCCACAGCCGCAGCACAGCTTCCGCTTCCTGAAGACAGAGTTTCTCCCACTCCTCTTTCCCAAAACAGCACTTCGATCTCTTTTTCATTCAAAACCCGGGTAAACTCGATGTTGGTTTTTTTGGGAAAAAAGGGATGGAATTCGATTTCATATGCCAGCTGCTGCAGTTCAATACGGGCAGGAAATCTGTCAAAAAACATCACACAGTGGGGATTCCCCAGGGAGACGAGGGTGATGGGAAAGGCTTTTTTGCTGATGGAAAGGGGATAATCCACCACTTTGTCGTGGAAACTTCCGTCGTCAAAAGGAATTTCTTGGGAAGTGAACTCAGGTGTGCCCATTTCGATCTTGATTTGAAACCAATTGTTTTTCTGGTCGATGATCTCGCATTCTCTGCTGCCCAGAGTGGTGTTCAGGATGATCCGTTTTGAGCTGATTTTTTTCTTATGATAGAGGAATGCGGAAGCGCAGCGAAGGCCGCTTCCGGACATAGCGGGTTCTGTTCCGTCCGCATTGAAGATCCGCAGGTCAAAATTGTCTTTGCTTTTCTCCCGGGTGGCGATAAAAAGAAGCCCGTCGCCGCCAACCCCGGTGTGACGCTTGCAGATCTGCCTGACAAACGCTTCTTTTTCAGAAATGACCGGGATATTGTTTTCGTCTAATACGACAAAGTCATTTCCTAAAGAATGGACCTTTGTGAAATTCATTCAGGGACCCTTAATGTGACCATAAAGTCTTGGCTTCCTCCCCGCCTGTCTTCCCGTCTTATCAGAAGAAGAAGCGGGTCTCCGGATTTGAGCCGGTTGAGAATCCTTTCCAACTCATTGATGGCCTCGATTTTTTTCCGGTTGACTTCCAGGATGATATCTCCGGTCTCCAGACCCTTCCGGTCAGCTTCACTGTAGCGCTCCACTTCTGTAATGATCAGGCCTTCTTCGGTCTTATATCCGTATCGGCGGGCAATGCTGGATGTCATCTCCTGCACTTTAAGCCCGATGTTTTTTCCGGAGGAACTTACCGGCTCTCTTTCTTGACTGGTCTCCTTTTCTACGATTTCCACCGGCATTGTTTTTTTCTTTCCTTCACGGATGACGGTTATGTCCACTTTTGTTCCCGGTTCGATTTCAGCGATTTTAAACTGCAGGTCGTCTCCGTCTTCGATGGGATTTCCGTTGATGCTGATGATGACATCATACCGTTTGAGCCCGGCTTTATCTGCGGGCGAACCTGAGTCCACATTATTGATCACAGCTCCTTCATCTGTGTCCAGGTCAAGCAGTTTTTGGAAATCATCATTCACTGTATAGACTCCCACTCCCAAATATCCTCTGATAACCCGTCCTTCTTTCTTCAGCTTTTCCACAATAGAGCGGGCCAGGTTGGCTGAGATGGCAAATCCGATCCCGATGTTTCCTCCGGATGGAGAAAATATGATGCTGTTGATTCCCACCACTTTGCCCTTCAGATTGATCAAGGGGCCGCCGGAGTTTCCTCTATTGATGGCAGCATCTGTCTGAATGAAGTCTTGATAGGGCTGCTGCTGTTCCAAACCCGGAAAAATTCGTCCTTTGGCGCTCACGATCCCTGCGGTTACTGAATGAGTGAGACCCAGAGGATTTCCAATGGCCAAGACCCACTCGCCGACTTTGATATTGTCAGAATCTCCCAGTTCCACATAAGGATGTTTTCCTTTATCGACTTTCAAAAGAGCCAGGTCTGTTTCCGAATCAT
This sequence comes from Candidatus Aminicenantota bacterium, assembly GCA_014727835.1. Classification (GTDB taxonomy): domain Bacteria; phylum Acidobacteriota; class Aminicenantia; order Aminicenantales; family Aminicenantaceae; genus WJMT01. The sequence goes on along the minus strand of WJMT01000100.1, from coordinate 32,359 downwards.
TTCCGATGATTTTTGCCTGGTATGTTTCTTCTTGAAGAGTGGTCACTTCCACTTTGATGGCATTCTCTACAATATGATTGTTGGTGATGACGTAACCATCCGGATTGATAAAAAATCCGGTTCCTCTGGCTACAGACCGGTATTCCCTTTCTCTCTCCTGAGGAGTATCAAAAAATCGGTCCCAGAAGTCATCAAAAGGAGATTCCAGACCAATGACCTTTCTTTTTTCGACCTTTTCTGCAGAGATGCTCACCACAGCAGGGCTGACTTTATCGACCACAGATGAAAAATCCGGGTGATTGCTGTCCTGAATCGGCGAAGACGCATACAGCTGCGCTGAAGGGCTCCGGGTTTTTTCCGGATTGACAGCCTGTTCAGAATCTTTTTGGACAGGATTGTAAACAAATATAAAAGTTGCTGCTAACAAACCAATAAAAAAGCTTGCCAGCGCGATTATGGTTATTTTTTTCATGCTCATTTCCTCCTTAATCAGCGATTTGTCTCACTGCTTTTCTATTCATTATTTGATTGATTTTGTTTTTCATTAGAATATCACAATTGGTGATATTCTTCAATTTTCAACCAGTTTCTAAAACCAAAAAAAGCACAAAAAGTTGCAGATCTTTGGTGCCTTTTTTTTCGCCTGGATCTGCACCAAAACCTTTTCTTAATGAGTGGATTTGTTATATCATATTCACTGGACTCTTTTTAAATTTTCAATTTTTTGATGAGAAAAAAAACATGAGCAGAAAGCAGAGAAAACTCAGCAGAGGATTTCTTGTGGTTCTGGAGGGAATTGATGGTTGCGGAAAATCCACTCAGGCCAAAAGACTGGTCCGGGCTCTGAGACATAAAGGTTTTGATACGGTCTTGTTCAAAGAGCCGACTCAGGGTCGGTGGGGAAGACAAATCAAGGAAAAAGCCGGTCATCCGAATGGATTGACTCCAAAGCAGGAATTTGAGCTTTTTCAGAAAGACAGAAAACAGAACGTAGAATTGAACCTCAAGCCAGCCTTGGAAAAGAAAAAAATTGTGGTCCTGGACCGTTATTATTTTTCAACCATTGCTTATCAGGGGGCCAAAGGAATCGATATCCATAAAATCAAAAGGCAGAACTCAGAAATCGCTGTTTCTCCGGATTTGGTGTTTATCCTGGATGTGGATGCCCGGACCGGACTGGATCGGATCAAAGACAGACAACAAAAAGACCGGCTTTTTGAAAAAGAGGATTATCTGCAGGAAGTCAGGAAACGATTCAAATCATTTGCCGGAGAGAACATCGTGCATTTGGACGGGAATGCGAGCCGGGATGATATCTTTTTGAAGATTAAAGATGCTGTGATGAACCGGATTAATGGATTCATTATCTAAGTCCCTAGACCGGATTGACAATTTCTGCTATATTTGAAACCTCATGACTGAAGAAAAAGACCCCAAAAGAGAGAAGAAATTGATCTTGAGGATCCCTAAGGTCGATTTGAAAAAGGTCAATCTGAAAAAGGTATTCAACAAAAAAACATACAAATGGCTCCTGGTGGCAGCAGCTGTTTTGTTTGTGATCGGCCTGGGTGTTTCCATCGGGGTTTACCGGGCTATCATGCAGAACCTGCCGGATATCTCCACTTTGGAAGAGATGAAACCCAGCATCATCACTTATCTTTACGCAGATGATGGGGAGATCATGGGAGAATATGCGTTTCAGAAGCGGATCGAAGTCCCGTATGAAGACATTCCGGAGCACATGAAAGACGCCATCATCGCCACTGAGGACCCCCGTTTTTACCGGCACAACGGCATTGATTTTTTGGGTATCCTCAGGGCCATGAAAGAGGACTTGAGACTGATATTCACTCCTCAAAGGCTTCAGGGAGGCAGCACTCTCAGCCAGCAGTTGGTCAGAGGCCTGCTTCTGCACAGGAAACAGCTCATCAGGCGTAAGATCAAAGAGTGGATCCTTGCGCTTCAGCTGGAGAGAAACTATTCCAAACAAGAGATTTTGACCATGTACTGCAACCAGTTTAATCTCGGCCACGGAGCTTATGGAGTGGAGGCAGCGGCTCAGCTGTACTTTGACAAGACCGTTTCCGAGCTTGATTTGGCTGAATCTGCCATGATCACGGGCATCTTTAGAAGTCCCTTCAATTATTCCCCTTACCGGAACTACGATCTCACGCTGCGAAGAAGAAACCATGTTCTCAATAGGATGGTGGAAGAAAAATACATTCCTCCGGAGCAAGCAGAGGAAGTCAAGGAAAAGGGATTGGATGTTCTGCCTCTGCACCGGGAAGATTCGGAATTCGCGGCCTATTTTCGAGAGGAAGTGCGCAGATATCTCTATAAAAATTACGGTGCCGAAGCCCTGTATCATGGAGGGCTCCGCATTTACACCACCATGGACATGAAACTCCAGGAGTATGCAGAGAAATCATTGAGAGCACAGCTCCGGGTGATGGATAAAAGACAGGGCTGGAGGGATGACAAGGGCAATTGTCTGGATTTGTTTCCAGATGCGGAGGACCTTCAGGAATTGGAAGGGCCTTTTAAAGATGAAGAAAGCGGAAACACCTATTTGATGGACTGGAGAAAGCCAGAGATCAAGCCGAATGAGGTAGTGGATGCCCTGGTGCTCAACGTATCCACACGCGAGGCAGAAGTCAAAGTCAAAGGCTATTCCGGCACACTCTCCAATAGAGATATTGACTGGACAGGAACCAAAAATCTGCAGAGACTGATCAAAGAGGGAGACATCATCCATGTGATGATCCACAGCATAGAGGACGAGGACAAATCCTTTCAGGCTTCTCTGGAGCAGGAGCCGAAATTGGAAGGCGCCTTTCTGGTGATCGAACCTCAAACCGGTCAGGTCAAGGCCATGGTGGGTGGTTATTCCTATCAGCGAAGCGAATGGAACAACGCCACTCAAGCCATGAGACAGTCCGGCTCTGTGATCAAGCCCATACTCTACACAGCCGGGCTGGAGAACGGCCTGACTCCGGCCAGCACATTTATCGATGAACCCATGAAATTTGAGGACAAATGGTCCGGAAAAATCTGGGATCCCCCCAATTATGATGAAAAATACAAGGGCCGGGTCACCTTAAGGAAAGGCCTTGAAGAGTCGAGAAATATTGTCACAGCCAAACTTCTGGATCACATCTCTCCCCAGGAGGGTGTGAAATACTGCAAAAAATTCGGATTGACTTCCAATATTCTTCCTTATCTGTCTCTGGCGTTGGGAGCTTTTGAAGTGAAGATGATCGAACTGGTCTCTGCGTTCACGGTTTTTCCAAATCAGGGAGTGAGAATCGAACCTTATTTCATCAAACGGATCGAAGACAGACAGGGAAACATCCTGGAACAAGCCAAAGTGGAAGCCCACCATGTGATATCTCCACAGATCGCTTATATCATGACTTCACTTCTTCAGGGAGGAGTCAAGAGAGGGACTGGATGGAGAGCCAGCTCTTTAGAAATGCCTTTAGCCGGAAAAACAGGAACCACTGATGACTGGTCTGATGCATGGTTTATGGGATTTTCTCCGGACCTGTGCGCTGGTGTCTGGGTGGGGTACAGAGAAGGACGGATTTCCTTGGGGCAGAGACAATCCGGTGCAGTGGCTGCTCAGCCTGCCTGGGTAGATTTTTTCTCCAGAATCATTGAGCAGAAAAAGAAGGAGGTTGAGGAGCAGGACATGGAGTATGAGCAAGGAGAATTCCTTATGCCTCCCAATCTGTCCTTTGTTAATATTGACTATAAGACAGGCCTGCTTCCCACTCCTGTGTGTGCTCCTCAGTTTATTATCCGGGAAGTCTTTCTGCCAGGGACTGAACCCAACCGGTTTTGTTCCTATGAAGACCACATGATGACATATGATTACTATGAGGTTGCTGAAGACAAATAGACCAGGATAATCCGGACGCTTTATTTTTTCTTTTTCTTAACTTTTTTTGAACCTGAGCTTCCTTTTGTTCTAGAGGCAGATCTTTGGGTGCGGCTCTTTGAGGTGGATTTGGATGATCTCCCGGACAGAGAGGAGGAAGATGTTCGTCTTCGGGTCGAAGAGGTGATCACTTTGGAGGAGTTTCGGCCTTTGCTGGGATCTGTTCGAGTTTTGATGTACTGGCTTTTGCCGCTTGAAAAATACTTCAAAGCTCTTCCCAATAGGGATTTGGATTTTTTGTCTGAGTCACTAGAGATATATCTGTTGATGGTTTTTCTTAAAGAAGAGGGGTAACCGAATTTTCTGTTTGTTATTTGTTTTTGAACAGGTTTTTTGAGGTTTCTGATGTGTCTGGAGGCATTGATATTCATGTCATCTCTGCTGTGATGCAGAACCACTTTATCTGCATTTACCTTGTGGACAGAGATGGGTTTGGGAAAGTCCTTAACAGAGGGAATGCTTTGATAGAGAGTCGCATTTTTCATTTCTTTGATAGAAGAGGGATTCAGGGCGATTTCAGAAAGATTTGGGGCTCTGAGCTGATCCTTGTGGATGACAGTCAGCGCGCTGGAATGAGAAGGATAGTCATCCTGGGCATAATCAGGGTAAAAAACATTATTGATCACAACCACTGGATTGCCGTAATAATTGAGAGGAACCCAGGCCCAGTAATCGTTCCATCTGTACCATCTCACCCATGCGGGCGCCCATCTGGTTCGGGGGATCCAGTACCATCCCAGGTTTATGCTCCAGTGCCATCGTCCGAAATGAAAGGTGACCCAGCCCCAGGGCTCATAGGGAAGCCAGGTCCATCCGCAGATGGGATACCACAGCCAGCGTCCATTCGAATAAGGATGCCAGCGGGTGCCAATATTGTGTGGGATCCAAACATAGCCATAAGGAGCCATATGGGCCCAACGGCCGTAAGTGTGCAGTTCATATTCATAATCATCCAGTTCTTCAGGAAGGTATGTTTGGGCATAATGCTGCCTGAGTATCGAATCCCTTTCCATGCTCCATTCATAAAAGCTGTCTCCGGCTGCCATGAATTCCAGAGGCCCTTGGTGGTAATATCCTCTCTGAGCTTCCAGTTTTTGGCCTTTTTTGATCAAGAGGGACTCTGCTTCGCCGGCTGCTTCTGCCACTCCCTGGTAAACATAGAGTTCTGTGCTTTGGTTTTCTCTGACATTCACCCGGTACAGACCTAGGTCCAGAACATATACAGAGGTATCCGGAGTGTGGAGCTCAATGGATTTTTTTTGGACTACTGAATCCAGACTGATGATGAGATTTCCAGTCCAGAGTTTGATCTGGATCAAATCCCTGTTGGGGGTGGGGAGCTGCGTGAAATCCACTTTAGTGTTGAAATCAAGCCGCACATAATTGCCGTTTCCAATATGAATCTCAGCTCTTCCTTCTGTGGTGCTGACCCGGTCTCCCTGGGCTACCGGCATATTGACCACTCCCTGCTCAAAGGCGAGGTCTCCTGCCCTTTGGATAAAGGTGTTTCCTGTAGTGAAACTCAGTCTGGCTAAAGAATTTTCTGTGTACTTGACTTCTTCACCTGCTGTGATAAAGACAAAGACAAACAGGGAACAAATCATATAGGTTATTTTTCTCATTTTTTTCCAGTCCAGGAAATATATTATGCAATGTTTATGCCATATTCGTTCTCTGAAGATAAAACCAGAATCAGGCTTTGAGTGTCACATAAAGATGACGGGTGAATCCTATTTTATACATGTTCTTCACTCTTTCAAGGTTTTTGGTTAGAATAGTCTGAAGGATCATCATGAGGTTTCAACTGTTCGTCCCTCCTCAGGGATATGTGGCGCAGCGCTGGGAACAAGGCACTTCTATGCCTCCACTGGGGGTTCTTTCCCTGGCTGCTGTCCTTGAAAAGCAAGGGGGGTCTGTGGAAGTGGTGCCGGCAGATGTATTGAACTACAAAAAAAAGGATATCGAGAAAAGGATCCTAGAGTTCAACCCTCATGCATTAGGGATCACCACTACCACGGAGAACCGTTTTGACAGCTTTAAGCTGGCTGCGCTGGCAAAAAAAATCAATCCGGAGATAGTGACGGTTCTGGGAGGCCCCCATGTGTCAATGGCGCGGGAAGACACCCTGAAACATGTCCGGGATGTGGACGTGGCTGTGATCGGAGAAGGGGAGAAGACGGTTTTGGAACTGGCTGAAACCATTGATTCCAACGGTGACTTGTCTCAGGTCAAAGGGATCCTATTCCGAAAGAACGGAGATGTGATTTTCACAGGCCAAAGAGAACGGATTGAAGACCTGGATGCACTCCCTTATCCGGCCCGGCATCTGATTCCTATGGAGGCGTATCATTTTTTCGTTGAAACCAGGGACGGAAAGCTCCGGAAAGCACAGAATGTGATGACTTCCAGAGGATGCCCCTTTAACTGCTATTTTTGCGCCACTCCATCAAATTGGGGCCGTCGTATGAGGGGTCATTCTCCCGAAAGAGTGGTGGATGAGATCGAACATCTGATTGATTCCTATGGGGCGGAATTCCTATGGTTCTATGATGACACCTTTAATTACAATCCCAAAAGAGTGCATAAAATTATGGACCTGATCCTTGAGAGGGGATTGGACATCAAATTCTGCAGTGAATTCCGGATCGATGTGGTGGACCGGGCTCTGCTGGAAAAGATGACAGCCGCAGGCCTGGACACTGCCCATTTTGGGATCGAAGCCGGTCATTCCAGAGTGAGAAAAGAGATCGTCAAAAAAGAATTTGACATAGAGAAAGCCTCCCGGTTTGTGCAGTGGGCCAAAGAGCTGGAATTCTCTCCCAATGCCTTTTTGGTCTTTTCTCATCACACCGAAACTTGGGAGGAAGCCCAGGAGACCATCCAGGTGATGGACCGGTTGAAATCCATCAATCCTCAGACAGAGTTTTCAGCTTCCATCCTTCATGTTTATCCGGGAACGCCTCTGGAGGAGATTGCCCGGAGAGAGGGGATCATTCCCCAAGAGTTTTCATGGTCCCGGAAAAAAGATATGAGAAAAGTGTTTGTTCTTCCTGCTGGTCAGGGAGATGTGCCTCTATTTAAGGACCGGCTCACCTGGTTTCAGATCGCTGAACTGGTGATGAGATGGTCGTCTTCTGAGAAAAAGATCATCTCCGGCTCAAAAATAAAAAGTGCGGTGAAAACCGTGACTTCAGTGAAAGACATCCCTGTTTATTTTGCTTTTTTTGTGAAATATCTGAAATATAAGCTGAAAAAACTCTTTTCCTGGCTATGAATCCTTCACGATTTTTTTGCCTTTGAGTCTCACAGAATACATGTCTGTGATGTTGGGTTCAGTCATGGCAGTTCCGTAGATATAGTCCGCCACTTCCATGGTCTTGAAGTTATGGGTGATGATAATGAACTGGGTCTGGTTTTTGATTTCTTTCATCAGGTTTAAAAACCGGTCCAGATTGGTCTCATCCAGGGCCGCGTCCACTTCATCCAGAATGCAGAAGGGAGCGGGCTTGTACCGGAACAGAGCAAAAAAGAAGGCCAGGCTGGTCAAAGTTTTTTCCCCTCCTGAGAGAAGGGAGAGGTTTTTGACTTTTTTGCCGGGCGGCTGGGCAATGATGTCCAATCCGCTCTCTAAAGGATCGTCTTCATCTGACAGCTTGATCTGGGCATTGCCTCCTTCAAAAAGCAGAGAGAAGACGTCCTGAAAGTTCTGATTCACCTGAATCAGGGCTTTGAGAAACTGGGATTTGCTTTCCTGGTCGATTTTTTGAATGGCCTTTTCAGTGGACTGGATGGATTCCCGCAGGTCCTGTCTCTGCTCAATGAGAAAATCATATCTTTTTTTCTGACTGTTGTATTCCTCTTCAGCCATCAGATTCACGGATCCGATTTTTTCCAGTTTTTCTTTGCTCTCGGCAAGAGACTGCTCCAGGTCTTCTTTGCTTTGTTTGGGAAGAGAGGTTTCTTTTTTCACTTCGTCCGGAGTTTTTTTCAGTTCCTGCCAGCAGGTCTCTTCACAATTGATAAGGTCTCTTTCTTTTTCAGCTTTTTTGATCTCCCATTTGATTCGGTTTTCCTTAGCATGTTCAGCCTCTTCTCTCAAATCCTTGATTTTTTCTTCTTTGGCAGACAGCTGTTTTTCGATCTCATGGAGTTTCTCTTCTTCGTCAGTTAAAGCCGATTCGTTTTTTGATTTTGTCTGCTCCAGGGTTTTCAACTGGTCTTTTATAAGGGTAATTTTTTCTTTGAGATGTTGTTTCTCCTTATCGGATTCCCGGATGTCTTGTTCAAGACTTTTAAGCTTTTTGTCAATGATGTGGATCCTCTGTTCGGTTTTTTTGTTTTGGTGAGTGATGCTGTTTCTTTTCTCTGATAAAACATCGATTTCTGTTTTGATTTCATAATATTCCTGGTTTTCCTGTTCTCTTTTGGTTTTCAAAGTCTCCTGGTTCTTTTCTTCCTGCTGGATGGTGGTTTTTAGGGTCTGGATCCGTTCATCCATGGTCTGGATCTTGAGACCGAGGTCGTTCTTCTGCTTGGCCATCCCTGTTTGTTCATGTTTTAGTTTTTGCTTTTCGTGCCTGAGAAGACCAACCTTTGATTCAATGTTTTTCTTTCGTTCTTCGGCAAAATCCACATCTTTTGTCAGATCATCATGACTCTGCTGTTGCTTGGAAATATGGGACCGAGTGCGGGTGATGCTTTGCTCCAGGTTCTCTTTTTCTTCTGTCTGCTCTTTAAGCTGTGATTCCAGGGGTTTGATTTGATCCTCGATTGTCTTTATTTTTTGGACGGCTGCCTTGGTCTCTTTGCTCAGGGCAAAAAGTCCTTCTTTTTTCTCTCCGGATTTGACCAGTCCTGAGGAGAGAAGCACATCTCCCTGTGGAGTGATGAAGTTCCATTCCGGATGCTGGATCCAGAGATCAACCGCATCTTTCAGGTCTTTCACAATCACAGCTTCAGGAACAAAGGTCAGGTAGGGTTTGACTGTTGGTTTTGCTTTGATCTTTGCTTTGAGAAGTCCCAGTGCCTGAGGCTCATTCCGGATATCCGGGTCTTTCTGTTTTTTTTCTTCCGGAGCAAGCAGGAGAAAATGTCCCTTCAGGCGGCCTTTGGATAAGTGCTGGATGAAATCCTTTGGTTTGATCAGAAATGATTTGGCTTCCTGTTTGTAAAAGACATCCACCAGCAGGGCATCCTTTTCATCAGAGTCCATATGGTCAGCCAGCATCTGTAAAGAATCCTGAAGTTCTGGGATTTGCAGGGATTCTTTTTCCTGGTGCATCAGTTTTTCCAGAGATTTCAGATGATGGGAGTGTTCTGCTTTTTGCTGGCTGAGAGCTGTGATTTGATTCTCCAGCTGTTCCATGGACCGGGATGTTTTTGTCACAGCATCCTGCTGTTGGTCCAGTTCCTGAGTGTTTTGGTCCACTGTCTTTTGAGTCTGTGTCATCTTGTTTTTAGCTTGATTGATTTCGGTTTTGACCTCGGACAGGTTTTGGACTTCTGAGTTCAATTCAGAATCGATTTTATCCATCTGTTTTTGAATCAGTTCGATCTCTTTTTCCAGCTTGGCCTCATTGTTTTTGACCTCTGTGTGAGAGGATATCTTTTGATAATATTGGTCCCTCAGATTCTGGATGAGTTTTTCTTTTTCATCCAGTTTTTTCTGAAACATCCGGTTTGATTTTTCAGCTTTTTTTAGGCGGTCCTGTTTGTGTTCCAGTTCTTTTTGATAATTCCGGAGTGACTGTTCAGATTCTGTTTGAAGGTTTTTCAGGTCCTCTTGTTCCTGCTGAAGTTCTTTGAGTTCTTGTTTTGCTTTTTGTTTTTTTTCTTCAAAATAGTCGATTCTCTTGGCTTCTCTGTCCTGGTCTGACTCCAGTTTGGAATACTGGGATTTCAAGGAATAAAGCTGTTCCTTTTCTTCATCCAGGCCTTTTTCCGACATCCAGACTTTTTTCCTGATATCAGCCAGTTCCTTTTCTCCGGTCTTGAGCCGGTTTAAAAAGCCTCTCTCAATATCCAAATGTTTTTGATAGTTTTCATTCACTTGTTTATGCTGATCCTCGAAGCGGTGCAGTTTTTTCCGGTAAAGCTGCAGGGTCAGTTCCCGCGACTGTTCTCTCAATTTCCGGTATCTTCGGGCTTCTCTCGCCTGGCGCTGAAGTGAATTTTTAGCTTTGCTCACTTCTCCGATGATGTCTTCAAGTCTCAACAGGTTCTGTTCAGTGTTCTCCAGTTTGTTCTCTGCCTGGCGCTTTTTCTCCTTGTAAAAAGCTGTGCCTGCGGCTTCTTCTAATAGGGATCTTTTTTCCATGGGTTTGGAGGAGAGAAAAGCGCCGATGCTGCCCTGCTCGATCACAAAATAGTTGGTCTCGCCAATGGATTCTTTCCACAGGGTATCCTGGATATCTTTGAGACGGACTCTTTTCCCGTCCATCCTGTATTCGCTTTCCCCGGAGCGGAACACCCTGTGATTGACCTTCATGTCTTTGTCCTCATTCCCCAAATACAGATTCACATCTGCCATGCTGACCGGAGCTTTTTTTTCATTGCCGTTGAAGATGACATCTCCGCTCCGTTCTCCTCTCAGGGCTTTGATCCGGCCTCCTCTGAGGACCCAGAGCAGGGCATCCACCAGGTTGCTTTTCCCGGTTCCGTTAGGACCGATAATGCAGGTGATGCCGGGATGGAAGATCAGTTTTGTTTTCTCAGGAAAAGACTTGAATCCCTGCAGTTCCAGCTTTTTAATGATCATGTTTTCAGTTCACCAGTTCTTGACCGCAGATTACAGATAAAATACACTTAAAGTGAAGATTCTATAGAAATATAAAGCTTTGTCAACACAACAATGAATAATGAGGCCATAGGCGTTATGATTCACGAATTGAGTTTGCTGCAGATGCGAGGCACGAGACATGAAACCGAGTCATAAATATATTTTTATGTGATAAAGGATTGCAACTAGAGTTGATCATGATAAATTTGTATGGTAATGCATACATATTTTATGAATGATAAAGCCAGTGTAGCTCAGTGGTAGAGCAACTGATTCGTAATCAGTAGGTCGGAGGTTCGAATCCTCTCGCTGGCTCTTTTTTATCTTATGAGAGATCAATTTTTCATAACGTATCACTTCACTTCAAATTGGGCATACATCCATTCAAGGAGATCTTCAAAAAATTGAATAACGTCTTTGATATTCACTTCTCTCTTTAACTCAGGCATGAGAGAGGGATTCTCCTTAATGAATGAAATCCCTTCCTCTAACTGAAAGGCTGCGGTTGGCGGATCATCGAAAATAGCGTCTTTAGATTTGGCGTTCTTGTAGATCTCTTCTTTATTCAAATCCGGATAATTATCAAATAGAAAATAAGTATCAATGAAATCCTTTGGTTCGGTTCTGCTCACAATACAGCTCAATTTGTTAGAGGCGATGTTATCTATATTATCAATTAAGAGGCTTTGGTCCTTTTCAAACTCCACTCTTTCCCTGTTTTTTTTGTTTGAAAGATCGTCGATAACAAAGTCGACTTTGGTTCCCTCAATGAGAAAAGATAAAAAATCAGGACCTTGCTTGATTTTTGAACAGGTGCCTTTCCAAGAGGATCTTATCCAAAAGTCAATTTCAGAAAAGTCTGTTGATTGTAACGAGAATAAATCTAAATCATCTGAGACTCTATGGTAAAGATAAAAAGCAGATAAAGCTGTACCTCCTGTTAAAAAAAAGGATTCTCTGATAGTGGGATGAGTTATAAGTCTAAGAAGTATTTCTCTCTGAACAGGAGATGCATAGCAGTTTTTATTTTCTTTTGGTTTTTCCATAGACTTCAATGATTCTTTTCCACTTTTTTCTGGAATAAGGACTCAATTTGATTTCAGGCAATATGTCAGCAATTTCCTGGAGGGAAAAGTACTCAAAAGTATCCACAACCCGGGCGTTCTCCAAAAATCTTCTCAGCATCCAAGTATAAATTTTTTCAGATTTTTTGTTTTTTTTTATAAATTTTTTCAGATTTTTTTCACTTTTTAATTGAGGATAATCCCAGAAAACAGCTTCTAAATGATTCATATCGCTTGTATTATAACAATATATTCATTTTTCTTCCAATGAAAAAGAACGGTATATGACAGCTAAGAAGCTGTTTCTCCATTAAAGCTGAGCCAAAATGTCTCTTTTGGATATTCTCGATAATCGGTGCTTATAACAGCCTGAGTTAACAATACCAGCATGTCAATGTCACTTGAGATTTCTGCCTGATCACGTGCTTTGGAGCCATAAAGAAGCAAGCCCTTAAATCGGCCCTTGTAATGCTTTTGAAGAGCTGTTTTGCATTTCTTTATGACATCGTTCATAATTTCTCTATTCTATCATTTTAATAATGATCGCTCTAATACACTAATTTTGTGATGGCAAAGCAATAGGGAAAACTAGGACTTGAGTCTTGTCAGATATCATATGATATTAAACTGGATGACATCCTCGCCATAACGTCATCCTTATTTGTCAAACTCTTAATAGTACTCTTAAAGCGCGATGCGGTGCGACCCCTTCCTTTTTACTGATTCAGTTTTTCTGCTTCTATCAAGATCGGTTTGATTTCTGATAAGTACTGGTTCAATTGGGACTGAAGCTCCTTGTGGCGTTCATAGGCGTCTTTTCCGGGTTTTTGGTCAGCGCGATTGAGCATGGAGTACAGATACTGAATCTGGGCAATAAGCATGGGCTGGGGATAGCGGATATCATCGCGGGTCACCAGTTTTTTCTGGATGTGAAGGAGTTTTTCTTTAAGGTCCTGGGCCTGATCGGTTTGGAGATCGGCTTGTTTGTTTTTATCAGTGAGTTTCTGGAGAGCTTTTTCCACTCTAAAAGCAGCCAGACGGGCCAAACTCAAAGTGTCTCTGATTTCAAGACTCAATTTGTCGAGTTCCTGGATGGATTCCGGTGTGACTCCGTCTTTAATCACTCTTGGGTCGAGTCTCACTTCAAATTCCTGGCTTCCGCTCCAATCACCGATGGTGAGTTTGGCTTGATAAGCACCTGCAGCCGCCATAGGGCCTCCTCCATACCCTCTTCGTCCTCTTCCTTGATCAGAGGGCTGCCACCCGCTTGTGTGTCTCAGATCCCAGAGAAACCGGTGCATTCCTTGGGTTTGGGGAAGTCGGGATTCGCCTTTTTGTTCCAGATGAAGTTCAGATAAATCCCAGGATTCAGGATGGAGAGATTTTTGTTCGGGCTTGTTTTTCCGCCCGATAAATGTGCGGATCACCTTTTCTTGTTCGTCCAGGATTTCCAGTTTGATATCCTTGGATATTTCTTCGGCAAGATAATAGTTGATGAAAACGCCTGCAGGTTTGTACTCAGGATCTGCGGAAGAGCGCCTCCAGGACCAGTAGTGCATCCGATATGCATCTCGCGGTTTGAAAAGCACATAAGGGGTCTGTCTGGTCTGTTCATCCATCTGGTAAAGGGGGGTGAGGTCATCCAAAATCCAGAAAGACCGGCCCATAGTGGAGAGCACCAAATCTTGACGGTGGATTTTGATGTCTGTGACCGGAGTGGCCGGAAGATTGAGCTGAAAAGGCTGCCAGTTCTTCCCGTCATCAAAAGAGATGAACATGCCGAACTCAGTTCCCACAAACAGGAGTCCTTCCCTGTTGGGGTCTTCACGGACCACTCGGGTGGGATAATCCACAGGAATCCCGTTTTCTCCATTGGTCAGGCGAGTCCAGGATTTTCCGTAATCTTTGGTTTTATAAACATAGGGTTCCCAGTCATCCAGAAGATACCGGTAAACCGCGGCATAGGCTTTTCCAGGTCTGTGAGGGGAGGCTTCAATGGTCTGAACCCTTGCTCCAGAGCCCAGATCCGGGGGAGTCACTTCCCTCCAGGTCTTCCCGTTATCTCGGGTTAGGTGAATGGGGCCGTCATTGGCTCCCACCCAGATGACTCCTTTTTCCAAAGGCGATTCCTGGACCGCATAAATGGTGCTGTAGAATTCCTCACCGGTGATATCCCGGGTGATGGGAGTGCCGGAGATGACCTGTTTGGATGGCTCGAAGGCAGTGAGATCCGGGGAGATGGTCTCCCAGGTCACGCCTTCGTCTGTGGTCCGGTGAAGGAACTGGGAGGCAAAATACACCACATCAGGATCATGAGGGGAGATATGAATGGGGGAGACCCTCTGGAACCTATATTTCAAGTCTTTGGGATTGTGTCCGTACATGTACTGGGCGCCCACATAGTACCTCTTTTCCTGTCCTGTTTTTTTGTTGTACCTTCCAAAGCGTCCTTTGCAGTTGGCATAGACAATATCCGGATTCCCGGGCTTGGGAACAGCCGGGCCTGTCTCACACCCTCCCACCGAGAGCCAGAAACCTGAGGCTCCTGTAGGGGAGGTGTAGGGAGGAAGGCTGGGAACCGCAATGGTGGAATTGTCCTGCTGTCCGGCATAAAGCCAGTAGGGGAACTGGTCATCCACATTCACCTGGTAGAGTTCGGCTGTGGGCTGGTTATGCTGAGTGGACCAGGTTTCACCGCCGTCCCGGGTGATGTTGGCGCCTCCGTCATTGGACTGAATGAAAAGTTCGGGATTGCGGGGATTGATCCACATATCATGATTGTCCCCGTGAGGGGTGGAATACCGGGTCCAGGTTTTGCCCCCGTCAGTGGATTTAAAAAAGCGAGTGGAGTTGACATACAGGATGTCGCTGTCTGTGGGATCGACATCAATATTGGTGTAGTAAAAAGGCCGGTCCAGAAGCTCTTTTTTAGTGGAGATTTGCTCAAAGCTCTCTCCCCGGTCTTTGGAGAGATAAACACCTCCTCCGGGAAGCGCTTCTATAAGAACAAAAACAAAATCAGGATCAGCGGGTGTGACTGCCAGGTCGCTTTTTCCCACCAGTCCCTGAGGGAGTCCGTTTGCGAGCTTGATCCAGGTGTCACCGCCGTCAGAGGACTTGTAAATCCCGCCTTCTTCGCCTCCGCTGATAATAGTCCAGGGTTTCCTCTCGCCACGCCACAGGCTGGCATAGATCTCATCCGGGTTATCAGGGGCCAGCTCCAAGTCAATGGCTCCTGTTTTTTCAGAGACAAAAAGGACTTTTTCCCAGGTCTGGCCGCCGTCTTTGGTGCGGAAAACGCCCCGGACCGGATTGGGTCCAAACGCATGGCCCAGAGCTGCTGCAAAAGCGATATCCGGATTTTGGGGATGGATCTCCACAGCGCCGATCTGTCCGGCCTGCCTCAGTCCTGTGAACTTCCAGGTTTTCCCTTCATCTGTGGACTTGTACACACCGCGTCCGGTGATGACATTGCTCCGGATCCCGTCTGAGCCGGTCCCCGCATAGATGATGTCAGGATTGGAGGGGGCCACCCGGATGGCTCCGATGGATCCGGTTTCCAGGTATCCGTCTGAAATATTAACCCAGCTCTGACCGTAGTCTGTGGTCTTCCACACTCCTCCTCCGGTACTTCCCATATAAAAGGTGGCTGGTTTTGATGCCACGCCTGTGACCGCTGTGACGCGGCCTCCTCTGGAGGGCCCCACACACCGGTATTTGAGATCTTTGAAGAAGAGGGAATTATCAGAAGTCCAGGAATAACCTGCAGAAAAAGATATCAAAAAAATCAAGATGAAGATAGAAAATAATACATTTTTTTTCATGTTTTTACCTCAGTTTATTTAATATTTTGACTTTTATCATTTCACTTTTCTATAATGAATGTAATATAATGGAAATGCTGGCTGGAGAGGAATCCTCCTTAGCCCCGCTTCCTTTTCTAAACCTTGGCGCCTCGACAGCCAGCCTTTCTTATTGGACTGGTTATTTCTCTTTTTTCTTGACTTCTTTTTTCTCGAGGATTTCTGCGGTCCGTTCTTTGATGTGTTCTTCAAGCTCCAGATGAGGGATCCCCTGTTTCAACCAGGCAGGGGCTGGTTTTCCCATCAGATGATGGTCAAAGAATTCGCGCATCCGCACAAAGTAGTCTTTTTGATTGGCTGGTTTCCTCAGACCGTGGTTTTCTCCTTTATACTGAAGCATGACCACTGGTTTTTTAAGTTGACGCAGGGTGTTGAAGTATTCGATCCCCTGATTCCAATCCACAGCTCCGTCTTTGTCATTGTGAAGGATGATCAAAGGAGTGGTCACGTTTTCAGCGTGATACACCGGAGAATTTCGGGCATAGGCAACCAGGTTTTCCAGATAATTGCCTTTGAACCGGCCCTGGCTGGATTCAAAAATGGGCTGGTTGGCAGAACCGGAGTTCCAGTAGATGGAGCTGTACATGGAGATCATGTTGGTGAGCGGGGCGCCGGCCACAGCTGCTTCAAACAGGTCGGTCTGGGTGATCAGAAAAGCGGTTTGATACCCTCCCCAGGAATGACCGTGGATCCCGATCCGGTCTCTGTCCACAACACCAGTCTCAACCGCAGCTTTGACTGCAGGAATCACGCATTTGACCGCTGATATCCCGGGATCGTTGATCTCATACACGATATCCGGCATGAGCACTGCGTATCCCCGGCTGGTGTACACGGATTTGTTGAAACCTCTGGCTGAGGGCATAAAGTAACGATTGAGAATCTGGGAGAGTTTTTCATAGATGTAGACGATGGTGGGATAGGATTGTCCCTTTTTATAATGAGCAGGGAGGAACAGCGCAGCCTGGAGTCTGTCTCCGTCTTGGCTCTCGTAATCCACCAGCATGGAGCCTGAGGACCAGAGGAATTCATCCTGCTGGGGATTGGCATGGCTTAGTTTTTTACCGTTCTGAAGAGTGGAGTCAGTGACATAATAATCTGGGTAATGTTTATAGGTCTGTTTGGTGTAAAGAAAAACATCTGCATGTTCAGCTTTTCGGATGGAAAAAGAAGCATCATCCCATAAAAGCAGCTCGGCTCCAGGTTTATTCTTATTAACCAGGGCAATGCCCCCCTTTTTGGTCCATTCCCCGTAAGCCGAGAAATAAAGGGGCTTTTCTAAGTCAATGCCTTTTTCTTCCGGGTCCAGGCGGAAGCGGCGGCGGAACCGGATCTGTTTGGTTTTCCCGATTTGGGTGAGATTGAGTGCTTCTCCTTTGTGAACAGGGACATCCCAGACATCCCAATTGTCATAAAGGAGCACGGATTTTCCCTGTTTTTCCCAGCCCGTGGGATAAATGGGAAGCTTCTTCACATTGTGGTCATCTTCAGTGTCAATGAAAGATGTAGGGACATCTTTGGTGATGTTGTGTTGCTGTCCTGTGGACATTTCATAGGTGAAAAAGTCCCCTTTTTGATAGAACAGAAAATGGGTTCCGTCCGGAGAAGGCGAGAAGTACCACCGGCATTTTTCCAGAGCCAGCTCTCTTTTACCTGTTTTTAAATTGATGACATAGATGTCCTGGTATCTCCGTCCGTACAAATTGGCATCCAGCTCATATTTTTTTCTGTCAAATCCCACAGCCCAGTTGTGTTTGGGTGCAGGGGAGACCTGTCTGACCTTTTCATCAGCCAGCCGGAAGAATTTTTTCTCTTTGACATCATAAACAGACAGATAGCTGAAATTTTCATCTCTTCTCTCCTGGACCTGCTGCATGGATTGAAGTCTTTTGTCCAGCCAGTGCCAGATCACAAGGTCAGGGAGGTCCTGTTTGTCGATTTTATCTTCGGGCTTTTTTTCAGGAGCTGATTTCTCTTCGGGTTCTTCTTTGTTCTCCTCAGAATCTTCCTTCTTTTCTCCCTGTTCTTTTTTTTTGACCTCATGGATCCCAAAAAGGATTCTAGAGAGGTCATCAGTCCATAAGGGAGCCCTGTTCGGGCTGATGGTCATTTTATCAGGAAAATCCGAGTCTTGGTGGGGATTGTAGCTGTATTTCTCAGGGGATTCCAAGTCAAATCCTTGAAAACCAAGGACACTGTAGATATTATCTTCATACTTTTTGTCTTCTTCTCCTTTGAGCACAGTCAGTCCGTCTCCTTCTTCGGTCCAGGTGAGTCGAGTGTATTCGGCTTTTCCGCTGTCCAGAGGAAGGATAGCCCCGGTTTTCATATTTCGGATCTGGACTCCGTTTCCGATTTGTCCTTTTGTGTCAATTATAGTGGCGAGCCATCTGCCTTTTTTGTCAAAAGCAAACTCAGCCACATTCCCCAGATTCAGTTGACTGGAGGTTTCAAGGTTTTGGAGGACAAGGTCTGTCCCTTTCCATTTCTCTTTGCTTTGAGACTGCTCTTCAATGGGGTATTTGTGAAATGCAATCCATTGGGGATTTTCTCCGGAAAAAGAAAAGCTCTGTATTTTTTCCAGTTCTGATTTGCCTCCGGAATCCAGATTCAACAGAGCGGTTTTGTTATAGGTCTTTTTTTTCTGTTTTTGGAGTTTTCTGGCTTCTTTCCTGGTCGGGAATACAGTAAAGGCCAGCCATTGGGAATCTTTGGAGAAGCGGATGTTTGAGGAAGAGGCATATCTGGGGGGCGCTCCGATGTCAAAGCTGAATTCTTTGTCCTGCTGGGTGTGTTTCACTATGAGTTTTCCGTTTCCTTCCTGGGGAGCAAGATAATAGGCAAACCAGGTTCCATCTGCAGAGAGGGTGGCGGCCCGGGTACTTTTCCAGGCCATGATATCCGCCACATCTTCAATGGGCTTCAGCTCTTTTTGTTGGGAATAAGCCGGATTCAACAGAGTCAATGTCAATGCAAGGCATAGGAAAAGTTTTAAAGTTTGGCATATTTTTTTCATTTCAAACCTCCGTATTTTCTAGACTATTCATAAAATCTGTATGCATTTTATATTGTCCTGTGACTCGTGAGTAGCACAGGAACAGCAGTTATCCGAGAATCTAAACTTTGAACCATTGGATTTTCAATATTTTTGAGTTGAGAGTAGTCGAATTCAGATCCCAGAAGACTGTGAGGGATCAAAAACACCGCCAGCATCACACATGAAGCAGCAAAGATCCATCTGCGCGTGGTCTTTTGGCTCTTTTTCCGGCTGACCCAAAGAGCAGTCACCCAAAACACCAGAGCCACCAGGGTTTTGGTGTCTGTGAGGTCTTTTCCAACAGGAAATCCGGTCCAGAAAGCACCGAAAGAAAATTTCTGCATGATGGGCCCGAAGATCATTCCTCCCACAAACAAAAACACCGCCGCCCAAAGACCCATTGTTTTTGGATTGGAACCGGGAACAAGCGCCTCAAGGCCAGCCCGGGTAGAAAGCAGAAAAGCCCCAAATATGGTCAAAATATGGAGGATGACCACTGGAGCCGGCACCGGGCCTTTAAACCGGATCACCACCGGAGTGTCTCCGGATAAAGATACGCTCTGGTTTTGGGATTTGAGGATGACCTGATATTCCAGCTTTCCGGCCTCCGGCTGTTTGGGAAGGGATCCGACAAGGAAGCCTTTCTCCCTTGTAAGCTCCTGCTGGGTCCATTCATTCTCAGACCGGAAGATCCGGTAGTGAAGAGTGCCCTGGATGTCTGGTTCAGGGGCCGGGATTTTGATCTCGTAGTCTTGTGTGTTCACATGACTGCGTTCCAGCTGATAGGAGATTTCTGTGTTGTCCAGGTTGACTTTGCCTTGGATGGGATAGGTGGGACCGGTCATCCTCTGGTAAACCAGCACAGACACAGTGATGACCAGAGCCAGAAGCCAAAAAAGAAATTTTCTCATCAAATTCAGATTATAGAGTCTATGATTATACATATATTGAGAAAAGGAACAACAAAAAAAACAAAATGAGAGGCCATAATATTTTGAAAAATTTGAGTTTTTGGTTTAAAATAGGAATGAATAAAGATTTCAATAGAAGAGAGACGAAAAAGGAGGCTGTCATGAAAAAAACTGTAAAAACAGCTTTTTTGTTTTTAATGATGATTTCTATTTCCTTAAGCGGATTTGCCAAAGAGGACCTATTTCAGAGTAAATGGATCCAGGAGAAGATCATGATGGATGGTTCTGATGAGGACTGGGCTCCGGAAATGAAGCAGACCTATAAAAAGTTCGGTGTGGAATATGCGTTCAAAAACAACCAGAATTACCTTTTGGCTCTTTTTGTGTTCAAAGATCCCGAATATCTGACTTCTGTCAAAGAGTCTGGATTCATGGTGTGGTTCAACACTGAAGGAAAAAAGAAGAAAAGATACGGTATCCGGTTTTGGACCATGAAATTGACTGCTGACCAGTACATTGAACTGGTGGAAAGACAGCAGGGGGAGCTGTCCGAAGACCAAAAGAGCGACATCCGGGTCAAGAAGACATACAGCATTCCGGATATCAAGGTCACCAACAAAGATGCCAAGACCAAACTCAAACAGAAGGTCAAAGTCAAACCTGCTGCGTTTGATTCCCAGGAGTTTGAGGACCGGATCGTTTATGAGTTTGCCATCCCTTTGGAACGGGCATACGACAGGGTTGCCGGAGTGGGCACCACTCCTGGGGAAACCATCAAAGTGGGATTTGAATGGGGCGGAATCACTGAAGAGATGAAAGAACAGAGAGCCAAGCTGGCAGCAGCCATGGCTGCCAAAGCCAGAGATGAAGGCGCCACAAGCAGTCTGACAGGAGAAAGAAGAGTGAGCGACCGAATGAGCGGAAGTTCAAGAAGCGCAAGCAGTTTTGCCCGCACCATGAGAGGAAGCACACCTCCGCAGTACAATTTCTGGGTGGATGTCAAGCTGGCAGAACAGGAGTCAACCAAGTAAGACCAGGACCACTCCCAAAAACGCCAATCCCAACGCAACCACTTTTTTTCGGGTTGCCGGCTCTTTGAGAAAGATCACCCCCAGTATAAAAATAAACACGGAATTGGTCTGATTGAGCACCGAAGCCACAGAGACCAAGGCGTATTTCATGCCCCCCATCCAGGCAACCAGAGCGACATACCCTCCTAATACAGATCCGGGAATCATAGGCTTCCAGTTTTGGGTGGAAAGGATGTTTTGATAGATCTTGCGTCGTCGGGGATGAAGCTGGATCACGGGGAAGAGAAGAGCCAGGCCCCCCACAGTCCTCATCAAGGTGGCCCACAGAATGGACGAGTGAGTGAGGACCGGTTTCATCAAAACAATGCTGAAAGCCATGGCCAGCATGGCCAAGAGCCCTAAAATGATTCCTGCTACCAGTTGTTTTTGTGGAACCGTGTTGACTCCGTTTCTGTGAGAGATCAGGACCACAGCCGCAATGATCAAAGCCACCCCCACCAGCTGCCAAAGAGTCATTCTCTCAAGGAGAAAAAGGGAGGCCATGATGATAACAAAAGGACTGTAGCTGCAGGAGACAATAGCAGAGAGACTGGCGCCCAGCCTGTTGAGACTTTCAAACAGAAGCGTGTCTGAGAGGGCAATACCGATGACCCCGCTTAGTAAAAGCAATCCGTAACTTTGAAAGGGAAGAGAGGGAAAAAGCGGCTGGTGCAGAATCCAGATAGTGGGCACCAGAAGCGCACAGGAGACCAGGGATTTGACTAGATTCAAGCCAAGTGGGTGAACCGAGCGGCCGCTGATCCGGAACAGGATGATCGCTACTGCCCAGACAAGGGCAGAACCAAGAGCCAGTGCTTTCCCCAGAAAAAGAAGGTTTTGAGGATTTTCCATGTACAAAGAAGTCAGTTTTCTTATTTGGAATTATGGTCTGAATTGATATCTTCTGAAGAATCCTCTTTTTTTTGGCTGGATTCCTCTTCTTTCTTCTGCTGAGGTTCATTGATTTGAGGGGTTGCCTGATCTGATTCCCCATCATCTTGGTCTAGTTTGATCTCTTCTCCCAGCAGCCTGGCGGCTCCTTCGTACAACTGTCTGAAGGATTCTTTGGCTTCCTTTAACCTTTCTAATTTTTCTCTTGCTTTTTGGATTTCATTTTCCATTTCTTCATCAATGGTATCCAGTTGAGCTTTGGCTTCTTGCATCGTCTGTCTGTAGAGTTCTTCTTGTTTTTTGGTAAGCCCCATGTTTCTCTCCTCTATCACTGCCTTCTTTATAAGACAGATACTCTATTGTATGGGCATTTCACTTTAAATTGCAATCACCTTTAAAGGTGATTTTTTTTCACAGAATGTGGATTTTTTATTCCACCACTCTCACCCGGGCATCATGGGCCAAAGTGAAATGTCCTTCAATGATGACCTCATCACCCTCTTGAATGCCGTCCAGGACTTCGGTGTATTCTTCATTTTCAAGGCCCAGCTCCAAATACCTCCATTTTGCCAGGTCTCCTTCCACTACAAAAGCCAGCTTCCGGCCTCCTCTGACCAGAACAGCATCCTGAGGAATGAGAAGCCGGTCCTGGTGGATATCTGTGATGATCTCCACTTCTGCATGCATTCCCGGCTTGATCACTTCATCCGGATTATTCATGGTGACAATCACTTTGCATGTTCTGTCCTCGGGGTCAATAACCGGACTGATGGCCTTGACTGTGCCCTTGAATTCTTTTTCCGGATAAGCACTGAAATTCAGAGTGACTTCCCGGCCTGTTTCCATTTTCCCGATTTCGCTTTCCAACACTTTGGCGTGAACCTGGATTTGATCGATATTGACCAGAGTGAACAGCTCATGAGAACTGGGCACATGTTCTTGAGACGTGACCTGGATGTCAGAGATGATCCCTGAGAACGGAGCATAGATTTTTGTTTTTTCCAGTTCCATCTGTGCTTTTTTCACACTGATATCAGCCTGTGTTACCCCTTTGGCGGCTTCTCTGATCTCGTCTTTCAACTCTCCGGATTCAATCAGGATCATTTCATATTCTTTACTGGCTTTTTCAAATTCTTCCATGGACATCATTCCCTTTGAGTAAAGGTCACTGGCCTTATCAAACGCTGTTTTGGCTTTGTCCAGTTTCTCAGTACTGGGGGGAGAGGCCTGCTCCTGACTCAGGGAAAACTTTTGCTCCATGAGAAGTTCGGACAGTTTTTGCAGATAAGAGGCTTTGGCTTCATTGAGATTCAATTGATACTGCCGGTTGTCCAGTTCTACCAACAGGTCTCCTCTTTCAACATGCCGGCCTTCTTCGACATTGAGTTTTTTGATTCTTCCGGAGACTTCAGTTTTGACAATGATTCGTTTTCTGGTGAAAGCTTCTCCCGGAGATTTGAGTCTCATATTCAGATTGCCTCTGTGGGCGGCGGTGGTGCGCACCACCACCGGAGCATCCGGGGCTTCCTCGCTTCCTTCCAGAGTGGCACTTTGTGATTCATCTGAAGCGGCGTCCGGGGCTTTCTTGAGAAAGATAAGGTAGATTGCAACCAGTGTAATGAGAACCACCAGGAACAGGACCAAATATTTTTTAGGAATCAATGTTTTGTTCATAATTCACTCCTTTTGGGGCTTGGATTCAAAACTGCCTCCAGGCTTCTTTGATTTCCATGGATTTCTGTTTGATCCAGGTTTTGATATGATCTCCATAATAATAAAAAACCGGAATGGCGATGAGAATAAAAAGGGTGGAGCTGATCAGGCCTCCCACGGCAGAGAGAGCCAGAGTGGACCAGATCTTTGTCCTTCCCACTTCCACCTGGATCAAGATCATCGGAAGCATTCCCAGCACAGTGGTGCTGGTGGTCAGAAAGATCGGCCTGATCCGTTCTCTGGTTCCTTGCAGGACTGCCTCCAAAAGAGGAAGCCCTTTTTTCCTTTTCAGGTTGATGTGGTCGACTAGGAGGATGGAATTGTTCACCACAATTCCTCCCAGTAGGATCACTCCCACATAAGCGGCTGAATCAAAAGCAAAGTCAGCCACAATAAACGCCACAAACACGCCGATCAGCGCCAGAGGGACGGCCAGAAGGATGAAAAAGGGCTGGATCAGAGACTCATAAAGAGAGGAGAGGATCATGAAGATGATGATGATGGAGAATATGATGGCAAAAGTGATCTGCCCTTTTTCTTCTTCTGTCATCCAGCGCGTCCCTTCCAAGGTGGCGGAAAAGCCGGGGGGAAGGGACAGGTTATTGAAAACACTTTCCCTGTAATTTTCTGCGGCTTTGTAAGGTCCTCTGAATTCCCAGGCCAGAGTCTGTTGAAACTGCTGGTCTTCTCTGTCTATGGAACCGGTAATGGGACGTTCTTCAACCTCAGTGATATCGCCCAGCCGGAAGAATTCCCCTTCTTGAGTGCGGAACATCATATCTTGAAGGTCTTTGAGCTCTATGGAACGGGATTGGGGGAATTTGATGGAGATGTCCATTTCCTGGCCGCTGATTTTGGCTTTGGGAACTGTTCCCACTCTTCCCTGGATCAAAGAACGGATGTGGAAGTAAAGATATTCCGGATCCACATTGTATTTTTTTATCTTATCTTTGGAGATTTTTAGGATGTATTCAAAGGATTCCAGGCGCCATCCCCATCTGGAAGAGGATATTTGAGTGTCTTTGATCCGGGGGTTCTTTTTCAGCATTCTCTCTAAATTCAGAGTGATGTTGTTTAGCTTTTTCAGATTGTAGCCAAAAAATTTAATCCTTGAGCCCAGATAAGAGTAGCTGCTCACACTGGTGTGATAGCTCTGAGGATCGAATCCGTAAATTCCGATTCCCACGCCCGCATAGTTGGTGGCGTGCTGGATCAATTCTTCTTTCAGCACATAGGGGCGGTAAGAGGTTTCGATCTCCAGGGGAAAAGAGATGAGGATTTGGGCATGCTCCGGGGTGAGTGTGGTGTCTGCTTTTTTTTCATAATTTTTAGTCAGTATTTTCTGTTCAAAGCTTTTCACCACCTCATCGGTCTGTTCAATATCTGTGCCCGCTGGCATGGTGATACTCACGTAAAGGCGCTGTTTGGAGTACCAGGACATCCATTCCCCTATGGTGACTTCAGACCGGAACCATTTGTAAGTCCCGTAAAATATGGCAGCCAGAACCAGGATGACTTCCAGCGGATGCCGGATCAAAAAGCGGAATATTTTATCACAGGTCTTTTTTGATTTCTTTGGTTTTTGTTTTTTTCCTCTTTTCAGAAGCCGGGGGCTGAGTGCGGGAATCAGAGAAAACGAGACCAAAAGGGAAGTGGCCAGAGCTGAGGTCATCACAATAGCAAGAGGTAAGTAGTAGATTTTCAGGCGTCCTTGAAAATAAGCAAACGCGAAAAACACGCTCATGGTGGTCAGAGTCGCTGCCAGAACCGGGAGAAACACTTCTTTGGAGCCAGATACAGCTGCTTCTTTTTTTGATAAGCCCTGTTCTCTTTTTCTCAGGATGTTTTCAAACACCACAATGGAGTTGTCCACAAAAAGCCCGATTCCCAGAGCCAGTCCTCCCAGGGTCAACATGTTGAGTGAAATATCGAACAGATAGATCAAATTAAAGGTGATGAGAATGGAAAACACTACCGATGAGATGACCAGAAGAGAGGGTTTGAAATTTCTAAGCACCAGAAAAACCAGAATGAAAATAACAGTGATGATAATGGCCACTACAATGTAAAGATCTCTCAGGTTTTCCTGGATTTCTTCACTTTCATCATTGAGTGTTCGAAACACCAGGTCAGAAGGGAGCTCTTTTTTCAGCTCTTGGAGTTTGTTTTTGACTTTGTGGACCAGCTTTAAGGTGCTGGTCCCTTTTTCCTTATGGATGGTCAAAGTGATAGTGGGCTGGCCGTTGATCCGGTTGATGTAACGGATTTCCCCGTAGGTGGGATTGATCTCTGCGATGTCTTTGAGCCGAATGATATTTTCTCCGGAACGGGTGATGATGGTCTCTCCCAGGTCATGGATGTCAGTGATGGGGTCTGACACTTTAAACAAAAATTCTTGGGACCCTTTTTCAATTTTCCCTGCCGGATATGTCCGGATCCTCTGCTGGATCCGGTAGCTGACCAGAAAAGGAGGGATGTTGAGAGCTTTGAGTTGGTCTTCAATCAGAGTGATCCCGATTTCCGGCTCTGCTCCTCCGGTCACAGAGACACTGGAGATTCCCTTGACCGAGCCGATTTTCATCTCTATCTTTTCTTTCACCATCTTGCGAAGCTGATGAAGGGAATAATCTCCGGATATGGTGTATTTGAGAAACGGCTCCACTTGAAATTCTTCGGGAACAAAGGGCTCGATTCGGGGCTTGACGTGTTCCGGAAGTTCTTCTTCGATCTCAGCGATCTTTTCGGTTAAAGACAGATGAGCGAATTCCATATTGACTTTGGGATCAAATTCCAGGGTGACCACGGACCGTCCGTTTCCTGATGAAGACTCAATTTTTCGGACTCCTTTGACCGTGGAAGCTTTTTCCTCGATATAGGAAGAGATCTGTGTTTGTATGATCTCGGGAGGAACTCCGGGCCAGGAAGTGATGATGTTGAGTTCAGGGTATTCTTCCTTGGGTGCCAGTTCAATGGGAATATTGAGATAGGAGTAAATCCCCAGCATCAGAAGAGCCAAAAAGAGCATGGCTGTGGCAATGGGGCGTTCTATAAAGACCTTCATGATTTGGTTCCTGATTTTGTGTTTTCTGCTATCTCATAGGCTAAGGGAATCAAGATCAATGTCAAAAAGGTAGCCAGGATCAGGCCCCCGATCACAGTAATCGCCAGGGGCTGTTGAAGCTCTGAACCTCTTCCCAGCCCCAGGGACATGGGGAAAAGGCCGAATGCAGTGGTGACCGTGGTCATCATGATGGGACGCAGTCTCACCCGGCTGGCTTCTATAATGGACTCTCTGGCTTCCATTCCTTTTTTGCGCAGCTGGTTGGTGTAGTCTATTTTCACGATAGCATCATTGACCACAATCCCTGCCAGAACCACTATCCCGATGATTGATATCACATTGATGGTCTGCCCGGTTATGAAAAGCGCCCACACAGCTCCTGTCAGGCCCATAGGAAGTGTGAACAGGATGAGAAACGGATGCAGCAGGGATTCAAACTGGGCAGCCATGATCATATAAACCAGGAACACAGCCAGAAGAAAGGCAAAAGCCAGGCTGCGGAATGACTTTTGCATTTCCTCCTGTTCTCCGCTGAAAAGGATCCGGTAGTTTTTTGGAAGGGACAGCTCTTCCACTTTCTGTTCAATGAGAGGGACTGCCTGGCTGACTTTGATATTTCGCACATTGGCGGTCACCAGAATCTCTCTTTCCTGGTTTTCTCTCCTGATTTCTTTGGGCCCTTGGGATAGCTGATAAGACACCACTTCTCTAAGAGGTATGGTCCCTCCGGCATAGGGGAATTGCTCATCTAAAAGCGCTTCGATGTTTTCTCTGGTTTGGTCCTGAAAACGCACCCGGATGTCGAATTTCTTTTCCAGTTCCTTAAACTGAGTGTCCACAACTCCGCGGACCGCATTCACCAGAAAGTCTCCGATATCCTGTGGAGTGATGCTGTATTTATCCAAAGCCTTCTTTTTGATCTGAACTAAAAATTCCGGTTTTCCTTCACCGATATTGGTGGTCACATCTGTGATTTCATGGATATTGTCCAGTTTGTCAACCAACTGTTCTGCGATGTCTTTGAGCACATTCAAATCTTCTCCCTTGATTTTGAGCCCCACTTCCGCAGTGGTGAAGGCCAAAAACTGACCGATGGTGGACTGCTCTTTGACAATGGAAAACTGAAGGTCCGGATAGTTGCCCAGTAAAGTCCTCAGGCTCTGTATGATTTTCTCCATTTTGTCTGGAGATTGGGTTTGAATGCGGACCTGTACAGAATTGAGAGACACTTCAGGGTTCAGACTTTCCATACCGCTGACAATTCCGATCTGGGAGAACGTGTTGGTTACATCATCTCTTTTGTTCAGCCATTGTTCAATGGAACCGGTGAGTTCTGAGGTCTGCTCTAATGAGTAATCAATGGGAGTGGTCAAGTGAAGGTCAAATGAAGTGGTCTCAGGCTTGGGCATCAATTCCTGAGGGATCTGAGTGGCCACAAGAAAAGTGACCAACAGAAAACCCATGGAAGCGAGAAGAACTCTGCCTTTATGGTCCAGAGCCCAAATCAGAAAGCGGTGATAAAAGGTGGAAAACCGGCTGTAGACTTGGTTAAAAGCCCGGAACACAAACCGGGCCATGGGTTTGAATGGAATCAAGATGTAGTGAACGATCAACACAAACAGCTGGACAAGAAAACTGAAAACGAAATTCAGGGACAGAAAAATGAATTTGATGATCAGATAGAGCCCTTTTTGCAGTCCTTTGAAAGGAAGAGACACAATCTGTTTGAATGATTTCTTTTTTTGGGGAGGGGATGTTTTGGGTTTTTGGGCAGCAGGTTTTTCCGACTCCGGGACCTTTATATCAAACCGTCTGGATGCCAGCATGGGCAGCAGGGTCAGGGATACGATGAGAGAAGAGAGGAGAGCAAAAGTCACAGTCAATGCCTGGTCCTTAAACAGCTGGCCGGCCACTCCGTGCACATAGATCACGGGGAGAAAAACGGATATGGTGGTGAATGTGGAAGCTGTGACCGCCATTCCCACTTCTTTGGTTCCGATATAAGCTGCTTTACTCAGGTTTTTCGATTGGCTTTGGTGCCGGAACACACTTTCTGAGACCACAATAGAATTGTCCACCAACATTCCCACTCCCAAGGCCAGCCCCCCCAGGGACATGATGTTCAAAGTGATGTCCATGAAAAAGAGAAGATTGAAAGTGGCAATAATGGCAATGGGAATGGCTGAGGCAATGATGAGAGGGGTTTTCACATCCTGAAGAAACACCACCAGCACAAGGAAAGCCAGAACTGCACCATAGATGATGGAATTGAGCACAGATGATATGGCGTTTTCTATGTATTGAGCTTGTTCCGAGACCAGCAAGATGTCGATCTGCTCATTCCGGCGCTTGATCTCTTCAATCACTTCTCGGGCTTCTTGAGTGACCTCCACAGTGTTGGACCCAGCTTCTTTTCGGATCAAAATGCCGATACTTTCTTGTCCATTGAGCCGGGTGATCCCTTCCCGTTCTTTGATGGAGTCACTGATCTGAGCCACATCTTTGACCCGAACCACTCCTTTTTCTTTGGTGGTTTTCAAACTGACCTCTCCGATCTCATCGATCTCTTCAAATTCACCGATGATCCTCAAGGCATATTTGAACCTTCCTTTCCGTATCGTGCCTCCCTGAAGATTGCTGTTGAATTTTTGGATGCGGTTGGATACGGATTGGATATCCAGACCGTAAAGAACCATGAGGTCTGGATCGATTTCAATGTGGATCTCCCGTTCCACTCCTCCGGCGATTTCCGCGGAACCAATGCCCTCGATCTGTTCCAATCGGGGCTTGATCAATTCCTCAGAGAACTCCTTGAGTTCCAGAAGAGAACGGTCCCCTGAGACAGAAAGCACCATAATGGGTTTGCTCTGAGGGTCCAAAGGGATGATGGTGGGATCTTCCACCTCGTCAGGCAGCTGGGCACTGTCCAGCTTTTCCCTGGTGTGAAGCATGGCAAAATCCATGTCTGTACCCCAGGAAAACTCAAGAGTCATGTAGACTCCTCCTTCTTCAGAAACGGTTTCCACACGTCTCAGTCCGGGAATCCGCATCACTGCAGATTCGAGTCTCTGAGTGAGAAGGGTTTCCACTTCCTCCGGAGCCACACCCGGATAGCGCGCAGATACGGATAATTTTGGGTAGCTGATATTCGGAAGGAGGTCCACACTCAACTCCCTTAAGGAGACAAATCCCAGGAGCACAATGGCCAGGAAAAACATAAAGGTGGTTACAGGCCGGTTGATGGTTAGTTTGGATATTTTCATTGTTTTTTGGTCAAACCTTTATAATAATAACGTCTCCCCCTTAACAATCGTTACTATCTTACAAAAAAAAACACAAAAATCAAACCATTGTACAAGGAGATGCATACTCTATTTATATTACGTAAAAAGACGGAATTCGTTAATGTTTCTTCTCACTCCTGTGGCACATCTTTCTTCATTGTGGTTGCGAGTGAACTTTCATAGAATCAAGGATATCTGCTATAAAATCCTCCATATCCCATCCCCCGTTTGTGGTCATGCCCAACCGCACCACCACCAGATGTTTGGAAGGGATGATGGTCACAGACTGATCATTGTGACCTAGGCAGAAGAACGCATCTCTGGGAAGTTGAGGATATCTTCGTTTCCTGGGATTTTTTTCATTTCCCGTATTCAGCCAGAACAAAGCTCCGTATTGTCTTTTTATTGAAGCCGGTGTTGGTGTGGTGGTGTATTCCACCCATCCCTCAGGAAGGACCTGTTCTCCGTCCCAAACGCCGTTCTGCAGATAGAACAGGCCGAACCGAGCCCAATCCCTGGCAGTGGCATAACAACTGGAAGATCCCATAAAAGTTCCTGAAGCATCCGGTTCCAGAACCGCGCTCCGCATCCCGATTTTGTTGAAGAGTTCTTTTCGGGGGAAGGCGAGATACTCTTCATATCGGTCGAATGAATGCCGGATGATGCGTGATATAATGTTTGCCGTGCCGCTGGAATAGTTGAATTTGTCTCCTATTTTGGCTTCCAAAAGAAAACTGGCTGCAAACGCACCCATATCCTGTTTAGTGAACAGCATGATGTTCACATCTGATATGGGGTCGGATTCATAGGTCTCCTGAAATTCAAGTCCGCTGCTCATTGTGAGAAGATGATTTAAAGTGATATCGCTGCGCGGATCCCCTCGGTCCTGCCATTCCGGAACCGGGGCCGGCTCATGGACGTCCAGTTTTCCATCTTTGACTCTGAGGCCCACCAGAGCATTGGTGATGCTTTTGCTCATGGACCATCCAATCAAAGGAGTGTCTTGGGTGATGTTTTCAGCATATTGTTCAGCAATCAGGTCACCTCTATAGACCACCACCACAGCCCGGGTTCTTAGGGGATGTTCCGGATAGGGTTCTTCAAAGGCTTTATCCAGGGCTTTATTTAAAAGAGAAAGGTCCCATTCCTCTAGGTGTTGGGTTTCAGGAATCAGGTCACCGGTTGGCCAAAGGATTTGATCCGGATTTGAGGGTTGAGGTTCGGCAATTGAAGAGACAGGCCAGGACCGAATGGCCTCTTCATCAGCCCCGCTGAGAAGAATGCCTCCCAGTTCGTCTGTATAGATGGCTTTGGCTTTCACCAATCCTATCAGAGAGGCGGTCACTTCTTTATTCTCAAAGTCAACTTTGGTCTTAATGAGGTCGAACAGAGGATGGAATGATAAGTCCTGCTCAATAATAAGCTCAGGATCGCGCTCTGATACAAAAACTCCTGAACACAGGATTTTGGCCTTATAGCCGCATCCGATGGGCCCTTGCTGGAGATAGGGAGAATAGGAGACGCCCAGATAAACGAGCACCGCCAACAGGATGATGAGAAGGCTGATCCATATTCTCTTTTTGGTGAAGATTCTCATGTTTGATCCCTTTCCATGCCAGGTTTTGTAACAGTTTATATGTTTTTTTTGAATTTGCCAACCATTAAAAAAAAAGTGCTGATGGTCCATTCTTAAGCCGGACAGACTTGACATACACCCCGTTTGATGCGAAAATTCTGAGTCCCCTGAATTCATATGGTGAGCGTAGCTCAACTGGTTAGAGCACCGGATTGTGGATCCGGAGGTTGGGGGTTCGAGACCCCTCGCTCACCCTTTTATCCAGCTTGGCTGCAGCAACTTATTGATATATAATCAGTTACCCAAAACAGAGCCTCTTTTATACCTCTTAGAACCTCGTTTTTCGTCCCCAAAGCAAAGCTCTAAGAGAATCCTTGACTGGGTTTGTGAAGATATCATATCCGTAATATAAAAATTGACAAATGAGACAGAGCAATATAAGGTTTTCTATACTTGTCAACAAAAATTTATAAGCAAGGAGGTCATTTATGGACAGCACCTACAAAGTGATAGAGCTTGTTGGGACAAGCCCTAACTCGTGGGAAGAAGCGGGGAAAAATGCAGTAGAGACCGCCACCAAAAGCCTTAAGGATTTGAGAGTGGCTGAGGCAGTGGAGTTTGATATGAAAGTCGAAGGTGGAAAGGTCACTGCGTTTCGAACAAAAGTAAAGGTTTCCTTTAAGTATCAAACATAGACCAAGGAGCTGATTTAGCAGGACCCGGCAAGACAACCTGGATGGCACCATTTTCCATCCATTGAATCCATCTTAGAATGCCATCATGATTAAGATTTGGGTCATCTTTTATCCAGCTTGGCTGTGGCAAATCATTGATAAATAAACAATTATTTGAGATCTTTCATCTATAAAGTACCTTAGAACATTGTTATTACCCTTAAAAACAATAATCTAAGAGAAAGCACATGTTTGAGTACATCAAGAAATTCATTGACAGGAGGAATCGCTTTCTTATAAACTCGTCCATAAAGAATTCAGGAGGGAAGATGGCCTTACAGGGGAAAAAGAATGGATGAACAGTGATGATTAAAATCTGGGTCATTATCATCAATCTTCTCTCTACTTTTGAATTCAAAGTTGCAGACAAACTCGGGGAAGCAGCTGCCATCATCAGCCATTTTCTCATTTTTTGGGGAGTCCCTATTGTTTTGGTC
>WJMT01000099.1 GCA_014727835.1 Candidatus Aminicenantota bacterium | reverse complement strand
GCATTCACCACATCTGTGCGTTGGAGAATTTGATTCCTGAGGATCACAGCGTTCTCGAGTTCTGTGGCTTCCTGATTCTTCAAAACAATCAATCCTTCCCGGTCATATCCCGGGTCCCGCATCTCTGAATAGCGGATCTGTTTGATCACCACCAGGGTCCAGGCAATCAGGACCGCAGCGATAAAAAACTGAACACCCACCAGGAAGCGGCGAAGACCGGACCTGGAGAGCTTTCCCGGTCCTCGGGAACGGAAAACCATGGCTGCGGGAAATCGGGACATCAGAAAAGCGGGGTAGGAACCGGCCAAAAATCCCACCACCAGGATCAAACCCAGCACTGAGGGCAGAATCCAGGGGGTTGAGAAAATTCCGATATTGAGAGTCATGCCTAGATAATGGTCCAGGCGGGGCTTGAACACAGTGAAGAGAACCAGACCCAAAACCATGGCAGCCGCGGTCAGGATCACAGATTCAATCAAAAACTGCCACACCAGCTGAGGGCGGTGGGCTCCGCAGGTTTTGCGGACCCCCACTTCTTTCATGCGGCCGGAAATCTTGGCTGTGGACAGATTGATGAAATTGATGGCTGCGATCACCAGGATGAGAAGAGCGGTGATGGAAAAAACCGCAATCCGGGTGATGCTCCCGTTGTGAGCGATGTCATTGTTCTTGCCGTGCATGGCGTTGTCAATGTAAATCCGGTCAAACGGCTGAAGATAAAAGGTGGTCTTGTCATTGCCTTCAGAAAGATGAGTCTGAGCCAGGGCAGTGATTTTTTCATCCAGTCCATCAGGCTGGGCATTCTCATTGAGCAGAATAAAAGTGGTGAAGGAGCCCCAGCTTCGCCAGCTCATCATGGATTCGGGCATGGATTGAGTCAATGTGTTAAAAGAGATCAGCAGAGGCACACTCATGACCGTGTTGGACGGGATATTTTCCAGAACACCTGTGACCTTGAAGTCATTGGTTTTTCCCAGGGTCATCCGGATGGTTTGGCCAAAGGCATCATCATCTCCGAAGAGTCTTTGCGCTGTGTCTTCATCCACCACCACGCTGAAAGGGTTCTTGAGAGCGGTTTCAGGATTGCCGCGTTTGAGGGGGAGAGAGAAGACTCTGAATATCTCAGGCTCAGCGATATAGGCTCTTTTGATGGCGAATTCACGATTGTCCGCTTCCAGCACTAAGTTGAATGAGCGGAGAAGCCGAACGCTTTCTTCTGCTTCGGGCAGGGATTCCTCGACCGCAGGCCCCATGGGTGCGCAGACCACAGTGTTTTCTATGGTCCGGCCCCCCATGGGAATGTGGCTGTTGATCCGAAAAGTCCGGTCTTTGAGCGGATGTATGGATTCAAAACTCAGCTCATGGATAACAAATCCGGTCATGAGCAGACAGGCAGCCAATCCCACAGCCAGGCCAAGTATGTTTAGAAGCGCATATTTCTTTTGGCTCAGGATGTTTCGATAGGCGATTTTTAAATAGTTTTTGAGCATTTTAATCTCCCGGATCCTGGAACCGGTTGACACTGGAAAGTGATGGATCCAGGCTGGTTATGAATGAATTTAAACGAAGAGTTTTGTCGCTTCATGGCTTTAGGTATTAAAAACGAATCAGCCGGGAGATTGGTTGTCTATGGATTAAAAAAAAGAAGTTTAGTCATATTCCATTGTTTTGTTGTATTCAATATCTGTGTTGCTGACGTGTTCTGACTGAAATTGAATTTTTCCGTTGACAATAGTGTAGAGCACTTGAGTGTTGAGGATTTTTTCGGGCTCAACTGTCAAAATGTCCCGGTCGATCACGGTGAAGTCAGCATATTTCCCTTTTTCAATGGAGCCCAGGATGTTTTCCTGGAAAGCTGCATAAGCGGCCCAAATGGTGAATCCTTTAACAGCTTCTTCCCGGTTCATTTTTTGCTCAGGGTGCCAGCCATTCTCAGGATTCCGGTCATGATCCTGGCGGGTGATAGCAGCATAGATTCCATAAAAAGGATTGTTGGATTCAACAGGAAAATCAGACCCGCAGGGGATGGGCAGTCCGGCATCTAGAAAAGAACGCCACGCATAGGCATACTGGCACCGTTTTTCTCCGATCCGATCTTCAATAAAGGTCATATCTGAAGTGCAGTGAGTGGGCTGCATAGAGGGAATGATTTGATGCTCTGAAAACAAATCAACGTCCTGTTTTCTGACAATCTGGGCATGTTCGATCCGGAATCGATGGTCTGGGGCGGGGTTTTCTTTTAAAGCCCTGATGTAGGATTCCAGGCACAAACGATTTCCTCTGATTCCAATGCAGTGGGTGTTCACACCCATATCCGCCTTTAAGGCAGCCTGACAGACTTGATATATATAATCCGGGGTGATCCTCAGCAATCCCTTATTTCCCGGGTCATCTGCATAGTCGCGGAAAAAAGCAGCTCCTCTTGAGCCCAAAGCTCCATCAAAAAACAGCTTGATGCTTTTAACTTCTAAGAAATGGTCTCCGTAGTTTTCAACCCGGTTGTTTTTAAAAAATGAGTATAAATCCTGGTCAATAACAGGAATTTCCTGCTCTCCCAGCATGGCATAGACTCTCATTTTTAATCTGTTTTGGTCGATCAATTCCTTGTAAAGTCTGATTTCTCTCTCACTGACACCAGCCTCATGCCATCCGGTCAATCCTTTTCTCACACAGTCATCCACTGCCGGGAGTATCTTTTGTTTCCAGTTTTTATCTGTTTCCGGAGGGAAGTGTGTCTTGACCAGGTTCATAGCGCGGTTCAGCAGCACTCCTGTGGGCTCACCATTTTGTTTTTTGATGATAACCCCTCCTTCCGGATTGGGAGTGTCTTGATTGATCCCAGCAATCTCTAAGGCTTTTTGATTGACCAGAGCTGAGTTGCCGTCCACCCGGGCTAAATACACCGGATTATGGGGTGAGGCCGCGCTCAGGGCATCATGAACCGGGAATTGTTTGGTGTCCCATTGGGTGTGATCCCAGCGGCCTCCGATGATCCATTCGCCTTGTTTTTTTGTCCGGACCTCTTTTTGGACCTGTTCCACAATTTTCTCATAGCTCTGGCAGTTTCGGATATTGAAAGAAGTGAGCTCTTCTCCCAGGCTGTTCATATGAGCATGAGCATCGATGAGGCCGGGGAGGACAGTGTTTTGTTCAAGATCAATCACTTGGGTTTTTGGGCTGATGTGCTTTTTTATGTCTGAAGAGGTGCCTGCAGCCAGGATTTTATTCTCTTTGACAGCCACTGCCTCCTGAATCGAAAAATCAGAGTCTACGGTGATGACTTTGCCATCCAGAAGCACCAGGTCAGCTGCTGTTTTATCTTGTTTTTGACACGAAACAAGTGGGATTAAATAGATTATGGCCGTGCATAAAAAAAGAAGACGTTTGATTTTAGTCATCTATGCCTCCATTCTGTAGAGAATCATATTCCGATATTATCAAAACACATGACTGCGCTTCAAGATATATTGATACTGATTAAAATCTTAAAAGTTTTTTTTAAAGCCAAAGAGCGGTATAATATCTATTGTAAAAGGAAAACAAATGGACATTCACATTATAAATACTGGCATCAGCAGCAGCTATCTCATCAGAGATCATGGCAGTGTTCTTATCGACGCGGGAGTTCCGGGGAGAATTCAAAAGTTTGAGAAACGATTGAAAGATCTCCAAATCGATCCAGAGGACATCAACGCTATCATCATCACTCACTGCCACTGGGACCATGTGGGGTGTTTGAAAGGATTGAAAGAACTGACTGGGGCTAAGGTCATGGTTCACCAAAACGAAAAGGACCTGTTGGAAAAAGGAACGTTGAAGATACCGCCTCCTGTGACTCGGTGGGGCAAAACAATGCATTTTTTGCTCAAGGGCATGGGAAGGACAATGTCAACCGAGCCCAACAAAGTGGATGTGATTATCGGTGATGAGGGCCTTTCTCTTGAGGAGTACGGCATACCCGGAGACATTATATTCACTCCGGGTCATTCCCTGGGTTCCATTTCTATTGTGCTGGATTCAGGTGATGCTTTTGTGGGAGATTCAGCCATGAACAAATTCCCCCTCACTATCAAGCCCAATCTTCCTATATTTGCTGAAGATGAGGCAGCTTTAAAGGAGAGTTGGAAGAAGCTGATCAGAAAGGGGG
The DNA here is from genome assembly GCA_014727835.1 of Candidatus Aminicenantota bacterium. Classification (GTDB taxonomy): domain Bacteria; phylum Acidobacteriota; class Aminicenantia; order Aminicenantales; family Aminicenantaceae; genus WJMT01. Next base: position 4,531 of record WJMT01000099.1, on the reverse strand, counting down.
CCAAAATCGTTTATCCAGGTCACGGGGGGCCATTTTCTGTCGAAAAAGTGATAGAAAAAGCGGAATTATAGCTGAATTCACAAAGTTTGTTCAGGAATTCAAAAGAAATTCAGGAAATACTGGCTTTCTGCGGCAATCACACCAAAAGAAGCCCAGTTGCCATCTTTGATGAGTGCCCTAAACAGCTCTTTTGCCTTTTTTTTATCCCCCTGGTAAAAGTGCCAATTAGCGAGCCCATAAGCCACCGCATCGCTCATGACCTGGGAATCTTGATCTTCATAAAGATCTTTTTCTTTCAGGATTCCTTTATAAAACAGACACAATCGATAATAGGCCTGATTTTCAATAATGGTCATCTCCGGATGAATGGGATTTAAAACTTCCTGAGCCTCTTCATTGTTTTCAATCAAGCGCAGGCTCATGTAAAGCCAGTGAATCATGGCAATCCGCATGTCATCATTTGTGGAGGCTTTGAGTCCCTTTCGATAAACCTCAACAGCTTTCCCATAATCTCCTTTCAGATAAAAAGCCAGTCCTAAATGGTAGTAGATGTTTGTATGAAGTGAGCTGACCGGAATATTTTGTGCATTGGGCATTCCATCAGGTTCAATCTGGTCTTTTTCGCCCTCAATCAATTGAACAGCCTTTTGAAAATCAGCAATGGCCTGGTCAAACTTCCTTATGGAGATCATGCGGTGGCCCCGGTGCCGGTAGAAACGGGCATCATCCGGAAATAGGGAAATTCCCTGACTGTAGATTCGGATGGCTTTCTGATAATTCCCTAAATAAGCAGACCAGCGTCCATACCAGATAATGTTATCTGCATCGAGAGGATCCTCATCATATCTTTTTTGGTGGAGCCGATATTTTTGATGAAATCTTTCAGGAGGATCTTCAGGTATCAAATATTCTCCCAGAAGAGATATGGCCTGTACCTCTGGAGGGATGTTGAACAGCCTTTGGTCTTTTTCAAAAATTGTATCAGAGGGATGATTCGCAAAGTGCATATGGATGATCTTCCAGGTATCTTCCTTCGGAATCAGCACAGCCGTCATGGGCCCCCACTGAAGGGTTTCTTTAGGTTTCTTGAAAAACCAGGTTGCTGTAGCTGTGGCGGTATCTTTTTCTGAGTTGATGGATAAATTCTGAATCCAAAGCTGATTGGGAGACTTTTTTCCTCCGGGGAGGAATCCAAAATCCTGATGGTGTTTCCTGACTTGGTCGATTCCCTGGATCAACCCAGCTTTTTCAGATGAAAAATAGCTCAGCTTGGGATCAGTGACAAAAAGATGATTCAATTCATCCAGATCATAACTGTTCCAGAATTTTACCCAGCGATCCATGGTCTGGCGGATTTGTTTCAATACTGGGGAATCGGATTGTTCCATTGGTTCTTCAGATAAAAGAAAGAGATTGTTTAAGAAAAACACCATCAAAAGAACACACACTCTCGATTTTTTCATAGGGCTGACTCCTCGTTCAATTGATTTCTATAATATACCATACCCAGTTGCCTATTTTTATGGAGAAAAAGAATTTGAGTTTGTGATTTCGAGGCAAAAAACTGGAAAAAAACGAAAACACATTTCATTAATTTGATTTAACTTACAGAAAAAAGGTGTATAATATATGTATAAATGGATCCAAAGGAGGATAGGGGACAAGTGAAATTAAGTGTTATAGGCATATTGATTTTGATGCTGGCTGGGATTCCCTCAATCAGTAAGGATGAGAGCAAAGCGCCTAACAGCACTTCTCCGGGTGTCAAGAATCCAGAGAAAAGAAGTGGGCTCATCTTTCTATCAACTCAAAAATTGGATGGAATCAAAGACTTTTACATGCAAGAGGTTGGCTGTCAGTTGTGGCTGGACCAGGGGAGCTGTCTTATTTTTCGCTATGGAAATTTGCTTTTAGGATTCTGCAAGGGAAGTGAAGCTGATTTAGGCGGCACCATCACTTTTTTTTATCCGAAAAAAAAGGATGTTGACCGGATGTATGAGAAATTTAAAGAGAAGGCCCAATCGCCGCCCAAAGAGAATCCAAAATACCGGATTTATCATTTCTACACTCAAGACCCGGAAGGCCGGGCTGTAGAATTCCAGTGCTTCCTACATCCCCTGGACTGGGAGTTTTGAGCTCCAAAAAAAAAGGAACCCATTAAAACGCACCCAGTTTTAACTTATTGATAATCATAGATATTATCCAACTCCTCTTTTTTTTTCATTGTTTGCGCAGCCAGATCATTGACTGAGGCATCGTGTTTCTCCATGTCGTTCAGAGGCTCAATGGCTAAATTGTGTAGTTTGAGGTAGATCTCATAGAGTTCCTTGAGTTTTTTATGGGCCTCACTGTATTTATCAGGCGGTTTCTTCAGTTCTTGCAGCATCCCTTCGATTTGAGCTTTGTTCTCAAGCATCATCTGTTTGTTGTCTTTCATGTCTTGGCCCAGTATTTCATCTGCTGCGCTCTTGAAATCCATGCCGGTCACTTTGGCGTATTCCCAGGCAGTACGGTATGCTTTGGATTGGTTGATGCAGGCTTGAGCTTGATGGAAAATCACATTTCCCACACCAATGGCTTTGATTTCATATGTTTCTTCCTCTCGAGCCCGGCTGCTGCAGCTGATAAGAAAGAAAGCAGCCAGACTGACAAACGTGATAAAGGTCAAGATTTTTTTCATCGCATTCCCTCAGTTTCAATTTAAATACAGGGACACTTTACCTATTTACCCATTTTTTTTAAAGAGAAATAATTTTGAGTTCTTGATTTTTCAGCAGAAATCAAGTGGATAAGTAAAGTGTCCCCAATAAATATGGATATGGTATAATCAAAAAAAAGCAAAAAGGAGGAGATATGAACTTCTTTAAAGCTGTGGTGTGTTTTATGACCGCCCTTGCTTTTCTCATATCGAGTGCCTGCTCTCCTCATGTCCATCTGGATATATTCGGAACAGAGCAGATCAAAGAGGTGGTTCTGGAGCCCAGTGAGTCTAAAGACAAGATTCTGGTTTTGAACCTGGAAGGATTTATCGGCGCTTCTTTTTCTCCTGGGTTACTGAAAAAGGAACAAAGCCAGATTTCCCAGGTTTATTACCGTTTGGAACTCGCCTCTCAAGATCCCCATATGAAGGGTGTGATCCTGTGTTTGGATACTCCTGGAGGGGGGGTCACAGCTACAGATATTCTGTACAGGGAGATTTTTGAATTCAAGAAGAAAACCGGCCTTCCTGTGGTGGCGCTCATGATGGGCGTGGCGGCTTCAGGGGGGTATTATGTGGCATCAGCGTGTGATTTTATCCTTGCTCATCCATCTTCGATTACAGGAAGTATCGGTGTGATCTCTATTTTTCCTAATTTTCATGAGCTCATGGATCAATTGGGTATCCAGGTGAATGTCATCAAATCAGGAAAAATGAAGGATGCAGGGAGCACCTTTAAAGAGCTTTCGCCTGCGGAAAAAGATATTTTTCAGGAAATTGTGGATGACCTCCATCAAAAGTTTCTGGATGCGGTTTACAGGAGCCGAAAAGAAGTGCTTTCCAGAGAGGAGTTGAAGGAATTGGCTGACGGAAGAATCTATACTGCTTCTCAAGCTCTGGAGCTGAAATTGATAGATGACATAGGATATTTTCATAACGCAAAAGATTTGATCTACCAAATAGCCCGAATCGAGGAGGCTCAAGTGGTGGCTTATACCTATTATCCTCAGAAAACCACCAATATTTATTCCATGGAATCAAGTGAAAAAAATCTGTTTAAGGAGAACTCCTATCTCAAACTGTTTCAATCCCTTCCCAGTGGATTTTATTATTTGTGGCTTCCTCACATGGACTGATGAAGCCGAAAAAATAAAAAAGGATGAGGAATGAAATGATATTGAATGGGATCTATCATTTCTACACTCAAGATCTCAAAGCAAGGGCTAGGGAATTCCAGTGCTTCCTCCATCGCCTGGACTAGGAATTTTAACAAAAAAACACTGACACAATACTCACTCACCTATTTTCTTTTAAATAAGGTCTTTGACTCTAGATTTTTTGTCAGAGAGCTTCAGAAAAAATGAGGTGAATAAATAAATTGTACCCGATTATTTCCCGCCTGTGTATAATCCGTATCCAAAATACTTAAAAAGATGAAAAGCGCTTTTAGGGGGCAAAGCGATTTCCTTGATCCATTTTCTGACTTCAGGGCTTTTCAAAAAGAGGGTGAATAATTGGCCCCAGGCCCCAAGGTAATCTCTGGGATTCATGAGTTTGACTTCACTGGCCCATTGGCTGAGTGCATTGGTTTTGTAAACTCTGGCCTCTATATCCTCAAGGCCAGCTTTTTTCAGCAGATGCTTCCAGCTGTTGGCTTCAAGGAATTCCGCTTGCCCCAGAGCTCGGGATAAATATTCAGCCAGTTCCCGGGGAGGCGTCCCAAGCCAGGTGACTTCATTCATTCCCACAAACCCTTCTGACTTGGTCACTCGGGTATACTCGTTGATCACTTTTTGTTTGTCCCTTGGAAACGCCACCACAGATTCGCACATC
>WJMT01000098.1 GCA_014727835.1 Candidatus Aminicenantota bacterium | reverse complement strand
GATGTCCCCTATTTAAACATTTTCCTCATCTCCGGTCAATCATGGATATGAAATTCCTTTGATGAGAGACAAAACAGTCATCTTTGATAAAATTTAAAAAAAAGGTTTGATTTTTGATTTGATATGTTATAATGAGTTTGGTTCTCTTTGGCCGGCTGGGGAGAACCCCCACCTTTTTGGTTCCCATCATCAACCCCCCTTTTGCTGACACCAGCCGGCACTTACACTCCCCATTTTCAGATAAGAGAATCCGTTGAGATAAAACTATTTGGATCTCATCTTTTGAATCCATCGACCCGGAATAAAGATGAGACAGGACACCGCCAATCCCACAATGGATGGCTGAACCGTTTGTTGGTATCCTGTGGTCATGTATCCCACAGTGGCCAGAGTCGAGACCACCATGGTGACAAAGATGAGACGATTCAAGGACCTGGACTTGTGTTTTGAAAACACACCATAGATCACTGGAACAATGATCCCGGGTGCCCATAGGTTATAGGTCAAAAGCAGGAGGTCGATGATGTTGGGAAGGATCAGGGCCATGATGATGCCAAAAACACCTAAGACAAAGGAAAAGGACCGGGCAATCAACAGTTCTTTGGGATGTCTTTTTCTTTTTTTGTATATGTATTTTTCAAAAAGGTCTTTGACAAAGATAGCTGTGGAGGAATTCAACACAGAATCCGCAGAAGACATCACCGCACACATCAAAGCAGCGATGATCAGCCCTCCTACAAAAGGATTGTTCAGCCTCAAGATGGTCATGGGCAGGGCCTGTTCTGGATCAATGGCCGGGAAATGGATCCTGGCATACAAAGCAATGAAAAACAGAACTAAGGGAAACAAAATGGCCAGAAAAACTCCGGCACCCACCAGTCCTTTTTTGGTTTGTTTGATGTCTTTTCCCACACAGTATCGAGTGGCATAAGCCGGAGAAAAGGTCTCTCCTAAAAGAAAGGCCAAAAACGTGGTGATCAAAAAGATCCAGCCCTTTCCCCCTTGGATCTGGAAAAATTCCTGGGAAATGTTTGTTCTGAGCGTGGAGGCTTGGGTGATCAGGTCCGGCACGCACAGCAGAAGTGTGACCACAAATCCGGCGATCAAAATGATGAATTGAAAAACATCTGTGTGAATGACAGCCAGAAGACCTCCGGCTGTGCTGTAGAGGATCACCATACCCCCTCCCACAATAACAGCCCACAGGTAAGGGACTTCAGGGATCATAGTAGTGATGATCTTTCCAAAAGCCACCATCTGGGCCCCCAGCATCCCAACAGAAAACAGGACCGAAAGAAGAAAAGCCACAAACCGGCTCTGCTCTCCGTATCTGTTTCCAAAATAACCGGCCACAGTGTAGAGCTTTTCTTTCCTGAAATAGGGGGCTACAAAAAGGCCTGAGAAGATAAAGTGGATGTACCATGCCGAAGAGACCACCAGCATGAGGATTCCCCACTCATAAGTCCTTCCGATAGCTCCGATAGACGCTCCTCCTCCTATGACAGTAGCGCCCATGGTGCATAGGAGAAAAAACCATCCGATGTTTCTCCCTGCAACTAAAAAATCGTCACTGTCCTCAATGTCCCTGGACCGCCGGATTCCTTTGGTGAAAATAAAGATGAAATAGGCAATGATGATGGTGTATTGGATCCAGGTATGCTTCATAAATCAGACGAGTTTCCAGCGTGTGAAAAGATCTTTGAGATGATCTCCTGAATCCAAAATAGACATCTGTGCTGGCTCAGCCCGCAGCCTATCCAGCCGGGATGTTTTGAAATGATAGGTCTCTCCTGAATCTTTCCAATAGGTCTCAATCCAGTCATTCATCTGTTTGAAGCTGTACCAGTGAGATTCATAGTCCGTATGAGTTCGGATATGTCCTGTTTCCACCACTTCTCTGGTGCGCTCAGGATCTCTTTTCAACACATGGTTTTCTTTGACCAGATTCCCCTCTTGGTCAAAAACATCCACATGAAGCTGGGGATCTTTGGTATAAGCCCGGATGTAATGTTTGGGAAAGAACCGGTATTCAGATGAGGCATAGGTGTCTGGGACCATCCACCATGGATGACCGGATACATCCAGGGTGGATTCATACTGTCCAATCCCATAGCTTTCAATGTATTCCCTTTGATAATTGGAGATAATGGCGATTCCTCCTGCCTTCTCAACAGCTCTTTTCATGGATTTGAACAGTTCCTTTGCACCCTGGGGTCCCTGCATCACACATATGGAATTGACCAGATTCACAGCAACAGGAAGCACATCCTCAGGTTCTGCTTCCAGCTCAAAGGCAGAGCCCTGGTCCAGAGTCAATGGAACTGTATGGGCCTGGTCCAATTGGGTTTCCTTGATTTTTTTTCTGGCTAGTGCAATCATCCTGGATGAAAAATCAATGCCCCACACCTCTGACAATCCTTTAAACAGCTGAGAGTCATAGGCCAGCTCAGGGTGAGTCTTTTTCAGCTCTTTGAGTTTGTTGTACTTTTGCAGCTCCTGATTATCCACTGTCTTAGCTCCGTATCTGATATGGAGCCTTCCTGAACCGCATCCCAAATCCATTATTTTTATGGGGCGGACCTGTTTTTCAATCAAATAGAGCAGGAGACGGTCTAAGAAATCCTCTTCAAAATTCTCAAAAGCATAAATATCCGGATGGCCTCCTACGATTTGGGTTTCATAGGTTTCCGCGCATTGATCCCACGCGATGTTATCTTTTTTATATTTTTCTTTCAAATCAGACATTTTCTTCACTCTCTCCTTTGTTTAAACGCATTTCCAAGTAATCCTTTTTAAATCCGAATTTCTCTAAAAACCGGGCTGCTGGATTGTTTTTTCTGATGTGGACTTTCATGGGGCCTTGTGCACAGGAAATGGCTTCCTGAAGAAGCCGGGTTCCGATTCCTTTGTTCCGGTGGTCTTTGTGAACACACAGGTGAGCGATGATGTTTTCAGGAATGAATCCTGCCGTATCTGTGCGGATACAGACCACCAACCCAAGGATGTTTTTCTCTTTGGTGGCCAGGATCACAAAACCAGTCCCTCTTGGATTGGAAGAGAGAGCATAGTCTAAAGTAGTGAGGATTCTTTCCTCCAATTTTTCATGAAGTATGAGATTTGTTTTTAAAAAAGCTGCAATCTCATGATAGCTGATCCAAGCCGGAAGTTCCTTGATGGTCTGGGAGTACCGAATGATGATATCTTTGCTTTTTGTTTGCTTGAGTTTCCCCTGAGTCTGGTGATCCTTTTCTGCCAGAGTGAAAGTCCGGATGATGCTCTTTCCAAAACTCATCATGATTTCTGCGCCAATGGTCCCTGACCGTTCAGCCAAATCATTCACACTGATCTCTTCATCCCCCTGTCTGCCCACAAGTGTCACTTTGTCTCCTATTTGAGCTTTAGGCAGTCCGGACAGATCCACGGTTGAAGAATTCATGGAAATCCCGGAAGTGAAAAAAGCTTTCTGCCCGCGTATCAAAACATAAGAGTTTTGAGTCATCTTGCGGTTTAGTCCATGATAATAACCCACTGGAATGACTCCGACTCGAAGGTCTCTGGTAAGCTTGTTTTTTGAATGATAACCAATTCGGCTGCCTTCAGGTAAATTTCGAACCTGAACAATCTCTGAATCAAGACTCATGACCGGTCTAACTCCTATACTCGAATCTCCCTCTTTGTACTGCTCCATGGGCAGAACACCGTACAGGAGAATCCCAATCCGGACTCCCTCGTTTCTTGTTTCCGGATGAGCCAGAAACGTAGGGCTGTTGGCAAAGTGAAAATAATCAGGTTGCAGCTGTTTCTCTCTTAAAAGTTCATAGTTCTTTTTCAGCTTAAGGAATGCTTTGAGTGCGGTTTCCGGAGTTCGCGGCTGTCCAAACAGGGCCTCCAGTTTCAAGTGAGGTTTGGATGAGACTTGTCGGGCTACAGATACTAGTTTGGACGGAGCTATTCCCAGGCGGTGGAGCCCCACATTCACATTCAGATGAACCAAACAGGTCTTTCCCATATCCCGGGCCGCTTTTTCCAAGGGATCTAATATAGATGGATGGATCACAGAAACACTCAAGTCATGCCTGACAGATATTTCAGCCATCCAGTCAGGAATGGGATTCAACAGCAGTACCTCATCCTCAATCCCCTGGTTGCGAATGCGAATGGCTTCCTGAGGCGACTCCACAGCAAAATGCCGGCATCCTGCTTCAGAGAGGACTTTTGCCGCCTCTCTGATCCCATGACCATAAGCATCCGCTTTCAACACAGCGAAAAAAGGATATTCTTGAGGAACTTTTAACCTGAGATGTCTGTAATTTGATTTGAGAGCATCCAGGTCTATGTTTAAAATATTCCAGGGGTCTTCAAAAGGTTTTTCAATAGACGGGGGTGACAAAACATCAGAATCATTTTTTCCCATAGCATAAAGTGTTCTATTTTGGCTCTTATCTCATTTTCAGAGAAAAGAGGTCTAAAAATCAATGGCTCCTGAAAAAATAAAAGAAAAGAGAAAAGGGATGTCATTGTGAGGATTGATTGCTTTTTCCTTTAACATTTGTTAAAAAAAACATATCATATGAATGACCTGATGTCAAAATTCACACCATTGGAATAAAAGGAGGAAAAATTGGGACAAAACAAAACTTTGATTCTTAAATTAAGCGTGATCTCTCTTGTACTGCTCTTGTTCTCTCTGTCTTTTGCAAACCTTGAGAACACTGAGAAATGTGAAACAAATGCCATTCCAAAAGATGGATGCACGGTCATCATCGTGGGAAAAGACGCGTCTGTGGACGGGTCTGTGATGAGCACTCACACCTGTGACTGCGGACTTTGCGATTGGACCTGGCGGTATGTGCCTGCTGCAGACTATGAAGATGGGTCCAAGCGCAAAATCTATCATATCAATCAGTTCCGGACATGGCACCCGGATGTGGGCCTCAAGTGGGAAAAATACAAGGATGACTTCACAGGGCTTGAAATCCCACAAGTCAGCCACACCTATTCCTATGTCCACGGCGCTTTTGGGTACATGAACGACCAGCAGGTCGCTCTTGGTGAATCCACTATTGGCTGCCGTGATAAAATGGAGAATCCCACGCCCACAGCCAAGTTTGATATCACCATGTTGACCTTGATCGCTATGGAACGAGCCAAAACCGCCAGAGAGGCCATCAAAATCATGGGTGAACTTGGCGAAAAACACGGATACGGATATACAGACACCGGAGAAATGCTGGCTCTATCTGATCCCAATGAAATCTGGATCTTTGAGATCATGCCTGTGGGCCCGCTTTGGACTCCGGAAAGCGGGAAACCCGGTGCTGTGTGGTGCGCTCAGAGAGTGCCGGATGACCATGTGAGTGTGTGCCCCAATGAATCCCGTATCGGTGAGATCAACCTGGACAACCCAGACTATTTCATGGCCTCTTCCAATGTCATTTCTTTTGCTGTGGAACAAGGCTTTTATGATCCTGACAGCGGTGAGGCTTTCAATTGGAAAAAGGCTTATTCTCCTTCTGAATACAGTGCAGAAAGCAGTCAAGGCTCCAGAGCCCGGATGTGGCGCTTTTTCGATCTTGTGGCTCCCTCGAAAAATTTCAGTCCGGGCACACCCAACATGGAATTCCCCTTCTCTGTGAAACCGGATAAAAAACTCTCGGTGTATGATGTCATGGTCATGACCAGAGATAAATTTGAAGGCACTCCTTATGACCCAGCCAGAGGACTTCAGGGAGGTGCTTTCAGCAATCCCAACCGTCTCCCTTATGGATTTGAACTGGAAGGCAAAAAATTCAACACCTCACGGATTATTGGGGTCAACCGTGCTGAATACGTGACCGTCACTCAGTGCAGAGACTGGCTCCCCAATCCCATAGGCGGACTCGTGTGGCTGGCTTTTGGGGCCCAGGACACCTCCTGCTACATGCCTTTTTATATCGGCATCAACAAAATCCCCCGGTCTTTTGAAATCGGTGACCACTGGAGCTTTAATCGGGATTCTGCCAGATGGGCGTTTGATTATGTGGACTTCCACACACAAGTGGTCTATTCACATGCCATAAAAGATGTCCGGAAAACACAGGAGGAATGGGAAAAAACCGCAGTGGATAGAACGCCTCTGATCGACAAGTACGCGAAACAGCTGTATGAACAAGATCCTGCCATGGCATCGGATTTTCTAACCGAATACTGCAACAATAATGCCGACCTTGTGATTGACACCTGGTGGGATCTTGGAGACCATCTGTTGGTCCGATTCAATCATTTCTGGGATTACGATGCCAAAGAAAGGAAAAGAAATGCACTCGAATACCCGGATTGGTGGCTCCAACTTTTGGTTAAATACAATAAACTGAAGTCCGTTGAAGAGAATAAAGATTAGATAATATTCGGGATCACTGACCAGACCAGTGACCAGTCTTTGTCTTTTTCCAGGCAGACGATCCCTGAATTTTGGAATTTCACTATAGGTTTTTTCTGAACTCCTGTGAGCAGCTGGGCTGCCAGCTTTTCCAGAAAAGGCAAGTGGCCTGATATCATGAGGTTCTCGTCCTGCTTTTGAACCTGATCAGCGATTTTTTTTACTGGATCCAGAGGGCCCAGGTCATCTCTCTCTTTAATATTTTTGCAAAAAAGCTTTTTTCCGATAATTTCTGCAGTCTGTTTGGCCCGGAGTTTATCGCTGTGCCAGATCTCTTCTACCAAAAAACCATGGGACCTGAGAAAAGATGCAGCTCTTTTGGTGTGTTTTTTGCCCTGAATGTTCAGCGGTCTCTCGGGATCTTTATCTTTGGGGATTGTTTTTCCATGCTGGATCAAAAATAAATACAATAAAACCTCCTCCACATAAGATTGATTGCTGTTTATTATTGTAATTGAAATCACAAACAGATGAAAGGACGATTTTTACAGCTTCAAAGAGAGTCGGTATCGATAACCGAGGTCTTTTTTTTGGAATTGAACCGATTCAATGACTTTGATTTCAGGAAGATTCCATTTGGCAATGCAGGCATAAACCTCTTTATGGCCTTTTTCTCTGGCATAATCAATGACTTTTTCATGAAGTTTTGTGGATATGCCTTGATTCCGGTAAGGCTTGGATACAAATGTGATCTGCAGATAAAATTCAGGTGTGGTCCAATCTGATAACACGGGCAGAACATCATACATATTATCCACTTCGGGAGCTCCCAAGGACGGATAACCCATAAGAAATCCCACGATTTTGTCGTCAACAACAGCCACAAAAGTGCGGTATTTATTTTCGGGTTTCAGATACCGGTTTTTGTAGTCATCAACTCCTGATTTCAGTTTCACATCTGTGAATTTGTTTTCCAGCTCTGTTTCCAGCTCTTTGACCAGTTTAAGGACCTGTTTGAGGTCCTTTTTCTTGTATTCCCGTATAATGATTTTTTTATCCATCGAATTGATCCTGTTTAATGATTTGACTTTCATTATACTTGGATCCCCTGTGAATACAAATACAAAAGCAGTGTTTGACAATTGGTAAACAGCTGGTATATTAAGTCCATGGGATATATGGACTTGAAAATACGGGAATGACTCTATAAACACAGGATGATCTCTCTTTATTTAGAATTTTTGATTTTATTGATCCTTCTTTGTTTTTCAGCATTTTTTTCAGGATCTGAAACCGCTTTCTTTTCCTTATCTCAATATCAAATCGAAAAAATCGTTCAGAAAAATCCCAAAAAAGGCGTTAAGATCCGCAGATTACTGAACTCTCCCCGAAGATTGATCATCACCATACTTCTGGGAAATGAATTCGTCAATATCTCCATATCAACCATATCAGCAGGTATGATCATGCATATTTTTAATCAGGACATGCCGTGGATCAATATTGGCATTGTTCTTCCCGTACTTTTACTTTTCGGAGAGATCACTCCCAAAACCATTGCCATATACAATAATGAAAAATTTTCGTCTTTTGTGGTGTCTCCGTTGAGCTTGTTTGAAACCCTTATCACTCCTCTGAGGTGGCTTATTAAGAAGATTTCAGATATTGTGGTGAATGTTTTTGTTAAAGAAAGCGCCAGAAAGGAGAGTCTTCTCACAGAAGACATTGTAAAGACCATTGTGGAAGAAGGCGAGAAAGAAGGAGTGCTGGATGACTTAGAAAAAAAATATATTTTTAAGATCTTTGATTTCGGAGACACCACCATCGATGAAGTGATGACTCCCCACTCCAATCTTTTCTGCCTTCCCTTTGAAATGCCCTTGAGAGAGATGATCCAAAAAATCAAACAGAGTCACTACTCCAAAGTTCCCATTTACAGAGAAAATAGGGATAACATCATTGGAATTTTATTTGCTACAGACCTTATTGGATTGACTCAACAAGAGATCAAGGACTCAGAAAAAACCCTAAGACAAATCCTCAGAGAGCCCTACTTCACTCCTGTCAACAAAAGAGCTGATGAATTGTTCAGGACTTTTCAAAGAAAAAAAATGTCTTTTGCTATTGTTTTGGATGAATACGGAGGGATCCAGGGATTGGTCACCATGGAAGATCTTCTGGAACTGATTTTTGGTGACATTTCTGATGAATATGAAAAAGAGAAAAAGCACCACCAGAAGATCAATCCCAATACCTTTAAAGTCAAGGCCAATATGCCTATAGAAAAATTCAACAAACTGATCGGAGCCCGCATCCAATCAAAGGAAATGGAAACCATCGGCGGTTTCCTATTCTCCCTTTTCGGTGAGCTCCCCAAAGAAAAAGCAAATATTGAATACAATGACCTTTTGTTCACTGTGGATCAGGTCATAAAAAACAGGATTGATACTCTTTTGGTTCAAAAAAGAAAAAAATAATGTCTATTCCAGTCCATATCATCATCATACTGATTTGTGTTTTAGGGGAAGCTTTTTTCTCGGGTTCAGAAATTGCCATAGTCTCTGTTGATAAAATTCGTCTCCGACATTCCTCAAAAAAAGGTCACAAGCCCTCAATCCTGGCATTAAAGCTGTTGAAAAGACCTGAGTGGATCCTCGGCACCACTTTGTTAGGCACCAATATATCTGTGATCACCAGCACCACTGTATCTGCTTCTCTTTTTTATAAACTGATCGGGCCTGCCGGCATCCCTGTCTCTATTGTGGTCATGGCCTTTGTCAACTGGATCTTTACTGAAATTGTTCCCAAAAGTATTTTTCAGCAGTTGACTGATTACTTAACCCCCAAGATCTCCACTGTCATCTATGTCTTCTCTTTGATTTTTTTCCCGCTTATCTGGATGTTCACCCGGACAGCCAAAGGCATATCCGTTCTTCTCACAGGGAAGTCCTCTAACAAAAAAACCCCGTTTGTCACCAGAGAAGAAATGAAATTAATGATGGCCTTTAAACAGACCAAAAGCGATGTCAAGCCCAGTGAACGGGTCATGATCAATCGGCTTCTTGACTTCTCAGAGACAGAAGTATCCGAAATCATGGCCCCATTAATTGATGTCAAAGCCATCAGCAATAAAGCCACAGTGAAAGAAGCTGTCCAATTGTATGTAGAGACAAAACACCGAAGACTTCCTGTTTTTCACAAAAGAGTGGACCGGATCGTAGGGATTTTGAACAATTTTGACATTTTAGGACAAAAAGAAAACAAAAAGATCAAGCCTTTTATCCGAAAAGCCTATTATGTCCCTCCAAACAAAAAGGCAGCTGTTCTGCTCAAAGAGCTCCAGAACAATGGAATCAACATCGCCATTGTGGTGGATGAATTCGGGGGTACAGAGGGGATCGTGACCATTGAAGATATTCTTGAAGAAGTTGTGGGTGAAATCGAAGATGAATATGATGAATTCAAACCAGACTACAGGATCCAAAAAAACGGTTCCATTCAGGTGAATGCGCGCATGGGTATTGATGAAATCAATGAACGCTTTGACTTAAAGCTGCCCAAGGCTGATTATGAAACCATCGGCGGATATGCCATAAACCGATTAAACCGAATCCCCAACACAGGAGAAACCATTGATACTCCGGATTGTACGCTTGTGATCCAGAGAGCCACAGACAGAAATATTATCTCTATCAAAATCAAAAAAAAAGATGAACACTCGTCAAAAAAACAATCATAAGACCGGATACGTTTCTCACAAAATCTACCAGCAGCATGTCTTATCTCCGGGACATCCGGAATCCCCTGCCAGACTTCAAGCCATTGAAAAGATACTGGACCAAACAGGGATGTCAAAGGAGCTCAAACACATCTCCCCAAAAAAAGATCCTTTTGAATCGATCAATGAAATCCATTCCTCAAATCACATCCGTCAGGTCCAAACCATCCCCGTTACAGGCAGAGCAGCGGCTAGAGCCGTATCCGGTGTTCTTGAAGCTGTGGATGCAGTCTGCCAGAAAACAGTAAACAATGTGTTCTGTGCAGTCAGACCCCCCGGACATCATGCTCAAAATGCCGGACATGAAGAAGGTTTTTGTTTTTATAACAATGTGGCCGTTGCTTCCCGATACATTCAAAAGAAATACCATCTTCAAAAAATCCTGATCATTGACTGGGATTACCATCATGGAAACGGGACTGAAGCCGCTTTCTATAAGGACCCCTCTGTGCTTTTTTTTTCCACTCATGACTGGTATGCCTATCCAGGAACCGGAGATCCTTCCCGGACCGGAGACGGAAAAGGAAGCGGATTCAATATCAACGCACACCTGCCACCAGGGTCTGGAGACGATGCTATAAAAAGAGCTTGGGATAAACAGTTATGGCCTCTGTTAGATGATTTCAATCCTGATTTCATCCTTATCTCTGCTGGATTTGACAGCAGAAAACAAGACCTTTTGGGCTGTTTTTCGATCACAGATCAGGGTTTCTCTGACCTCACACAAATGGGCATCCAGATCGCGGATCAATATTGTGACGGAAGGTTGGTTTCTCTTCTTGAAGGAGGATACAATCCTCAGGGATTAGCCAAAGCTGTTGCCGCTCATATCAAATCCCTTATTCTTTATGCTTAGACTTCGGGAGCTCCTTTGGTCCTTCCCATCCAGGATAAATCTTTGAATTCACCAAAATGCTCCTTGAAGTAACGATAATAGAGCAGTTCTTCTTTGGTGTTGAGCACCCTCCC
Source organism: Candidatus Aminicenantota bacterium (assembly GCA_014727835.1). Lineage (GTDB taxonomy): Bacteria > Acidobacteriota > Aminicenantia > Aminicenantales > Aminicenantaceae > WJMT01. Next base: position 11,780 of record WJMT01000098.1, on the reverse strand, counting down.
GTTTTTGAGTGTCCGCTCTTTTTGAAAGTCTTCATCTGTTATTTGTTTTTCGGCATATTCAGAGATCAAATCTGAAACTCCTGCTCCTTTCCAGAATTTTGCTTTTTTACGGTTCAGCACGCTTTCAGGAAGCTCTCCTTGCATAGCTCTTCTCAATATCCATTTTTCAACACCATCGCGTATTTTGTATTTCACAGGTATCTTCATAGCATAATCAACCACTTCTTGATCCAAAAAACCGATATGAGCCACTGTTCCATGGGCTGAGGCACTCCGGTCAACTCTTTGTAAAGCTGTGTTGTGAAGCCGATCTGTTATGTCCAGCAACTCATTAGGGAGCTTTTCCCTATCCATGTCTTTCAAATAGGCATACCCGGCAAACAGCTCATCTCCGCCTTCTCCTGAAAATACAGACTCCACATGATCCGAAGCTTTTTCTGCAACCAAATAATTGGTGAGTGTGGATCGAATAAGAAGTGCATCAAAAGATTCCAAATGATAAACAACCTCAGGAAGGATTTTGATGAGGTCAGAAAAGTTTAAAACGACTTCATGATGTTCGGAATCGATGAAACGTGCCACTTCCCTGGCATACTCAAGGTCAGGAGCTCCTTTGATTCCTGCGGCAAATGTCTGCAGGTCATCCGCATATTTTTTTGCCAGAGCTGACATGGTGCTTGAATCAAGTCCTCCTGAGAGCCAGGATCCGATCTTTCCGCCTAGCTCAACTCTTTTCTGGATGGAATGGATCAATTTTTGTTTCAATCCTTCTGCGATTTGTTCTGAATCTTTTTTAAATTCCTGTTTTGGCTCTATCATTGATTGCATTTTGACTTTTTTTCCATCAAAACGGCTTCCTTTTGGGACCTGTTTGATGTCATCACAAAAATCCAGAAGAGCCTTCACTTCAGAAGCAAAATAAAGGTCACCTCCCTTATCTTTTCCATAATACAATGGGGCAATTCCCAATAAATCACGTTTGAGAGTCAGACCTCCGTTTTCAGCCCGCGCAACTGCAGAATGACTGTCTTCAGCTTCATCCGCAACAATCCCCTTATTGAGTTTTTGAGCGCTTTCTGACTGGACTTTTGGGTAAACGATTCCCAAAGTATTTTCTTTTTTCTCTTCGACTTCTGCCCCGTAACCCCCTCGGTGAGCGATCTTATCCAGCATCATTTTGACTTGTCTTTCTTTACCGGGTTTGTTCACACCTGCGATTCCTGCCATAATCAATTCTCCTTTTGATCCTGATTATTCATAACAAAGACAATGCGTTTTTCAGCCAAGAACAGTGATCTGAATCCTTCTCTTGGTCTCTCTTTTCATTGCCCTCAAAGATAATCTGATTTTGTTTTTTTATATAAATATCCTCTTCTTTCAAACAAATAACTGTAAACTGTTTTATTTCTTATACTTGGATGATGATTATATCATTTTGGACATGAAATGTCAAATCACTACTTTTTTTATAGGATTCATCATTAATATATTGAAGATACAAAGGTCATGTCTTTTGATTCCCTGTGATTTGCTTTTTTTTTGAGATTCTGATAAAAATCTTGTCAATGTCTCTGAACAAAAAGAAGCTGCTTGAAATCATTGATTCCTTCCATGGAAAAAAAATCGCTGTCTGGGGAGATTACATTTTGGATGAATATCTTTTCGGATACACCAGACGCATTTCCAGAGAAGCTCCTGTGCTTATTCTTTCCTATAAAAACAGCCGCTTCTCATTAGGCGGAGCCGGCAATTCTTTGTTGAATTTAAAAGCCCTGGGTGCCTATCCTGTTCCAGTGGGTGTTCTCGGATCCAATCAATCCGGAAATGAAGTGTTGAGCATCGTCAAAAATTACGGTCTCAATTCAGATTACTTGGTCCAAGACAGCCAATACAAGACTCCCTCCAAAACAAGGATCATGGCTGGGGAGGAATTGACTAAAAAGCAGCAGATTTTGAGGATTGATAAAGAAAGCAAGGTTCCTGACACCAAAAAAATTAAAAACTTTTTGGTGTCTGCACTGAAGCACTGTTCCCGTACCATGGATGCTGTTTTGATATCTGACTACAACTATTTGACTGTCAAAAAAGATATCTATAAGGAACTGCTTCCTCATTTTAAAAAAAGCAGCATCCCGGTGGCTTTGGATTCCAGATTTAGATTAATGGATTTTCAAAACACCACTATCTCCACCCCTAATGAAAATGAAGCCAAAAGAGCACTGGGAATCGATATTTATGATGATTTCGGCTCTCCTGAAAAAGCCGGAGCCGAGCTTTTGAAAAGGACCGGAAGTGATTCCCTGCTTTTAACCAGGGGGTCAAAAGGAATGATCCTGTTTCAGAAAAACAAAAAATCCTATAATATAAATATCTTTGGTACAAATGAGATTGTGGATGTTACAGGTGCCGGAGATACAGTGATCAGTGCCATGACTCTTGCCATCAGCACCGGCGCAGAGCTGGAGAATGCCGCAGACATTGCAAATTATGCCGCCGGAATCGTGGTGATGAAAAAGGGCACGGGAACGGTCACCGTAAAGGAACTGAAGGAGGCGATTGCTTCAAAAAATTGAAAAAAATCTTCCCTCTTAGAGAACTCAAAAAAGTCATTTCCAAACAAAAAAATAGGGGAAAAACTGTGGTTTTGGTGAATGGATGCTTTGACCTCATCCACATTGGACACATCAGATATTTGAAGGCAGCCAGAAACATGGGTGATCTTCTGGTGGTTGCTCTCAACAGTGATTCCTCTGTCAGCCGACTCAAAGGAGAGGGAAGGCCCATATTAAACCAGAGTCATCGGGCGCAGATCCTTTCTTCCTTTGAATTTGTGGACTACGTCACCATTTTTAGTGAAAAAGATGTATCCCGCATTCTTTTGACACTCAAACCTCAGATTCAGGCTAAAGGCACAGATTACAGCAAGGAAACCGTCCCGGAAAAGGACATTGTTCACAGTTATGGTGGGAAAGTGATGATCGTGGGCGGGCCAAAAATCAGATCCACCTCAGAAATCATAGCAGAGATCGCCGAAAACCATCATGTTAGCTCATAATATCATCTCAGAATCCGATGAAATCATTATCATCAAACTCAGCTCTCTGGGGGATGTGATCCACACTCTCCCCTCTTTTTCGGTGTTGAGACAACAGTTCCCTGAAAAAACCATGACCTGGGTTATTGGAGACAAAGCCAAACCCATTTTAGATCTTGTGCCAGGATTAGACCGCATTGTCGTCTGTGATTTTCAAAACAAGTCCCTGCTGTCTGGATCCTTTTGGTCGTCTTTTTTTGAGCTGAAATCAGAGATAAAGAACAGAAAAAGCATTTCTTTGGATTTTCAGGGTTTGATCAAATCAGGATGGATCTCTTATCTGTCCAAAGCTAAAAAAAGGATCGGTTTTCACAGAACAAATTTAAAAGAGCCGTCTGCCTCTCTTTTTTATACAGATCATTTGGAACCCGTATCTGAATACAGGCATGTGATAAAAAAAAATTTGCAGCTTTTAACCCTCCTGGGAATCCGCCAACAGAACATCCAATTTCCTCTTGACCTTTCACCGGCTCTGATCCGGTCTACTCTGGAAAAGCTCCTGCAAAAAGGAATTCCCATCAACCAGAATGCAGTGGTCTTTAATGTGGGAGGAGCATGGCAGACCAAAAGATGGGAGTCAGAAAACTGGACCGCTTTGATCAATTCACTGACATTGACTTCTTTCGTTCCTGTGATTTTGTGGGGAAACCAAAAAGAAAAACAGGTCGCTGATGAGATCAGTCAAAACACCGGGGTGATGGCCGCTCCTTTTCTGTCTGTAAAAGAAGTGTTTGCTTTGATCCATGAGTCTATTCTGGTGGTCAGCAGCGATTCTTTTCCCCTTCAGGCAGCCTGTGCTCTCTCTGTCCCGGTGGTGGGCCTTTTCGGGCCCACAAATCCGATTCGGAACGGTCCTTTCTCTGCAAAGGACAAAACGGTTTTCCATCAACTGGACTGCAGTTATTGCTACAAACGAAAATGCCGCACTTTGGAATGCATGAAACAAATCACTCCGCAAGAAGTGGCTCATTTGTGCAAGGAATGGCTGGTTTGAATGAAAACGGTCCCCCTAAAAAAAATCATCTACAAATGGAGAGTCCGTTTTGGACTGCTGACTGCCATTGGGGCCGTCTTTCTTGCCCAAGTCTCTTTTTCCTGCATTGTTTTGGGATTTCTGATCTCTTTGTCAGGACTTTTTATCAGGGCATGGGCCTGCGGACACATTCAAAAAGAAAAAAAATTGTCCATGTCAGGACCTTATCGATACACCCGCAACCCTCTTTATCTGGGAAACCTGCTTATAGGAGTCGGTGTATTGGTGGGCTCCTGGTCATGGTGGGTTCTGGGAATTTTCTGCCTTTATTTTCTGATTTTTTATCCCGTGATCATTGAGATTGAAAAGCAAAAGATGCAACAACTGTTTCCTGAGCAGTATGCAAGATTCCAAAAAGTTCCTCTATTCTTTCCCAGCATAAAACCAAGACTGCCCAAAGGCAAAACTCATTTCCAAAGGGATCTGTATGTTAGAAATCGGGAATACAGAGCTCTTATAGGTGTGATCATTTTTTGGATAGTTCTGTCACTCAAGGCTTTGGTTGTTTGAGATGCCAACAAAACAAAGAAAACAAAGAGTCAAAGATGTTTTGTCTCACCGACAACCTGACTTGAGAGTTGTGCTTGAAGATGTCACCAACACTCACAATGCCAGCGCTGTGGTAAGAACATGTGACGCTGCAGGGGTCTTGTATGTGGATATCATTTATTCAAGTCCTGAACCGTTTCCTGTCAATGCATCCATCTCCACCAAAGCTGAAAAATGGATCCGGTTTCGTCACCACTCTTCAACCAAGGATTGCTTTGAGGCCATCAAAAACCAGGGATTGAAAATCGCCTCCACTCATCTGGGGCCTGAATCCACATCCTATACATCGATCGATTACACACAACCCATAGCCATTGTTTTTGGCAATGAATCAGAAGGAGTTTCAGAGGACGCTTTGAATTCATCTGATTATCTTATTCAGATCCCCATGTTTGGAATGGTTCAGAGCCTTAATTTGTCTGTATCTGCAGGGATCATCCTTTATGAAGCCATCCGCCAGAGGGTCCAGTCTGGATTGTATAAACAATCGCGTTTATCAGATGACATTTTCAAGAAAATCACCCACCAATGGTTGGGATTCAATAAAAAAAAGAGGCAGGAATGAGAGTTCCTGCCTCCGGGAAATTGGAGCATAAAAGCAAGTCTACACTTCTATGCACCGATACATTTCAAACAGTTTTCGAAAGAGGTCTTCTGAATTTTTTCTTTCAGCAATGTGTGAGAGTATGGGAAATTTTTCCTCTTCCTTTTTCACTTGGACTTCAATGTTTTTGGTCTTCTTATCGCGGACCACTTCCAACTTGACCTTATCATTTTCCTCTTTTCTCTGAATGATATCCTCAACTTGGTTACGGGTGTTGATTCGGCGGCCGTCTGCTTTGATAATGACGTCTCCGACTCTCAATCCCGCTTTTTCAGCCGGGCTGTCTCTCACAATTTTTGTCACCAACAGACCCGTTCCATTGGACACTCCAAAATAGGCGGAAAGCTCTCTATTGATCTCCTCAAGATACACACCGATATATTTTCTTTCTCTTTTCGGCAATGGGAAGGGCCACTCTTTTGGCTGAGGAAACTTTTCAATTCTGAATTTTTCAGGAGAAAACAAGAGTGGAAATTTTTCCCTGAATTCTTCGATCATGTTTTTCTTTGAATATTCACTCAGTTGGATTTGAATGCTTTTTTCTTTTTGGTCTCTTTGGATCACCATGGTGACTTGATCACCTGGTTTGTGCATTCGGATGCTATGGGCCAGCTTTTGAGTGCTGGTGACCTCTTCTCCATCAAATCGGAGAATGACATCCCCCTTTCTGATATCTGCTTTTTCAGCCGGGCTCTGTTTAGATATATCATAAACTTCCACTTGGTCCTCTTGGTTCTCAATGATAGAAATGCCCAGCCAGCCTCTCTGGACTTTTCCCGTTTCTTTGATTTCTGTGGACACTTTATTCACCACATCAATGGGAATAGCCATGGCCAATCCAGAAACAGGAGTTCCCACAATGCTTAAAGACAGAGTGCCTTGACTTGTTTCAGGATCCACGTCATCATCTCTATACACATCAAACGTGGTTTGCCCGGAGTAAACTCCTCTAACAAGTCCCACCATCCGGCCTTTTTCATTCACCACAGGGCTTCCGCTTGAACCCGGCATCACCAACACATTCAAGCGGATCTTTTCCTGATCCATGGAGCTAACGATTCCTTCTGTGACAGCTGGACGGTCTTCCGGGGAAATGGAAACCACGCTGATCCAAGATCCGGCCTCAATGTCTTGTTTTTGACCCCATTCAATGGGCTTCCATTTCTCTCCTTCTGCTTTCACCAGGGCGATGTGCGTCACCGGGTCCATTCCGATAAATTCCGCCCGGATTTTTTCTCCATTCGAAGTTCTTACCCAAATGTCAGTTCCCACTGGAAAAACCAGGGCTGTTGTCACAATATAACCCTGATCTTCTATGACCACTCCTGTCGCCACTTTTCTCATTCCATTCACAGCTTCCACTCTGACAACTGAAGGAAACACTTTCTTAGTGATTTCTTTTATGTTGGCTTGTCTGCTGAGATCAGCTCCACTCACATTGACTGTGAATAAAACAGATGCACTCATCATCATAACGATTGTGATGATTTTCTTTAATCCTTGATTCATTTTTAACAGACCTCCTAGTATTTAATGTGAGTATCGGTGCTGTCTGAGACCTGCTCCAATATATAAATCGTCCTGGATTGATCGGTTTTTACCCTGATCTCTCCAGAGTAATCAACGGCTTCTGTGATGGGGATCCTGTTTTCATGCCCGAACTGGAAATATTCTCCGAGATCCAGGATGCTTTGGGGCCCCTTTTCTGCGATTTCCTGTGGGCTCTGGTTTTGGAAGAAAAACAAATTGACGACCAAAAGAATCACTCCGACTGTGCCCACAGCTCCTGCCAATGACAGCTGAAACAACCGGACTTTTTTCTTTTTTTTCTTTTTCTCTGATAAAAGGATCAAGACTTTTTTCTCAAAATCATCCGGTGCCTTGACCCTATCATTTTTAAGAAAATCAAGCTCTTTCATTTCCTAACTCCTGACCTTCAGTTTTTAGGTCTATATTCAAGTTTGCTTTTGTTAGTTCCTGTTTCAAATATTTTCGCCCTCTGCTGATCTGAGCTTTGATGGTGCCCACTGGCTTTTTCAAGATGTCGGCGATTTCTTCCTGAGAGAAACCTTCCATATCCTTCAGTACCAATGGAATCCGATATCGCCGGTGCAGTGTGCTGAGAGCTTTTTTGATTATTTTTGTCATTTCTTTTTTTTCCATGTCCTGAGTCTCTGATAATCCTTGTTGATGGCGGTTGAACACATTTTCCAATGGTATGTATCTTTGTTTATTCATCTTCTTTAACTCGGTTTTTGCCAAATTCGATGCAATGGTAAAGATCCAGGATGATAATGGGGCAATGGGTTTGTACTTATGAGCCTTAAAATAAACCCTAAGGAATGTTTCCTGGGATATCTCCACAGCTTTTTCATAGTCTCCGGTCAAATTATAAAGGAAATTGATAATTTTATTTTTATACTTCCTCATAATTTCTTCAAATGCCCGTTGGTCGTCTTGCTGGACGAGCATGATCAATTCTTTGTCATCCATTCTCTAATGGTTCCTAACCGATTTCTGATTAAAAACGTTGCACATCTATCATATTATTCGATTTTTATCCATTATTTTCAAATCCTCACTGCTCTTTGTCGCCATGAGACTGCATAATCAGCCGTGAAGATATGCTTTCTGGGCGCTGTGTTTGAGGGAACTTGATAGAGCGGACACAGGAATCAGTTCCCTGGCTCATTCACAAACCATGGTCATACAGAGAAACAGGATGAATATCCGGGATGGATGCAAGCCAAATCTGATTTTTTACTCTGTTTTCTCCTCAAGCTCCATGATGGGCTTATCAGAATCCACCAGGTCTCCTTCTGCTGCAAATATCTTCTTGACTGTTCCATTTATCGAAGATTTGATCTCATTTTCCATTTTCATGGCTTCCACAATGACCAAAGTTTGCCCAACTTTGATCTCTTCTTTTTCATTAACTTGAATTTTTATGACCTTCCCGGGCATAGTGGGTTTGATATTCAGCATGTCTTTTCGGGATTTTTCTTCGCTGCTCTGTATTTCCCCTTCATCCTGATCAGATTCTTGGATGAAATAGGAATCCCCTTGGCATTGGATATGGAATCCTTCCTTGCTTCGGACAATAAAGATTTTGTACATTCGGTCTTTGATGCTGATGGAAATGATATGAGGCGATAGAGACTTGATATCCGCCAGGTATTCATGGCCATCCATATGAATGGAATGTGATTGTCCCTGCTGTTCCATATTTAATTTTTTCAGTTCATTATCCACAATGAATTCATACTCCACGTTATCCACTCCTCCCAAGTCTCCATCTTCCCAATGTCTTCCATGGAGAAAAAGATCCTTCCCTTTTGTCTTTTTCGTCACTTCTGTCATTATATCTCTGGTTTTGAGATAAGAAAGCAGCTGCCATGAGAGACAGTTCTCTGGTAAAGGGATCCTTTTTCATGCTTGACCAATCACTGAAGTGCTGATCAATAAAATCAGTGGTGGTGTCCCCTCTTTTGAAATCAGGGCTGGATATGACTTCCTTTAAAAATGCCAGACAAGTTTTAACCCCTAAAATAACAGTATTGTCCAGTGCCTGGATCATCCGCTCACAGGCCATTTCTCTATTCTCAGCCCATACGATCAATTTAGATAGAATAGGATCATAATAGATGGGGACTTCACAATCCTGGAATATTCCGCTGTCTATTCGGATCCCGGGCCCGGAGGGTTCATTTAAAAACAGGATTCTTCCAGAAGAAGGAAGAAAATTGTTTTCCGGATCTTCTGCATAAATCCGGCACTCAATAGCATGGCCGTTTTGACTCAGGGAATCCTGCTCCATGTTGAGCTTTTCTCCGGCTGCAATGGCGATTTGATGCTGAACAATATCCAGGCCTGTGATCAGCTCTGTGACAGGATGCTCCACTTGGAGACGGGCATTGACTTCCAGAAAATAAAAATTTCGATCCTTATCCAAAAGAAATTCCACAGTTCCTGCATTATTGTAGCCTGTCGCTTGGATGACTTTTTTGGCAACTTCTCCCATCTGATTCCGGAGTTCATCATCTAAAGCCTGAGAAGGAGATTCTTCAATGATTTTTTGGTGTCTCCTCTGAATGGAGCATTCCCGTTCAAAAAGATGAACGATGTTTCCATAATTGTCCGCAAGGATCTGAAATTCCACATGACGGGGCTTTTGAATGCATTTTTCCAAATAAACCGACTCATCTCCAAACGCGGATTTGGCTTCCCGCATCCCAGCTTCAAGAGCGGTTTTCAATTGGTCTGGAGCTGACACAATGCGCATTCCTTTTCCCCCGCCGCCGGCCGAAGCCTTGATCATGACCGGATATCCAATATCCTGGGCTTGTTTTTCATATTCCTTTGTCTTTTTATAAACACATTTCATTCCAGGAATGATAGGGACGCCTGCTTTTTCCATGGTCTGTCTGGCCCTCACTTTATCTCCCACTAAATCCATGGCTTTGGAATTGGGGCCTACAAACACGATTCCTTCTTTCTCACATCTTGAGGAAAAAGCGGGATTTTCTGCAAGGAAGCCATAACCGGGATGAATCGCTTGGGCTTTTTTATTCTGAGCAGCCTGGATGATGCGGTCGATATGAAGATAACTCTCAGAAGCTGGAGCGGGTCCGATACACACGGATTCATCTGCCATTTGAACATGCAGACTCTTTCTGTCTGCCTCAGAATAGACCGCAACTGTTGAAATTCCCATCTCATGACAGGCTCTGATGATCCTGACAGCAATTTCACCTCTATTGGCGATCAATAACTTATCAAACATTCTTTTCACTTTTAATGTTTAAAACCCAGTTCGGTTTTCTCTTTTCCAGAAATGCAGCCATACCTTCTTGGCCCTCATCGCTGATCCTCAAATCTGCGATCATCCTGGCTGTCAATTCCTGTGCCTCTTTTAAAGAAACCTGCGGAACCTTAAAAAGAAGTTTTTTGCAGTTGGCTATGGCATTGGGGCCGGAAGATAAGAGACGATCCACTGTTTTTTCTGTCTCCTGTTCCAGCAGTTCAGCAGGAACCGCATGATTGACCAATCCGATCTGTTCACCCCGTTCTGCGGATATCCTCTCCCCAGTTAAAAAGTATTCTCTGGCCTTGCTTTCTCCGATCCTTTTGACTACATAGGGAGAGATGGCAGCTGGAATCAGTCCGATCTTCACTTCACTGAGTCCAAATTGAGCATTGGAAGAAGCCAGCACGATATCACATGCTGAAAGAAATCCCACTCCTCCTCCAATAGCGGCTCCGTTCACCTTGGCGATTGTGGGTTTGGGGATGGAATAGAGATTGTAAAGGAATTCCGCTATATCCAGGGACTCTTTAAGGTTTTGGTCATAAGAATAATCAATGACTTCTCTCATCCAGTTCAGGTCTGCTCCGGCACAAAACGATTTGCCGTTTCCTGTCAGTACCACGATCCGTATTGAGGCATCATCCTGAATCTTTTTGAGAACATCCAACATCTCAGAAATCATGGTGGAATTAAAAGCGTTATGCACTTGAGGACGGTTCAAGACCAATTTTGCAACCCGGCCCTCTATCTTGTACTGAATTGTTTTGTAATTTTTTTCTTTCATTTTACATCCTGAAAATCCCCATTTTATAATCAGGAATGGTCTTGTTAAGGCTCATAGAAACCCCAAGAGCCAGAGCTTCTCTGGTCTCCAGAGGTTCTATAATCCCATCATCCCATAATCTTGCGGAACTGTAATACGGGCTCCCTTCAAAATCATATTTATCTAAAATGGGCTTTTTGATCTTGTCTTTTTCCTCATTAGTCATCTGTTTTCCCTGTTTCTCATACTGCTTTTCTTTGACTGTCAACAAAACATTGGCAGCCTGCTCTCCACCCATAACACTGATGCGGGCATTGGGCCACATCCATAGTATCCGGGGATTATAGGCACGTCCGCACATGGCATAGTTCCCGGCTCCGTAGGAACCGCCGATGATCACAGTGAATTTCGGAACATCTGCATTGGCAACGGCATGGACCATTTTAGCTCCGTCTTTGGCGATCCCACCATGTTCATATTGTTTGCCCACGATGAATCCAGTGATGTTTTGAAGGAAAATGAGAGGAATCTTCCTCAAGGCACATAAAGTCACAAAATGAGCTCCTTTGAGGGAGCTTTCAGAAAACAGAACTCCGTTGTTGGCTACAATTCCAACCGGATATCCCATGATCCGTGCAAAACCACAGACCAGGGTGATACCGTACTTTTCCTTAAATTCCTGGAACCGGCTTCCATCCACAATCCGGGCGATAACCTCTCTGCTGTCAAAGGGCTTTCTCAGATCTCTTGGCACGATCCCCATCAGTTCCTTTGGATCATAATAAGGGTCCTCAGGCTCATGACAGTCAAGCTGGAACCTTTCAGGAGGATCCAGAGTCTCGACAATGTTTCTAGCGATTTTCAAAGCATGCTCATCATCTTGGGCAAAATAATCCGAGACACCGGATATTCTGCAGTGCACATCCGCTC
>WJMT01000097.1 GCA_014727835.1 Candidatus Aminicenantota bacterium | reverse complement strand
GGAGTGGGCGGTCTGGATGTGGAATACTTAATTGAGAGGATGAAAGAGGGCAAAGCTCTTGCCATCTCATCTCCTTTTTTGCTCCAAGATAAAGAGATATCAGAAACAATCAAAACCCTGGCTTTTTATGATAAGTTGACTCAGCAATTTCGGGGAAAACAAGCGGTTTTAGACAAAGGAAAATTAATAGATGCCTATAAACGGTTTAAAGAGTTGGGAGCTTATTTTTCAAGCCAATCTGGAAGAAGTGAATTTGTGATTGAAGAGGCTGAAGTCAATCCGTTTGTGATCAAAGAGGGAGAATTGGTTCCTCTGGACGGCTTGTGCCGCATTTCCAAAGCAGAAAAGCCCCAGGAGTCAAGGCCTTATCAAAACATCAAGCATCTTCTGGAGCCTGAAAAATTGGCTGTGCTGGGTGTGTCTAGAAAGATGAATATAGGTCATATCATTTTAAACAACACCTTAAAACGCGGATTTCCTAAAGAAAACATCACTGTTATCAAGCCCAACACTCATGAGATCGAGGGATGCCGGTGTGTAAACAGTGTGAAAGAGCTTCCGGACAAAGTAGACCTTTTAGTTTTAGCCATCAGTGCAGAGCAGAGCGCCCAAGTGATGGAAGAAGTCATTGAATCCCAAAAAGTCCGCTCAGTTATTCTTATCCCAGGGGGCATCGGAGAAAAAGAAGGGACCAAAGGGATCGAAGAAGAAATAAAATTCATGCTGAGGCGCAAGAGAAAGGAACAAAAACAAGCTCCCATTGTTAATGGAGGGAACTGTTTGGGAATTTTATCCCGACCTGGAAAGTATGACACCACTTTCATCCCAGAGTATAAAATCTATGACCTTCCCAGAAAAAAACCTCAAAAAGTGGGACTTGCCATCCTGTCGCAAAGCGGCGCGTTCATGGTATCGCGTATGAGTCAGATGAAAAATTTAGAAGCCATGTATGCGGTCTCTATTGGAAACCAGATAGATCTCACCTTATCTGATTATCTCCACTACCTCAAAGACCATAAAAACATCCAGGTGTTTGCTGTTTACGGAGAAGGATTCACAGACGGAGACGGTCTTGAATTCGCTAAAGCCGCCCAGCTAGCCATCAAAGCAGGAAAATCTATTGTGTTCTATAAAGGAGGGAGAACCCCAGAAGGGCAGTCAGCCACAGCAGGTCACACCGCTTCTGTGGCTGGAGATTACAGAGTGAGCCGTGGTGTGTTGGAACAAGCCGGAGTGTTTATGGCTGACACTATTGCTGAATTCCAAAGCTTTACCAAAGGGCTCTGCTTTTTGAAAGACAAAAAAGTCAGAGGAAGGCGGGTGGCTCTTATATCCAACGCAGGATTTGAATGCGTGATCATGTCAGACAGCATCCAGAATAATGAGAGGCTGGACCTGGTTCATTTTTCTGATTCCACCCTATCCAAACTCAATGAGATCCTAGAGCCTTTAGAAATCAACAAAATCCAGGATATCGGAAATCCCATGGACATGACCCCTGTGGCTGATGACGAGACTTTTGCAGAGTGTGTGAGAGTTATCTTGAAAGACAAGAATGTAGACTGTGCTGTGGTCTCTCCACTTCCCATGACTCCGGCTATGAATACCCTTGAGCCCTCAGAGTTTCATTCTGAAGACTTGGATAAAAAAGACAGCACGCCTCATCAGCTTATTGAGATATCCCAGAACACAGACAAGCCCTTTGTGGTGAGTATTGACGCGGGCCGGATTTATGACCCTTTAGTGGAAAAGCTGGAGGAGGCATTCATTCCAGTGTTTAGAAAAAGCGATGAAGCAGTGTTTTTTATGAGAAAATACATCAATCACAGCTTGGCTCAAGTTGAATAATCCGTTTTTTCTGTTATTATAAAAAACATGAACAAGGAACTTTTTTGGGGAATTTTAGTCCTGCTCATAATAGGAGGTGGGACAGTTATGGCAAACACCAAACAACAGGACCAAATTGATTCAGCTGATTTCATGCCTAAAGAGATGAATGGATGGAGAGCTGAGGAAGAAGATAAGATTTATGATGAAAAAACCATATTTGACTATATCGACGGGGCTGGAGAAGTTTATAGAGCGTATCAATTTATTGAGCTCAGAGCCAGACATTTTACCAAACCCCAAAGCCCCAACATCCTGGTAGACCTCTTTGACATGGGCTCTTCCAGAAATGCATACGGAGTTTTCACCCATAACCTGGAGGGAGAAAGAAAGGAGATAGGTCAGGGCTCCACTTATAAAGGGGGTTTGCTGTCTTTCTGGAAAGGCCCATATTTTGTCTCTTTGTATGCAGAACGAGAAACACAGGACTCAAAAAAGGCTGTTCTGGAATTAGGTCGTGAGATTTCATCCCGAATCCCGAATAAAGGACCGGTTCCGGAGATTGTATCACTTCTTCCACAACAGGAGGAGGATCGAACAAGGATCCGTTATTTTTACAATCCTTTGATACTAAATTATCATTTTTATGTGGGGGATGGGAACCCCTTAAACCTCAATCCAGAAACACACGCGGTGCTGGGAGTTTACGGAGAAGGAGAAGATGTATTCAGACTCCTTATGGTTCAATATCCTGAAGAGAAAAAAGCAAAAAAGGCACATCAGAATTTCATAAAGGCTTATATGCCGGATTCTCAGGAATCATCTGTGGTTCAGAAAGAAGATGGAAAATGGACAGGGGCGGATGTTCAAGAAACTCTGCTGGTCATTGTTTTTGAAGCTCCCACAAAATCCAAGGCCCAAGTTATGATTCAAAAAGCCAAAAAATAAGGACATGTATTTGTTACATATCCCTGTTTTTTCTTTATAAAGGACATATCCTAGTAAGGTGTCCTTTTTCGGGATTGCTTTTTTGTGTTATTGCGGGCGAAGCGAAGCAGTCTCATGATTTAAAAAATAAAATGAAGGAGAAGAATGTAATGAAAAAAATTACCCGAAGGGATTTTTTGCGGGCCGCCGCAGCCGCACCTATTGCTGGAGCCTTTCTGTTAAATAAAAAATCTCCTCTGATTATAGGAGAGAGCCAAAAGTCCAGAGTGGTGCTGATCCGAGATAAAGACGCTCTGGTTTCCCTAAAAAAAGCCAATCCAGATGTGATTCAGACAATGCTGGATCAAGCGGTGATGACCCTTCTAGATAAGAATGATGTTCAGGAAGCCTGGAAAATGCTGGTCAATCCTGATGACATTGTGGGGATCAAAAGCAATGTGTGGCGCTATCTTCCCACTCCCAAAGAGCTGGAGGATGCCATTGAAAAAAGATTGATGGATGTGGGGGTGAATAAGGAAAATATCGGGATTGATGACAGGGGAGTCAGGAGGAATCCTATTTTCCAAAAAGCCACCGCTCTCATCAATGCCCGGCCTGCTAGAACCCATCACTGGTCTGGAATCGGCTCTCTGATAAAAAATTACATCATGTTTGTGCCCAGAGCTTCTGCTTATCATGGAGATTCCTGCGCTGATTTAGCCACTATCTGGAAAGAATACAACCTTGTGGGCAAGACCAAACTCAACATCCTGGTGATGCTCAACCCTCTATTCCACTCCGTAGGTCCCCACAATTACAATGACGAATATGTGTGGGAGTACAAAGGACTGATCGTCAGCCAGGACCCCGTGGCGGCAGATTCTGTGGGATTGAGGATCATCGAAGCCAAGCGCCGGGAACATTTCGGGAAAAAGGTCGCCTTTGAAACCCCGGCCAAACACATCAGGATGGCTGAGACCAGACACGGCCTGGGTGTGGCCGATCCCTCCAAAAT
>WJMT01000096.1 GCA_014727835.1 Candidatus Aminicenantota bacterium | reverse complement strand
CCTTAATGGACGGTGTCCCCAAAAGCTTGAATATTGAGTATCATGCACGGATCATCAAGGAAAAAGCACTTCTCAGAAGGCTCATCACGTCCTCTTCGGAGATCATATCTGCCAGTTATGAACAGAAAGAGGAAGCAGACCAGCTTTTAGAAAGAGCCCAGTCTGCAATCATCGATGTTGCGGAACAGAGAATAAAACCAGGGTTTTTACCCATAAAGGTATTGACTGAAGAAGCCTTGAGTGCCATTGATACTTTAAGGAACCGTCAGGAAGCAGTGACCGGAATCCCCAGTGGATTCAGGGATTTGGACAGCATAACCGCCGGATTTCACAATTCTGAGTTTATTGTGATCGCGGCGCGTCCTTCAATGGGAAAAACAGCCTTGTGCCTGAATATTTCCCAGCACGTGGGCATGAACACAGATTATTCCGCCGGATTTTTTTCCCTGGAAATGTCAAAAGAGCAGCTGGCCATGCGTCTTCTGTGTTCTGAGGCCAAAGTTGACCTTCACAAGGTCAGGACAGGATTTTTGAGTGAAAACGAATTCAAGCTGCTTCAGAAAAGTGCAAAGAAAATTTCAAATGCTGAAGTCTATGTGGACGAGACTCCGGCACTTTCCGTCATAGAGATGAAAGCCAAAGCCAGAAGATTAAAGATGGAACAAAATTTAGATATCTTGTTTGTTGATTATATGCAGCTGATGCGTTCCGGAGGCCGATTTGAGAACAGGAATCAGGAAATCTCTTTCATCTCCCGCTCTCTCAAGGAGCTGGCCAAAGAGCTTCAAATCCCGGTGGTGGGAATCTCCCAGCTGAGCAGGGCTCCTGAAAAAGGACGCGCCAAGCCCATCCCTCAACTCTCTGACCTGAGAGAATCCGGAGCCATTGAGCAGGACGCGGACGTGGTGGTTTTTATTTTCCGTCCAGAAATATACAAACCTGATGATGAGACCATAAAGGGGATTGCAGACCTCATTATTGCAAAACAGAGAAACGGCCCCACAGGCCGGGTGTCTCTTGCTTTTTTGAACAAGTTTGCCCGGTTCAGCAACAGAGAATTTCACTCTGTCGAAGAATAAACATAAGGCAAAAATCAGGCTGGAAGCATGAAGAAAAACAAATCAACCTTTGTCTGCCAGAACTGTGGATTCCATTCTCCAAAGTGGATGGGGAAATGTCCGGACTGTGGAGAGTGGAGCACACTGATGGAAGAGATCCAGGAAACCACTGCAGAAGACATGTCGTTTCCTCCCTCTGAGCCGATGCTGTATAGAGACATCCAATATTCTCAAAAACAGCGCCTCACAGTGAAAATCAGAGAATTGGACCGTGTTTTAGGAGGAGGAATTGTTCTGGGCTCTTTGGTGCTCATCGGAGGAGAGCCGGGAATCGGGAAGTCCACTCTACTGCTTCAGGCCAGCCGTGATTTTTCCGAAGAGGGGAAAAAAGTGCTCTATGTTTCCAGCGAAGAATCTCTAGAGCAGATGAAGATGAGAGGGGAGCGGCTGGGTATTGATCAAGGGGAGCTTTATCTTTTGGCAGAGACGAATCTCGAAAAGATCATGGATCATGCAGCCCGTTTGAAGCCGCAAGTGTTCATTTTAGACTCTGTTCAGACTGTCTTTTCCTCTAAGCTTTCTTCGGGGACAGGAACCATAAGTCAGGTCAGAGAAGTGACCAACCAGGTTTTCCGGTTTGCCAAGAAAAATGACATCTGTTCTTTTTTAATCGGACACATCACCAAGGAAGGCTCTCTGGCCGGGCCCAAATCTTTGGAACATATGGTGGATGTGGTTCTTTATTTTGAGGGAGAACGGGACCACAGCCATCGGATATTGAGAGCGTTTAAAAACCGTTTTGGCCCGGTTTCTGAAATCGCTGTTTTTAACATGGAATCAACAGGGCTGAGAGCCATCTCAAATCCTTCCGCCTTTTTTCTAAAAGAGAGGCCGGAAGAGGAACCGGGAAGTGTGGTGACCTGTACCATAAAAGGGTCTCGGCCGCTGTTGGCTGAAATTCAAGCACTGGTTTCTTCCACCTTGTTTGCGGGAAATCCGAGAAGGATGACCATTGGGCTGGACCGGTACAGAACAGCTATGCTTTTGGCAGTGATCGAGAAAAAACTGGGATTTGGTTTTGGAGGGCAGGACATTCACATGAATGTCGCTGGAGGATTGTTTATAAAAGAGCCAGCTGCTGACCTGGGGATTTTAGCGGCCCTGGTCTCCTGCATAAAAAACAAATCCGTCCCCTCAGGATTCACCATGTTAGGAGAGATTGGATTGAGCGGAGAAGTCAGGTCCGTCAATCAGACCTTAGCCCGGATCAAAGAGGCCCGTTCATTGGGATTCAAATCCGTTGTGCTGCCAAAGGGAAACCTGTCCGAATTGAAAAAAGAGAAGATCAAAGGGATCGATCTTATCGGAGTTAAAAGCATCAGACAAGTGGTGGAGGTGCTTTTTTGATTAAAAATCTATATAATGAAAAATATTTCATATTTGCCTGAATTATTCGCGAGTCAAGATGACGGCAGATGCGAGGCACAGGGCATGAAGGGGTGGCCCTTTAATGCGAATGTCCTGCAACAAAGAAGATGCCGTGCGATGGGCTCGGCTGTAAGGCCAAAAAATGGCGATTAAGATTGAAAACAAGAACAAGGAAAATGTTCCAAGAATCGTTTTAAAAAAAGGCTTGAATATCGATAGATAGAAAATGATAATGAAAACATCGCCATTTTTTATGAATAGTTCAGGTTAATAATAAGGATTGAGTTATGGCCATTTTAATTTTTAGGATACTGGTTATTGCCGTTATCACATCGGCTGCGTACTTTTTGCCCCCATTTGGGATCCCCAGCATCTACGGAGCCGCCGCAGGCTTTGTGGTGAGTTTATTGATCGTTCTGCTTGAAGTGAAAATCAGGATGAGTCATTTCAGAACTATCTGGGGAGTGACAGTAGGAGCATTTTGCGGCGTGTTCTCTGGATGGTTGATAGGGTCCATTTATCAGACCATATTAAAGGATCAGACCGCTGTTTTTTTTAAGGTGTTTTTTTTGATCATCCTTCCCTATATTGGTTTCTTGATCGGGATGAGAAAGCCGGAGTGGTTCAGCCCCACTCATCTTTTTTATTTTTTCAAAGAGAAAAACCTTGGCAAAGGATTTAAAATTCTAGACACCAGTGTGATCATCGACGGCCGGATTGCGGATATTGCGGATGCCTATTTCATTGAAGGCAATTTAATTGTTCCTCACTTTGTGTTGAAAGAACTGCAGCTGGTTGCGGATTCATCGGATGGAGTCAAAAGGCAGAGAGGACGAAGAGGGCTTGATGTTTTAGACCGTCTTCAGAAGTCCCCTCAAATCAACGTGACCATTTCTGAAGAAGATTTTCCTGAGATAAAGGAAGTGGATTCCAAATTGATTGAATTGGCCAAACAGATGGATGCCAAAATCATTACCAATGACTTTAACTTAAACAAGATCGCTCAGCTTCAGGGGATACAGGTCCTTAATATCAATGAATTGGCCAATGCCCTGAAACCGGTTGTTCTTCCAGGAGAAAAAATCAAGGCGTTTATTTTAAAGGAAGGAAAAGAAAAAGACCAAGGAGTGGCTTACTTGGATGACGGGACCATGGTGGTGGTGGATAATTCCAGAAAAATGGTGGGACATACCATTGATGTGACCGTGACCTCTGTCTTACAGACGACTGTTGGCAAAATGATCTTTGGCAGATACGATAACGATACAGAGGGCAGATAAAATGGCTCAAAAAAACAAAAAAGAATATGAATTCCAGTCAGAAGTCAAACAGCTTCTGAACATCTTGGTTTATTCTCTGTATAAAAACAAAGAGGTGTTTGTAAGAGAGCTGATATCAAATGCTGTGGACGCATTGAACAAAGTCCAGTTTGAACTGATGACGGATTCTGAAACAGAAGATCCGGGCCAAGATCTCCGCATTGACATTTCCTTTAACCAAAACCAGAACCAGTTGATCATAGAGGATACTGGGATTGGCATGACCCGAAAAGAACTGAGAGAAAACATCGGGACCATTGCCCACTCCGGGACCATTGGTTTTTTAAAGAAACTGTCCAAGTCCAAGGACAAAGAGAGGCTAGACCTTATTGGCAAGTTTGGAGTGGGATTTTATTCCACGTTTATGGCTGCTGAGGAAGTCCATATTTATACCAAATCGCACCAAAAAGGAAGCCTCGCTTATCTGTGGAAATCAACCGGAGATTCCAATTACACCATTGAGCAGACGGTCAAGAAGAAAAGAGGCACCAGGATCGAGGTCTTTTTGAAGGATGACCAGAAAGAGTTCCTGGAGAAACAAAGAATCAAAACCATATTATCTAAATACTCCAAGTTTGTTCCTTTCCCGGTCTATATCGAAAATGAAAAGTTTCAAGCAGCAGAGGCCATTTGGTCCCAGCCCAAAACCTCTCTCAAAAAAGAGGATTATGTTGAATTTTATAAGTTCTTCACAAATTTGCAGGAAGAACCTGAAATGCACTTGCATCTCTCCTCTGATGCGCCGGTCCAGTTCAATGCTGTATTGTTTGTCCCGAAGTCTTCTATGGAGAAGACCGGTTTTTTCAGGTCGCCTCCCGGTGTTGACCTGTATTCCAAAAAGGTTTTGATCCAAAAAAGCAGCCATGATGTGATGCCCGAATACCTGCGGTTTGTCAAAGGAGTGATTGATTCCGAAGAGATTCCCCTGAATATCTCCAGAGAGACGGTTCAAAATGACATCAAGATCAATCGAATCAAGAAGCACATCATCAAAAAACTGATATCAGAGATTGTGAAGATCAAGAACAAAAATTGGGATCCATACCTGAGGATATGGGATCATTTCAACAGGAACTTTAAAGAAGGAGTGGTCAGTGACTTTGAAAACAGAGAACGATTGTCACAGCTTCTCCTCTTTCATTCATCCAAAAGCAGGGAAGATTATACAGATCTGGATTCTTATTTGGAGAGGATGCCCGAACAGCAGAAAGAGATTTTTTACACCAGCGGCCCGGATACAGAAGCCATAGAAAAGAATCCGGCCCTGGAAGCGTTTCACAAAAAGGATTTGGAAGTTTTGTATTTGTATGACCCTTTGGATGAATTTGTTTTTGAGCATCTTGGAGAGTATAAGGGGATCAAGTTCAAACTGGCAGAAAGCGCAAAGATCGAAGTGGAGGAAGACAAGGAGAAAAAAAAGAGCAAAGCCTATCTAGAAGATATAAAGAGATTTGTTCAATATTTGAAAGAGCTTTACGGAGATAAAGTTGCGGATGTTCAGATCTCAAAAAGACTGGTGGACAGTCCCTGCATGCTGGTGCATCCTTCGGATGGTCCTTCAATTCAAATGGAACGAATCATGAAGATGACCAATAAGGACTATGAATTTTCAAAAAAGGCCTTTGAAATCAATCCAGACCATGACTTGATCAAACAGATGGTCCGGATCCATAAAAAGAATCCCAAATCAAAAAGTCTGAAACAGCTGGCGATTCAAATGCTGGATAATATGAGGCTCAGAGAGGGTTTGGTCGAAGATGTGGATTCCATTGTATCTCAGATTCAGGAAATCATGCTTCAAGCCGCAAAACAAGCCCGGACATCAGTGGGGAAAAAGACATCAGAAAAAAAGTAAATGGGAAAAACCTATGTGATTGTAGTGGCCGCAGGAGAGAGTCTGCGGTTTGGTTCTGACAAACAGTCGGCTTATATAAAAGGAAAATCTGTACTGGAAAGGACTCTGAATTGTCTGGAACAGCACTCTCAGATTGATGAGGTCATCTTAGTTTTGAATGAGGAGGCCCCAAAGGATTCATTTGCTAGTGCTTTTCCTAAAATAAAGAAAATTGTGATTGGAGGGAAAGAAAGACAGGACTCCATGGAAGCAGGTTTTAGAGAAGTGAAGCCGGATCCGGAAAGCCTTGTTCTTGTTCATGATGGAGCAAGGCCTCTGGTTAAAAAAGATTTGATCTCTCGAGTCATCAAAGCGGCTCAAGAATATGGAGCGGCTGTTCCTGGTTTGCCTATCCGGGATACGGTCAAATCAGTCCAAGGAGAAACCGTTCAAAAAACCCTGGATCGAAGCAGGCTTTATGCATGCCAGACACCTCAAGGATTTCGTTATTCAATGTTACGATCGGCTCTGGATCAAGCTGCAGAAGAAGGATTTTTGGGGACGGACGAGGCCTCCCTTGTTGAGAGACAAGGTGGGATCGTGATGATGGTGCCGGGTCATTGGACAAACATCAAGATCACTTTTCCGGAGGATATCAAAATAGCGGAGGCATTGGTTGAAGATTAAAGTCGGAATCGGATATGATATTCATAAACTTGTTGAGGGGAATGAGCTCTGTTTAGGTGGGATCAAGATCCCATTTTCAAAAAAATTATCAGGCCATTCAGATGGAGACTGTTTGATCCATGCGATCATTGATGCGCTTTTAGGTGCTGAGGGGAAAAGCGATATTGGCCGGCTGTTTCCAGATTCTGATCCCCAATACAAAAACATATCCAGCCGGATTCTTTTAAAAAAAGTGGCCCAGAGGATCAGGAATCATGGCTATGAGGTTGTCAATATTGATTCCATTCTCATCGCAGAAAAACCAAAAATGAATCCCTACTTTCCTGAGATGAAGAAAGCCCTTTGTTCTGTTTTAAACACAAAGGCAGCGGACCTGGGTTTGAAAGCCAAGTCCAATGAGGGGCTTGGAGAAATCGGGAGAGGGGAAGCCATTGCAGCCTGGGCTTCAGCTGTTTTAAAGAGAATTTGAAGGGATGGTTCTGATAAGGAGGATTTATGACTAAGGTGAGAGTCCGTTTTGCCCCCAGTCCCACCGGATATTTGCATGTGGGCAATGCCAGAACAGCGCTGTTCAACTGGCTTTTTGCCCGCCAGAACAAAGGAGAATTCATTTTAAGGGTGGAAGATACGGATGTTGAACGGTCTGAAAAAGAATATGAAGACCAGTTGATCAAAGACCTCCAGTGGCTGGGATTGGACTGGGATGAAGGACCGGATAAAGGGGGCGATCATGGCCCCTATAGGCAGTCTCTCAGGATGGATATCTATGCCTCTTATTCTCAGACTCTTATTGAAAATAAAAAAGCTTACTATTGTTTTTGCTCTCCGGAACAGCTGAAAAGAGAAAGAGAATCGGCCCGGGCCGAGGGAAAAACGCCGGTCTACAGCGGCACATGCCGGGGGCTTTCACCAGAGGAGTCGAAACAAAGAATAGAAGCGGGGGAAGAAGCTGTGATCCGGCTGTTCACTCCAGACAGAGGCACTCTGGATTTCCATGACCTCGTCCGGGGATCTTTATCTTTTCAGCTGGAGCTCATAGGTGATCCTGTGCTTCTCCGCTCCAATGGTCTTCCCGCTTACAATTATGCAGTGGTGGTCGATGATGCCCTGATGGGAATAAGTCATGTGATCAGAGGAGAAGACCATCTCATCAATACTGCAAAACAAATCCTTCTCTATAAAGCGCTGGAGTTTGACCCTCCTCTTTTCGCACATCTCTCAATGGTGATGGGAGAAGACAACACCCGCCTCAGCAAGCGGCATGGAGCCACTTCTGTCCATCAGTTCAACCAAGAGGGTTTTCTCGCCTCTGCCCTGTTTAACTACCTGGCTCTGCTGGGATGGTCTCCTTCAGAGGAAAAAGAGGTTTTGAGTAAAAACGAACTTATTCATAAATTTGATCTCAGTAAAGTCAGCCGTTCTGCGGCAGTATTTGACTATGACAAACTGCACTGGATCAGCCGTCAGCATATCAAAAAACTTTCCGCCAGGGAGATTGCTGAAAAAGCGTTTGAGCCTCTCCAAGAAGAGGGTTTTCTTCCTGATGAAATGTCTGATAAGCAATGGAGCTGGTTGCAGAAGGCGGCGACAGCTCTCATCAAAGGGATCAGCTGTTTTTCTGAATTTCCGGAGCAGTTCTTGATCTTTTTTAGTTTTTCCCCGAAAAAAATGACAGAGGACGCCAGGAAAGTTCTGGAAACGGAATGCGGAACAAAAGTTGTTCAAGCTCTGAGTAAAGAGTTGAAACAGACACTGAGAGTCAATTTTGATAAGCTTTCGGTCATCAGTGGGGAGATCAAAAAACAAACCGGATGCAAAGGAAAGGACCTTTTCCATCCCCTAAGAGTTGCTCTGACAGCCCAGACATCGGGTTTGGATCTGGACAAATTCATACCGCTGCTGGAACAGGGAGCAAAACTGGATTTTCCGGTTCCCATTAAGAACTGCGCTCAAAGAGCAGCGGAGACAGATCGCTTCATTCAGGGCATTTGAGTTCGGGCTTGAAGTTGACCCATCCACTGAAGTAGGAGACCAGGAAAAAGATCACCATGATGATAAAAGAAGCTCCAATGGATTTCCATAGGCCCAGTTTGGTGATCAGCATGGGTGAAAAAGCGGTGATAAAGCCTCCTCCTAGAAAGGGCTCATAGATCATCTGTTTGAATCCAAATGCCTTGGCTGTGTCTGTTTTATAGAGCGGGTCCACCACCCGGAGAAGCAAAAGCCCTACTGCTGTGACACCGGTCTGCATACCATATTCAGTGATGCCCCGTTCAAACCAGAATTTTCGGAACATCCGGGGAGCCAAAAAGGCGGCGCAAAACACCATCCAGATGATCCCGGTCAGCATGATGATGAGAAAGGGCCATAAGTTTGCAATAAACACATCCAGTTTGATGGTGGCGATTGCAGAGACAATCAAAACGTCCAGGGCAAAACCGAGGATCCGGTCAAAAGTACTCTTATCATAGTATTTGTCAACATTCAGCACAATAGAGGCTTTTTGGACCACAAGCCCTCCGATCATAGCTAGAGGAAACAGAGGAAATTTATTGAATTCAGCATGAAGAGCCTGAAGACCGGAAAGAAAGGCCCAGCCAATGGCAATGGCAATTCCCACAATAGCAAAATGAAAACTCAGGGGTTCGATCGCTTCAGAAGCAACAGTGGCTGTGGCAATGGAAAAGCGGTCAGATTTTGGAATCAGCCCTTTTCTTTTGAAAAGCGGGATTCCTTTTTTTTCGCTGAGATGGGTGCAGTAGTCTTTTCGGATGGCAATATTGATCAGAATCATCCCTCCGATAACAGCAGAGAGGATTCCTACTGTTGCGGACATCAAAGCCAGATCTCCGCCAGCATCAAATCCATACCCTTTAAAAGCATCTTTCATTCCTGCAGCCGTGCCATGGCCCCCTGAAAAGCCCACCTCTACGATGCAGGCAAACAATTTATGCACGCGGAACAGAGGAATGAGCACAAAGGCTGTAACGAGAAGAGCGATGAAGTACTGGCCCACTCCAGCAACAGCTCCAAAGCAAAGCTGGGATCCGCCTGTATCCCATATTTTTTTAAAACCAGGGATGTTGACTCCCAGAAACAGAGTGGCAAAGACCACATTGATCAAAATCCCCGGGAGAGGCGACCAGTGCTGAATGATCCAATCCGGAATCAGAGCAAATCCGTACGGACCAAAGGCCAGAGCCACAAACCCAGCGATAATGGCGGAAGGAAGAAAAAGACTCTGAAAGACCTTGACATTGGCTCTTAAGGCCTTGCCGATCAAGAGGAAAAAGGCAAGAACACACAAGCTGAACAGAAATTCCATGAATAGGCCTCCTCGAAACTCTATTATTCACAAATTCAAGAAAGAGTAAATTGGAAAGTTTGATTATTGTTTTTTTTTGGGATAGATTAGAAGAAGTTGAGGAGTTTTTGATGAACAAGATCAGCAGAATTCATCCAGTGCTGGAGGCCATCCGTTCCTCTCCGAAAAAAATAAACAAGATCCTTCTGCAGAAGGACCTTAAAAAACAGTCATTTCAGGAGATCCTTTCCATTGCCAACAAAGAGAACATTCCTGTGGTCTTCACTCCCCGAAATAAAATGGATCAACAAGCCAGACGCCATCAAGGCATCATTGCTTTGGTGGCTCCCAAAAAATACACTCCTTTGGATACCATAATGGATTCGGCTTCTCTTCCTTTTCTTCTTCTCTTGGATCAGATCGAGGATCCCCAGAATCTGGGTGCCATCGTGCGCACTGCAGAGGGAGCGGGAGTGGATGGGATCATCCTTCCGGAGAGGCGTTCTGCGGGGCTGACTTCTGCTGTTTTTGAGGTGTCTTCCGGGGCTTTGGTGCATGTCCCTGTATCCAGAGTGAAAAATCTCGCACGGACCATGGATGAATTAAGGAAAAGAGAGGTCTGGTTGATCGGGGCTGAGCAAGGGAGCCCAAAACTGTGGTATGAGTTTGACTATACGGTCCCTGTCGGAATTGTTATGGGCTCTGAAGCAAAAGGGCTCAGACGCATCATAAGAAAAAAATGTGATGAGATCCGCTCCCTTCCTCTGGATGGGAAGGTCGGCTCCTTGAATGTGGGGTCTGCTGCATCGGTTTTTTTATACGAAGTGGTCCGTCAAAGACAGAAGAAAACTTTTGAGGCAAAAAAAATTGAATAAAACAGTCCTTTCCTGCGTACATAGGGATGAAGACAAAGAACTTGGCAGGAGAAAGCTCAGTGGAACAAAGCCTGGTCATTCCAAAATCAGAGGTTCTTAATATGAGAAAAGAAGAATCCTCAGAAAAAGATCTGTTGGAATCCGTAGCTAAAGGAGACAAAGGAGCCTATCAGAAAATCGTCACCAGATATAAGGGTACAGCATACTATGTGGCTCTAGGATTTGTTAATAACGCTCAAGATGCCCTGGACATTTCCCAGGAGGCGTTCATCAAGGCTTTTTACAAAATCAGAAAATTCGACACCACCAGGCGGTTTTATCCCTGGTTTTATAAGGTATTGAAAAATCTATGTTTGGATCATTTGAGAAAGAAAAAGTTCACCCATGAAATCCCCATTGAAAGGATTGCTTTTTTTGAGGACGAGAACAAAAACCGGGAACTGAAGGAACGCATCTGGAGAGCAATCGAACAGCTTTCCCCAGTCCAAAGAGAAGTCATTATCCTGAGGTATTTCCGTCAATATTCCTATAAAGAAATTGCTGAACTGATCCAGAAGCCCCAAGGAACCGTGATGTCGTCTCTTTATTATGCCAAGAAAAAACTAAAGGAGATCCTAACCCCTTATTTAGGGGATCCCAATCCAGTTGAAATGGAGAAATGAATGAAACATGAAAAAATAAAAAAGTTGATCTCTTTGTACCATGACGGCGAATTGGATGAACAAAAGAAAAAAAGAGTTGAACAGCATTTGAAGGAATGTAGGGATTGCCAGAAAGAATTTGTAGAAATGAAACAATTGGAGGATGTCATGAATAAAATGGAATTGAAAAAACCCTCAAAGGAAGCATGGGAGACTTATGAGGCATCTGTTTATAACCGCTTGGAAAGAAAGGTGGGTTGGATTTTTTTGTCTATCGGTGCTATGATACTCCTCTTTTTTGGTGGCTATAAGCTGATCGAAGGCCTCATTAAGGATCCCGGTTCTCCTCTGGTATTGAAAATCGGGATTCTGGTTGCTTTGGCCGGTGTTGTGATACTGGTGGTGTCTCTAGCAAGAGAACAACTTTTCTCTTACAAAAGTGAGAGGTATAAGGAGATTGAAAAATGATAATCGTGAATACAGGCGAAGTACCTGGGAAAAAAATCACTCAGGTTTGCGGGCTTGTCCGGGGGAACACTATTCGGGCCCGTCATGTGGGTCGTGACATCAAAGCCGCACTCAGGAACCTTGTGGGAGGCGAGATAAGGGATTACACGAAGATGATGGCTGAATCAAGAGAACAAGCTATTGACAGAATGATTGAAGAAGCTGACCAGCTCGGAGCCAATGCCATTGTCAATGTGCGGTTCACCACTTCGATGATTATGCAGAGCGCCTCTGAAATACTGGCGTACGGGACAGCGGTTAAGGTCGAGTAAAAAACAAAAGCAATACAGATGTCAAAAAAGCTGCTTTTTATCTTGATCATCGTCATTCTTGTCTCCTTGTTGTTATTTGCTTCGGCTGTGATCTGCTGCCAAGAAGAGGAGAAGGGGACCTATTCTATTTACTTTATGGATGAACAGGTCGGCTATGAAGAGTTTGTATGGAGAACAGTTGAGAGAGGCTATGAATTGGAAGTGATGGGACAGATCACAAAACCGGTGTCTGTTCAGATCGAGAGGCTTCTTGTTCAGCTGGATAAAGACTTCATTCCTTTGGGTTATCAATTCAAAGGCGTGCTCAGCGGCACAAGGCAGTCCATATCCAGCACCATTTCTGATGGGACGGTCCACAATATCATTCATGTGGAGGGGCAGAAACAGGAAAGGACTTTTCAAATAAAAAGAGATTCGTTTTTACTGTCCAATCCCATTTTTTCTTTATACATGGTCATCACAAAAAAATTCCAGTG
>WJMT01000095.1 GCA_014727835.1 Candidatus Aminicenantota bacterium | reverse complement strand
TTTGTTGCTTTAGCGGACTAAGGGAAAAAAGGGTTTCAGAGCCAGCTCTACGGCCTGTTCCGGTGAATCTGCTTTGAGGATGCCGTTGATATCCCACGTGCCCAGCCCGATGACTTTTTTGTCCTGGATGAATCCATATGCGATCTCAGAAAGAGTGCCGTAATGACCGTCAATGGCGATCAGGACATCGGAATTCATCACTACCAATGAATTTCGGGTATAACCCAGTCCTGTGGCAATAGGGATATCGATATATGGGTTCGCATCTTTGGTAGAGCTTCCCGGCAAAATACCGATGCTCACACCTCCGGCCTCTTTGTGACCCCTGGCTGCGGCTTCCATCACACCGCTCAATCCCCCGCAGACCAGGACCGCTTGTTTCTCAGCGATCAGCCGGCCTGTCTCATATGCGGTTTTACGGGATTCCGGGTTGGGCTTAGCACCGCCAATGATCCCGATCCTTACTTGTTTTCTGATGTTTTTTTTCATGGCCCTCGTCCTTTTCATATGAATAGTTCAGGCTAAATAAGAATTGATATTATAATCCAAATGCATGATGTGAAAAAGCACAAATTGTTTGATTCAATTTTAGCCTGGAGACAGCTTGGTTCAGATTCAAGTCTTCTTGAAAAAATCTTGCATATTACAGAAAAGAAAATAATAATAAGGGCATCAACATTTTGTGAATGATTCAGAAGGACCTGGATGATTCATGAGGAGAAAGACTCATGGGAGATGAAAAGGAATTCTTGGAAATCAGATCACTGTCTCCTGAAGAGAACAGAAAGATCATGCGAGACATTGAGAACAGGCTGGCTGAGAAGAAAAAGAAAGCAGTATTTTCAGATAAAGAGATCAGAGAAATCGAGGACACTGCTTTGGAGCCAAATCTGGATATCAAGGATGTGCTGGGTGTTTGGGAAGACATGCTGTTCAAACCCAGGAAAAAATGAGTCCTTTCAAAATCAATTACAATCATGTGGATGTGAATGATATCATGAAGCAGATCAAAGAGCAGGACTCCATCCAACAAAGGAATGCCATGAAATCATTTATTAAAACAATCTTGATTCAATTAATGAGACCGTTCCGTCCGTTGATCCGGATTTTGATCCGGGAGTCTTATCAGGACCTGATGGCAGAGACCAATGATCGTCTCAAGCACCTGGAACAAACCGGCGGGGATGAGCGAACCAAAGAATATGTCAAGCTTCTCTATGGCCTTTCCCATAATATTGTGGTGGAATTGACTAAGCTCAAAATCGAAGTGGAGGACTTGAGAGTCAAGCTCAGTATTTTGGAAAAGGATTTTGAATCCTTTAAAAAAAGGGAAAGAGCTCTGGAAAGACATGTGTTCAAGTAGGTTCAGGGATTGAAAGGTGTGTGTCGTGGAGATTCATCAATTTGCCACATCCTTATCTTATGGAGATGCGATTTCCGATGAGATGCTGGAGATCCGCAGAGCCCTTAAGCGCAAGGGATATGAATCGGAGATATTCAGCAAGTACTATGACAGCCGCACGGCCAAATATGCCCGGGATTTCAGAGAATATCCGGAGTTCAGTTCTGAAAAAAACATTGTTATCTTCCATTTTTCCATTGGCTCCCCGGTGTCCAAAATGTTTTTCCGCATCCCGGATAAAAAAGTGATGATCTATCACAACATCACCCCTTATGAATTTTTCATAAACAGCCACCGGATACTGGCAAAAGAGTGCTACAAGGGCCGGCTTGAGCTCAAGATGTTTGCTGATAAGGTAGACCTGGCGCTTGGAGATTCAGAATACAACCGGAAAGAGCTGGAGAAAGCCGGGTATCCAAGGACCGGAGTCCTTCCTCTTCTTTTAGACCTCACCAAATTTGACCAAAACGGAGATCGCTTGACTCAAAAGATATGGGACCGGAAAAAAACCACATTATTGTTTGTCAGCCGGGTGGCCCCCCATAAAAAATTTGAAGATGTGGTCAAACTGTTTTTTGTGTATCAAAACTACTTCAATCCCGAATCCCAGCTTTTCTTGGTGGGAGATTACAGGGGGATGGAAAAATATTATGCGGGTCTTCAGAGACTGATCCACAAACTGAAGCTGGAGCAGGTTCATTTGACCGGACATGTGGAATTTTCCGAGCTGGTCAGCTACTTTAAAATGAGTGATGTGTACGTGAGCATGAGCGAGCACGAAGGATTCGGAGTTCCTTTGATCGAAGCATTTTACAACCAGATCCCTGTGATTGCCTATGAAGCCGGTGCAGTGAGAGAGACCATGAACAAGGGAGGGGTGCTGATCAAAGACAAAGACCTGTTCCGCACAGCTGCTCTGATCGATCGAATCCAGCAGGATCAGGATTTGAGAGAAAAACTGATTGCTTCGCAGAACAAGGCACTGAATAAATATAAAAAAGACAATGTGTCCCGGATCTTATTGGAACAGATATTCCGGATCAAAGAGGATGCCTCATGAAAGTGAATCAGTGGGTTCCCAGTTTTCACAGAGGAGATGCTATTGGCGATACAGCCCAGCATATAAAAACATTTCTGCGTTCTCAGGGTTTTGAGTCTGAAATATACTGTTTGAACCGGGATCAGGGTTTGGAGCATGAATCCGGTCTTTTGGAACATTTTCCCCGGCCTGAGAAAACCGATATCACGCTGTTTCATTTTGCACTTCCATCTCCCATGACCGATGCATTCAGGGCCCTTACCGGAAGAAGAGTCCTCATCTATCACAACATCACACCGCCTCAATACTTTGAAAACTTCAGTGAAGAGATGGCCCGCATCACCCAAATCGGAAGGAAGGAAGCCGCATCCCTCTCAAAGCACACTCATCTCGCGCTGGCTGATTCAGAATACAACCGGGAGGAGCTGGAGCATTTTGGTTTCCAAAAAACAGATGTATTTCCATTGTTTGTTGATTTTGAAAAATACAACCAGCCGGTCAATCCCTTTATTTATGACCTGTACAATGATGACAGGACTAATTTATTGTTTGTGGGCCGGATCGTGCCCAACAAAAAAATCGAAGACCTGATCAGAGTGGTCCAGTACTACAAAAAATACATTTCTCCTTTGATCCGGCTGATCATCATTGGAAAAACCTCCTCTCTGCCCCAATACCACCAGGCTCTCATAAAGCTGATGAACGAATTCTTTATTCAGCCGGATGAGGTGGTTTTTACCGGTCATATTCCCGACTCAGAAATGATGGCTCTGTATAAGGCTTCGGACGTGTTTCTCTCCTTGAGCGAACATGAAGGATTTGGCCTGCCCTTTATAGAAAGTCTGGTGTTTGACCTTCCGGTCATTGCTTACAACTGCACAGCAGTTCCCTATACTCTGGAGAAAGCCGGGATTCTGGTAAACACCAAAGATTTCAGGAAGCTGGGAGAATTGATTGATCAAGTCACCCGGGATAAAGAATTGAGAGCCAAGGTTATTCGGAGCCAAAGAAAGAGGCTTAAGGAATTCAAATCTCTCGATTCTGAGAAAAAACTGCTTAAGACGGTCTATGAACTATCAACACAAACCCGAGTAAAGACAAAATGAACATCGCCTTTGTGGTTCAGCGGTATGGTACAGAAGTGATGGGAGGATCTGAGTTTCACTGCAGACAGATCGCTGAGCATTTGGCGCAAAAAGGCTTTAACTGCACAGTGTTCACCACTACAGCCAAAGATTACATCAGATGGGGCAATGAATATGACCCGGGATGCACAGAGCTGAATCAGGTGACCGTCAAACGCTTCAAGGTCCATAAAGAGAGAGAGATCCAAAAGTTTAATCAATATTCGGATTGGATCTTTTCCCATGATCATTCTTTGGAGCAGGAAATTCAATGGATGGAAAGACAGGGGCCTTTTTGTCCGGATTTGGTCAAAGCCTTAGAGACAGAAGAACACGGATTCGATGTGCTCATTTTTTTTACCTATCTGTATTACAATACATATTGGGGTCTGAAGAGAACCACCAAACCCAAGATCTTGGTGCCCACAGCCCACAATGAACCACCCCTTCATCTGGATATCATGAAAGAGGTGTTTGAACGGCCTGATGCGTTCATTTTCAACACGGAATCTGAAAAGAGAATGCTGAGTCAATATTTTGGTTTCAAAGGAAAGTATGGGGATGTGGTGGGAGTTGGGATTGATGTTCCAGAGAGCACAGATGCCCGGGCTTTTCTGGACAAATATGATCTGAGCCAGCCTTTTCTTCTTTATGCCGGACGAATTGAAAAGGGTAAGGGATGTCAGGATTTATTCAATTATTTTGAGACCCTATCCATCCAAAAACCAGAATTGGATCTGGTGCTGATGGGAAAACAGCTTATGGAACTGCCCGATCATGGAAATATCCGTTACATCGGATTCGTTCCTCTGGAAGATAAAAATGCCGCTATGCAGGCTGCGGCCTTGAGTATCCATCCTTCTTATCTGGAAAGTCTGTGCATGGCTGCCTTAGAATCTTTGGCTGCCGGCACACCTATTTTGGTCCAGGAACAGACAGAGCCGCTCAAAGACCACTGTCTGAAAAGCAATGCCGGCTTGTGGTATTCTGAATACCATGATTTTCAAGCAGCAGTGAGCCTATTGCTGGATGATCGGAAACTGAGGAGAATCATGGGAAAAAAAGGGAGGTCCTATGTGAAGGAGCACTATTCCTGGGACCAGGTTCTGGGAAAATACAAGAAGGCTTTCAAATTTTTAGGATTTGACACTGATTGAGGTTTGTGTAAAAATCTTAAAATAAGAAGATAGGAACCATGGCGTTCGTTAATTATTCCACAAAAAACATTGCCATCAAAGTGGTCTATTACGGGCCGGGATTGAGCGGAAAGACAACCAACCTTCGTTTCATCTACAGCAAGATGGACCCTGAATCCAGGGGAGATCTACTGTGTCTGGAGACTCCGGTGGAAAGGACCATCTTTTTTGACCTTCTTCCCATCAAAGCAGGTATGATCCAGGACTTCCGGATTCACTTTCAGCTGATGACCGTTCCCGGACAGGTCTTTTATGAGGCCTCCCGAAAAACTGTGCTCAAAGGCGCAGACGGAATCGTGTTTGTGGCTGATTCCCAAATCCCCCTTTTGGATGCGAATCTGGAAAATTTTGATGGATTGCGGAAAAATTTAGTGGAGTATAATGTGGACTTGAATTTCATGCCGCTGGTGTTTCAGTATAACAAAAGAGACCTGGATAATCTGATTCCTAAAGAGACCTTCAATAGTCTTCTCAATCCTTTAAGCCTTCCTTATGTGGAATCTTCGGCCATCAATGGAGTAGGAGTTTTTGAGACCCTTAAAAAAATCGCCAAACTGACTGTTCCTGTGGTTAGAGAAAAAATATTCGGAGAAAAAAGAGAACCAGAAAAAGAAGAAAAAGAAAAACGAAAAGAAGTTGTGGAAAAAGCCAAACAAGAGAGAGACAAAGCCAAGGATGAGATTAAATTTGTAGGGAAAAAGGAAGATCCTCAGATCCGGATGACCAAAATCAGATTTAAATCTCAGGTGGATATTGAAGACCAGATGAAAAAACTGGCAAAAGAATTCATCAAGAAGTAATCATTCCTCCCCATTCTATCCGAATGACTCAATACAAATTCTGATTGTGCAGAATTCGGGTCAAATTGTTTTGGATGGTTTGATAAAAAAAGCTATGTGCGACGTCTTTATGATTAGAGACTCATGCTGTTTAAAATCGCTGGAGCAGCTCTTTACGGGGTGCAGGCCTATTTAGTGGAAGTGGAAGTCGACATTGCCCTGGGAGTTCCGGATTTTGTGATGGTCGGGCTTCCGGATAAAACAGTCAGAGAAAGCAGAGAGAGAGTGAAGACGGCTCTGAAAAACTGTGGATTTCCCATAACGCGGCGGAAGATCATGGTTAATCTAGCTCCGGCTGACCGCAAAAAGGAAGGAACTGCCTTTGACCTCCCCATATCTTTGGGGCTTCTGGCTCATCTGGACGCTTTTCCCAGTGAGCATCTCAAAGATTTTCTGTTCACCGGGGAGCTGGCTTTGGACGGACGGCTCAAATCGGTTCCCGGTATTCTTCCGGCAGCTGTGCTGGCAAAAAAGAAAAAATACAAAGGAATCGTTATCCCCAAAACCAATGAAAAAGAAGCAGCGCTGGTCAAGGGGCTTGGTGTTTATGCATTGAATGACATCAATGAGGTTATCAGTCTTCTCAATAAAAGTGATGATATCAAGCCATCCTGTTTTGATGTGAAAAGACTGCTTCGCAGCGAAAAGATGAACTGCGATTTCAAGGATATCAAAGGTCAAAAACACTGCAAGCGAGCCCTGGAAGTGGCGGCAGCCGGGGGGCATAATGTATTGATGGTCGGGCCTCCCGGAGCAGGCAAAACCATGATGGCCCGGCGGCTTCCCACTATCATGCCTCCTATGACTTTTGAGGAAATTTTGGAAGCCACCCAGATCTACAGTGTATCCGGTCTGTTAGGAAACAGGGGAGCTGTGGTCCGCAGGCCCTTCCGGTCGCCCCACCACACCACATCCGATGCAGGCTTGATCGGTGGAGGAATGATCCCTAAGCCCGGAGATGTGAGTCTGGCCCATCATGGAGTCTTGTTTTTGGATGAGCTTCCGGAATTCAGAAAAAAAGTGCTGGAAAGCCTCAGGCAGCCCATGGAAGACGGTCAGGTCACCATTTCCAGAGCATCCATGACTGTAACCTATCCTTGCTCATTTATGCTGGTGGCTTCCATGAATCCGTGTCAGGACACCCATGGTTCTTTTCCCGGTTCTGAATATGAATGTACGGATAGTCAGAAAAACCGGTATTATTCCAAAATATCAGGCCCCTTACTGGACCGAATCGATATTCATTTGGAGGTGCCCAAGGTGGAGTACAAAGAGATCTCTTCAGGCAATGAGGGGGAGTCTTCTGAAGCAATCAGGCAGAGAGTGGTTAAGGCCCGCAACCGTCAGCTCAATAGGTTCCGAAAACAAAACATTTTCTGCAACGCGGAAATGGGGGTTAAACAGGTCAAGCGGTTCTGCAAGCCGGATCAGGCCGGAGAAGAGCTTCTGCACATGGCTGTGGACAAACTGGGATTCAGTGCCAGAGCTTATGATCGGGTCCTTAAAGTGGCCCGGACCATTACTGATCTGGAAGGAGCTGAAGAATTGAGCTCAGCTCATATCTCAGAAGCGGTTCAGTATCGGATGTGGGATAAATACTTTCGCTAATCCTGATCATTCATCAAATCTGTATGCATAATCATACAGATTCATGAAGATTAGGACTATCTCCAATATTCTGCTCCTCAGTTTCATGATGGTGATGTTATTTCTTGTTATTATTTATTATTATATGCATACAGATTTGACCTTGCAGGCGAGCCGATCTCACCGCACCTGCTTTGCTGCAGGGCATTTGCGGTGAAAATTATTACTAAGAAAAATGCCGGAGTGTTGTGTATAATGAATGAATCAATTTTCAATTGAGAGGAGCGTCTATGATTGAGAAACAGAATTGGAATCGGAGGGATTTTCTGTTTTCGGTTTCAGGTCTTCTGGCCGGAACCTGTTTGAATCCGAATGTGACCCGTCTTTCCTTTCCTTTTCAGCAGGCCGAAAAACTCGCTGAGGAGCTCTCTGATGAAGAAGCGGAATGGGTGAAAAAATCTTCCATGGCCCGGGAGATCATGGATTATTTTGGAAAGGGATACTCCTGTGCTGAATCCATATTGATGGTGTCTTTGAACCATCTCGAACTTTCTGAAAAATTTCTGTGGGCATCCTGCGGTTTTGGGGGAGGAATGGGTAAAAAAGACTTGTGCGGGCTGCTGACCGGAGGATTCATGGGTTTGGGATTTGCAGCCGGGGAAAAAGCAAAAGAGAGAAGAGAAGGGAAATCACTGTGCAGCACAGCCAGCGATCAGTACTGGAAGTGGTGGCAGTCTCAAGCACCTCTGAAATGCAAAAATATCCGGACACCGGGGACAAGCTCAAAGGTGTGCCGCCGATTAGGGCTGCTGGCTGCAGTGAAGGTCCAGGAGCTGATTGAGGAGATGAAGGTCTGATGCACAAAGGACAGCTTATTCTCATTCCAGGCCTGGTTTTTGTTCTCATGGTCAGTTCAGCAAATCCGGTCTGCTTTGGAAATGAACAGAGACCTAATCTGGAAGAGGAAGGATTCACCCAAATTTTCAACAAGATCGATTTGAAGGGATGGCGCAAGCTGACAGAATACAGCAGTGACCACGGACTGTGGGAGGTGAAGAAAGGAGTCCTTGTGGGAAGTCAGTATCCTGAAGGAAAAGGGGGACTGCTTGTAACTGAGAAAAAGTACCGGGATTTTGTTCTGTATGCTGAAGTCAAAGCTGACTATCCTGTGGATTCAGGGATTTTTCTGCGGGTCCAGCCCAATGTGCTTTCCTATCAGATCACCATAGACTACAGACCCGAAGGAGAAGTGGGAGCGGTTTACTGTCCTCTGGGTGGAGGCTTTCTGCTGCACAATCCCGGAATCAAAGATTTATGGAAAAAGGACTCCTATAACCAGATCTGGGTCCGCATCCATGGCCAGCCCCCATTTATCCAGGTCAAATTAAACGGAACCGATGTGGTGAAATTTACAGACGAGACCGCAGAGGGGAAGTTCCGAGTTCCGGAGGAGGGATTCATCGGAGTCCAAGTGCATCCTGGTGAGAGCTGGGGACAGGGGAATCATATCTATTTCCGGGAGATCTGGATTAAAAATCTGAACAGAGCCCAAGCCGCCTCTAATGCGCTATAAAATTTGGGTGTAGCTGAAGCGGCATCCAAAATGCTATCTATTGGATAGTGCGGTTTTTCACCACTACTTTCCCGTCTTTGATCACATGCTGGACCGGATTGACGCCAAAGTGATAAACCAAATAAGGATAATTCGGAGCTTTGCAGAGGATCATGTCCATTTTCTTCCCAGGTTCTAAACTTCCCGCAGACTGGTGACGGTCCACGGCATATGCCCCATTCAGAGTGACTGCATGGATGGATTCTTCCACGCTCATTTCCTGGGTATAAACCCCCAGCTGCATGATAAAGAAAAGGGATTCGGTCATAGAACTTCCAGGATTGAAATCCGTAGCCAGGGCTACGGCAGCTCCTGAATCAATGAGACTCCGGGAAGGCGCCCTTTTGTTCTGCATAAGAAAGAACGGGACACCAGGGAGCAGAACGGCTGCTGTGGAGGCATTTGAAAGTTTTTGAATGCCTTCTTCACTTATGGCGATAAGATGCTCCGCCGAGACTGCCTCTTCAGCAGCAGCCAGCTGGGCGCCTCCCAGAGATGTGAATTCATCCGCGTGGATCTTGATTTTAAATCCCGCTTTTTTTCCAGCGCGGATTAAAATTTTTGACTCTTCCAAGGAGTAAACTCCTTGCTCACAGAACACATCAAAAAATTCTGCCAGGCCTTTGCTTTTCACTGCAGGTATTATTTTTTGAGTGAGGAGTTTGATGTATTCCTGCTTTTTGTGTTTGTACTCCTTGGGCACCTCATGCGCTCCCATAAAAGTGGAAACAATGTCCACAGGATGGACCCGGTCCACTTCTCTGAGAGCTTCAAGCTGTTTGATCTCGTCTTTGAGATTGAGTCCGTAGCCGCTTTTGGCTTCAGTTGTAGTGGTGCCGTGAAGGAGCATGGTATCAAGCCTCTGTTGGCAGAGTGAGACGATTTCAGCTTTGGAGGCCTCTCTGGTGTGTCTCACTGTGCTCTGTATACCCATACCCATTTCAGCCAGTTCCTGATAAGTGGTGCCTTGGAGACGGAGAAGAAATTCTTGTTCCCGGCTTCCGGCAAACGGAAGATGAGTATGGCAGTCCACAAGCCCGGGCAGGCCGACCAGGCCCTTGCCGTTGATCTCCACGCATTCCGGGGATTTGCGGACTTTGGTGTTCATTTCTTTTTCTGTGCCTGTAAAAACAATGGTCCCCTTGTTTGAGGCGATGCTGCCGTCTTCAATCACTCCCAGATCCTGCAGGCCATTTTTTCTTTTGGGCGCAGGCCCCCTGCAGGTGAGGAGCTGTTGACATCCGGCAACAATCAGGTCAGCTGATATCATGAGAGGATTTTCCTACAGACCTCTCTTTATTTTTTCTGATAAAGGAGGGAGTGTCATATGAATCCCATCTCTTCTCCCAACTGGTTTTGGGAGTTTCGTCAATGACCCGGTTTCCTCTGGGTTTGAATACGTAGGGCGGGGTTTCTTGAGGGACTTCAAAAGGAGGGGGAGTTTCCTGAGCAGGGTGAGAGACCAGTTCCTGGGGAGTGATGTGTTCGTGTTCTGTGGGTTCATCAAAGCCAGTCGCGATCACAGTGACTTTAACGGTTTCTTTCATAGAGCCGTCAATGACTGTTCCGAATATGATGTTAGCACCGGGGTGGGCTTTTTGATGGATCAATTCAGAGGCTTTAGAGACTTCGTGCAGACGGATATCCTTTCCACCGGTGATATTGATGAGCACGCCCTGTGCTCCTGAGATCGAAGTGTCCACAAGAAGAGGAGAAGAAATCGCTTTTTGGGCTGCGTCCAGGCATCTGTTTTCTCCGGATGCCATGCCGGTTCCCATAAACGCCATGCCCATTCCTTTCATGATGGATTTGACATCTGCAAAATCCAGATTGATCAGGCCTGGTTTGGTGATCAGATCAGAGATCCCCTGGACAGCCTGACGAAGAATATCATCCGCCATCTTGAAGGCTTCCTGCATGGATGTGTCCAGATTCACAGTTTCCAAAAGCCGTTCATTGGGGATAGAGATCACTGTATCCACAGCAGAACCCAGCTCTTCCAGACCTTCATCGGCCTGGTCAGCCCGGATCTTTCCTTCAAAACTGAACGGAAGCGTGACAATAGCAATGGCCAGAACATCCATTTCTGAAGCCAGGTTGGCCAGGACCGGGGTCGCTCCTGTACCGGTTCCGCCCCCTAGGCCGGCTGTCAGAAACACCATATCCGCGCCTTCCAGAAGCTCGATCAGGCGTTCTGTGTCTTCCATGGCAGCTTCCTTGCCGATATCCGGCCGCCCCCCGGAACCAAGCCCTTTAGTGAGTTTGTTTCCGATCTGAAGCTTTGTCCGGGCTTTGTTGCTGTTGAGCGCCTGAAGGTCTGTATTGACAGAGATGAATTCCACTCCGTCAATTTGAGACTCGATCATGCGGTTCACAGCATTGCCGCCGCCGCCGCCGATTCCAATGACCCTGATTTTTGCACCAGGGCTTTCATCAACCAGATGAAATTTCAATTTGTTTCTTTGTTCCTCACTCATTGTTTACCTCCTATGCTTCTTTGAGCCAATCTTTGAGTTTGACCCAGAAGCTTTTCTTTTTATCTTTAGGAAATCCTTGTTCCTTCCATTTATTATACCCATGCAGGAGAAGCCCCACAGGAGTGGCATAATCAGGAGTGTTGACCCGGTCCACCAGGCCTCCGGCTCCTCCGGGGTCACCCCTTCTGACGGGCAGATCAAAAACCCCTTCTGCGATTTCTTCAAGGCCTTCCAGCAGAGAAGTTCCTCCGGTGAGCACAACTCCTGAATTCAATGATTTTTCATATCCCATTCGTTTGATGTCATTGTCCACCAGACGG
Organism: Candidatus Aminicenantota bacterium; assembly: GCA_014727835.1. GTDB lineage: Bacteria > Acidobacteriota > Aminicenantia > Aminicenantales > Aminicenantaceae > WJMT01. The sequence continues at coordinate 23,193 of WJMT01000095.1, read as the reverse complement.
AAGATTTCTTCTGCTCTGGGCTGGATGATTTCAGCGAGAAGCTGCCTGGACAGCACTCTTGCTTTTTTTCCCCGGCCTACTGAAGGGACTTCAATGGTGTCCTGCTCATCCACCAGAGGACTGGACACACAGCCGAATTTCTTCTTGATTTTTTCTGCTTCGGGAATGGGAGTGCGGAGTCCCACGGCAATATCATTGGTGAAATTATCGCCTCCGATAGGAATCACGGATGTGTACCAGAGGCTTCCTCTCTCGAAAATGGCGATTTCCGTGGTCCCGCCGCCGATATCGATCAATCCCACACCCAGCTCCATCTCGTCGTGGGTGAGCACGGATTGGCTGCATGCGATTTGATTCAAAACAATCTGTTCGATTTCAATGCCTGTGCGGGAGACGCAGGTCTTGAGATTCTGAACCGATGTGATGGCTCCGGTCACGATGTGGACATTGACCTCTAGTTTGATCCCGCTCATTCCCAGAGGGTATTTGATCCCGTCCTGCTCATCCACCACATATTCTTGAGGGATGATATGAATGATCTCTCGGTCCGGTGGGATGGAGACCGCTTTGGACTGTTCGATCACCCGTCTGATGTCTTCTCTAGTGATTTCCCTGTTTTTTCCGGAGACAGCGATAACGCCCCTGGAGTTGAAGCTTTTGATGTGAGCTCCGGAAATACCGATATAAGCTTGATCGATCTCAAATCCAGCCATCAGCTCAGCTTCCTGCTGGGCTTTTTTAATGGCTTCCACTGTGGCGTCAAGGTTGACCACAACTCCTTTTCTCAGCCCTCTTGAATTAGCTGTTCCGATGCCGATGATCTCAATTTTTTTCTCCTCTGTGATTTCGCCGATGAGGGCGGTTATTTTTTTTGTTCCGACATCAATTCCTACGATATATCCGTTTTTAGGCATCAGCTTTCCTCCTTCTCTGAGTTGTGTGTTTGGTTGTCAGGTCTTTTTTTTCTCGGCGCCAGAATATAACGGTCTTCAAAACTCATATTGATGCTCTTTAATTCTCCGAATTGAGCAAAATAAGACCGTTTGTCCATATAGTCCTCAAATTTTCCTGAAAAATGGCTGTCTCCTAAAATCAGCCAAGGAGAGATGTTTTTGAGTTTGACGGAGACACAATTGTGTTTGGACAGGTCAATGGTCTGTATCTGTGCTTTCTGTTCCGAAGAAAGACTTTCCAGGAATTGTACAGCCAGCCTGAATTTGTCTTTGTATCCATCTTTAAATCTGTTCTCATCTGTGATGAGGGGCAGTCCGTTGACATGAGACACATTGACCTCTTGGATCAAGGTTCCGTCTTTGTCGATGAGAAAGTATTGGCCGGTCTTGATGACAGCTATGGGAACTCTCTCAATAACCTGGATGTTTACTGAGGAGGGAAACACTTTTTTCACATGAACGTCTTTGATCCAGATATGAGATTTGATGACTTTTTGTATTCTGTTGATATCCAGAAGCAAAAGGTTCCCCAGTCTGTTTCTGTTCATGGCATGCTGAATCCTGTTTTGAAGTTCAGGTTTTGTGCTGCGGACCTCTATGCGGTCGACTTCCAATTTGTCCCATGTGATCAGGAATAAATAGGTCTGCTGTATCAAAAGAAAAAATCCCGCCAAGAGCAAAAAGCTGAGTATGATGTGTTTGGGCCTCAGTTTGACTTTTCTTTTGATTCGCTTGGCTTTGACTCTTTTGCCTTTTCTTCGATAGTAGGGCTGAGTCAAAACAGGATTCAGATTCACAGCCATTTTGTCATTTGCCTTTTAATTTTTTTATGATTCCGGTAATGGTCCCAGAAATGCTGCCGGCTCCTAAAACCAATATCATATCTTTAGGAAGCGCCAGTTCTGAGACCAGGTCAGGTATTTTTTTGAGTTCCGGCTCAAAATGGACATTTTTGTGTCCATACTGCTGGATCTCTTGAAAAAGCTTCTCTCCAGATACGTCAGGAATGGGGTTTTCTCCGGCAGAATAAATCTCAGTAATGATGAGAATGTCTGCCTGATTGAACGACGTGGCAAATTCTTTCATCAGGAGAGCCAAACGGGAATATCGGTGAGGCTGAAAAACAGCCAGCGTCCGGCGCATCCAGCCCCGTTTGGCTGCTTCCAGCGTCTTGGTGATCTCTGTGGGATGATGGGCATAATCTTCAATGATCATGATGTCTCCCACTTTCTTTTTCAGCTCAAAACGCCGGCCGATTCCAGAGTAGTTTTTGAGGGCCTCCAGAATTGTGGGGGGTGGGACATCCAGGTTAAGGCCCACAGCCACAGCAGCCATGGCATTGTAAATGCTGTGCACTCCCGGGACATTCAGCTTGAGCTGGCCCAGCTTTTCGTTTTTATAAAAAAGAGTGGAGGTGCTGGAGAAGTTTTTGAATTCCTGGTCTGTGGCATAGATATCAGCTTGAGCAGAAAAGCCATATGTGATGATGTTTCGTTCCAGGTCCGGAATCAGGCTCTGGAGATTGGGATCATCCAGACAGAGAATGACCGGACAGTAAAAAGGAACTTTATTGGCAAAATTGATGAACGTCTTTTTGATTTCATCCACGGTTTTGTACTGGTCCAAATGTTCTTGGTCCAGATTGGTGAGCACCGCTATATAAGGGGACAGGTACAGAAAAGACCGGTCGCTTTCGTCTGCTTCTGCCACAATGAACTCTCCTTCTCCCAATTTGGCATGCGCTCCCACTGTATTCAGGCGGCCGCCCACGATGATGGTGGGATCAAAGTCTCCGTTTTCCAGGACTTGAGCGATCATGGAGGTGGTGGATGTTTTGCCGTGAGAGCCTGTGACAGCAATGCTGTTTTTCAAACGCATCAGCTCTGCCAGCATTTCAGCTCTTGGGATGACCGGGATTTTCATCTTTTTGGCTTCCCGGACTTCGATATTATCCTCTTGGACGGCTGAGGAGACCACCACCACATCCGCTCCCTTGACCAGGCCTGACTTGTGCCCAATGGTGATGTCCGCTCCTAATTTGGAGAGACGTTTGGTGGATTCCTGAGAAAGAAGATCTGAGCCGGATACTTTGTATCCCAGGTTGAGAAGGATTTCAGCAATTCCGTTCATACCGGTTCCGCCGACTCCCACCATATGGATGTGTTTTAATTTTCGATGAGTGTGTTTGATCAATGCGCTGCCTCCTTTGGATTGTTCATGAGTTCAACACAGAGGTCCGCAATTTTATCAGCAGAATTTTTGATTTTGAGCTGTCTCAGTTTCTGTGCCATGAGTTCGAGCTTGTGTTGATTTTTCATAAAGTCTCTGATTTTAGAGGAAAAGCTCTGCGGAGTAAAATCTTTTTCCACCAGAACCTGTGCTCCCTTGATGCGTTCCAGTTCATTGGCATTCAAAAGCTGATGGTTGTCTGTGGAATGGGGAAAAGGGACCAGAATACTGGGTTTTTGAGCAGCGATGACTTCAGCTATGGTGGTGGCTCCGGCCCGGCATACAATCAGGTCTGATTTCTCAAAATACTTATAGATTTCAAAAAAATAGGCAGAGACTTCAGCGTTTTCAAATCCTGCTTTTTGGTACTGCTTTTGAACCCAGTTCAGATCGCTTTCTCCGGTTTGATGGTAAAAATAAAGTGAACCCTGGTCTTTTTTTAAAAGGGGAAGAGATTTGACTATACAGGTGTTGAGAAAATGGGAGCCCTGACTTCCTCCAAAAAACAGCACAGTGAGGCGTTCCTCTCTTGGTTTGGGTTGGAGGGATTCAAACTCGGCTCTGACCGGGTTTCCAAGATGAACTCCTTTTCCTTTGAATTCCGGAAGAGATTTTTGAAAGGCCACCACAGCTTTTTGAACAAAAGGAGTCAGAAGTCTGTTGGTGAGCCCGGGACAGACATTCTGTTCCATGATCAGGCAAGGGATCCCGAGCAAAGAGGACAGAAGAACAATGGGGCCTGAGCTGTATCCGCCCATGCCAATGACCAGGGATGGTTTTTTATTGAGAATGATGAGAAAGGATTTGACAAAGGAATAGGGAAGGATGAACAGAGATTTGATGGTGCGCCATCCTTTTCCCTTGAGGCCTTCGATTTTAAGCGGAATGAAATCCGCATGAGAATGTTTCATGATGGACTGTTCCAGTTTCCGGGTGCTTCCCACAAAAGTGATCTGAAGTCCCTTGTTTTTGAGTTTTTGGCCCACCACAAGCGCAGGGTAGATGTGTCCGGCTGTGCCTCCTCCGGAAATGATCACCTGTTGATTCTTCATTTTCTTTTGTAGACCTTTTTCCTTTGTGAGATGTGAAGGAGGATTCCCACACTGACCAGTATGTAAAGCAGAGAAGACCTTCCGTAACTGAAAAAAGGAAGAGTCAGCCCTGTAGCAGGCAGAAGCCCGAGCACAATGCTGATATTGAGCAGAGCCTGAGCAAAAATGGCAATGGACAGGCCCGCGGCCACAAGCCGGCCGAATTGATCCGGGGCTCTTCGGGAGATAAGAATTCCCCTCCAGAGGATGACTCCAAAGAGAATCAGCACCATCATGGTCCCGATCAGGCCCAGTTCTTCTCCGATGATGGCATAAATGTAATCAGTGTGTGCGCAGGGAAGAAAAAAGAGTTTCTGCGTGCTTTGGGCTATGCTCACGCCCATGATTCCTCCGGAACCCACAGCAAGTTTGGACTGGTAGGCATGAAAACCGCTTCCCAGCAGGTCATTAGACGGAGAGAGATAGGAGTTCCATCTGTCGATTCTGTAATTAGCCTGGAACAGGTAAAAAGCAAACAGGACAAGGGAGATCAGACCCACAATAAAGAGTTTGTCGATCCGAATGCCCCCGATGAAAAGCATGGCTGTGCCGATCACAAAGATGAACAGTGATGTGCTGTAATCCGGCTCCTTAATGATCAGCAGTATGAAAATGAACAGCACGGCAGCAGGGAAGATCAATGTTTTGAATTGATCGAGTTTTTCCTTTTTCCGGCTCAGATATGATGCCATAAACAAAACCAGGCTCAGTTTGGCAAGGGAAGAGGGTTGGAAACGGAAGCTGAGCAAATGGATGGACCGGTTAGTGCCGTTGACTTCAGGCATCACAAAGCACAATGCCAGGAGAACCAAAGTGAGAATCAACAGTCCGTATATAAACAATACATTTTGATAAAAAGCGGGTTTCATGGAGACAATGACCAGAATCAAGATGATGCCTGCCACAGCTCCTATGGCCTGATTGATGAGAAAGTAAAAGGGATGTCCAAACTGCTCATTGGATTGGACTGCGGAAGAGGAGAACACCATGATCAGCCCGAAAAAGACCAGAACCAGGGTGGTGAGAAAAAGAGGTTTGTCAAAACCAAATTTCTTGTATGTTTCCATGTTAACTGTCAGTCCTGTCTGTTTGTTCAAAAAGGCTTTGGACTTCCTGCTTAAAAGCCCTTCCTCTGTGTTCAAAGTTTTCAAACATATCAAAGCTGGTGCAGGCCGGGGCCAAAAGAACGATATCTCCTGGTTTGGAATTCGCAAAACCCAGTTCCACCGCTTGCTTTAAAGAAGCTGCTTTTTGGATCTCAATATCTTCTCCCAGTGATTTGATGATCTTATCTTTGGCTTCACCGATGACAATAACCCTTTGAACCCGTTTATTGATCTCTTTATTAAGACGGCTGAAGTCACCTCCTTTATCTCTTCCGCCCATAATTAAGGATATTTTTTTGTCAAAGCTCATGATAGACTTTAATGCTGCATCCACATTGGTGGCTTTGGAGTCGTTGTAAAAGGTCACTCCGTTAACAGACATCACTTTCTCCAGGCGGTGTTCCAGCCCTTTGAAGTCCATGATGGTCTGTCTTATGGTGTCCAAAGGAACTCCAAACACATGCCCGCACAGGATAGACGCCATGATGTTTTCTTGATTGTGAATTCCCATCAAAGGGATGTCTTTGGTGTTTAAAACCTTGTTTTGGATTTGGTTGTTGAGCACCATCCATCTGCTGTGAACAAAACATCCATGAGATACTTTTTGTTTTCTGCTGAATGACAGAATGCGTTCAGGTCCCATCCCCCGAGCTTCCCACACACGGGGATCATCTCTATTCAGCACTGCGGTCTGGTTTTGAGATTGGTTTTTGATCATTTTGATCTTGGCTTCCTGATAAGAGGAGAAACTTCCATGCCAGTCCAGATGATCCGGAGTGATGTTGAGGATCACAGACACCTCAGGAGCAAACTGCCGGATATAATGAAGCTGAAAACTGGACAATTCCGTCACAAATATGTCTTTTTCAGAGCTTTTATCTGTAAAACTGATCAAGGGGGTTCCTATGTTTCCTGCCAGATGGGATTTCAACCCGCCTCTCCGGAGAATGTTGTGAACCAGAGAAGTGACAGTAGATTTCCCATTGGAGCCGGTAATCCCTATAATGGTCCCTTGTAAAAACCGAAAGGCCAGCTCGACTTCAGAGAGAATGGGGATGTCTCTGCGCGCAGCTTCTTGAAGGTGTTCCATGGGCGGGACGCCTGGACTGGGAACGATGAGGTCTGCTTCCAAAAAAGACGGGAGCTTATGGCCTCCGATTTCAAACCGGATTCCTCTTTTCTGATATGGGATGATTTCCTGAATCACTTTTGAGCTGTTTTTCGACTCTGTCACTGTGATGTCCATGGGTTTGTTTTGATTGATCAGAAAATCACACACAGCTTTTCCTGTTTTTCCAAAACCGACAACCAGAATGTTCTTGTTTTTCAAATCCATTGTCATCTGAGTTTCAATGTGGTCAGGCTGAAGAGCGCGAAGATGATTCCTGCAATCCAGAACCTGACGACAATTTTTTGTTCAGACCATCCGATAAGCTCAAAATGATGGTGCAGAGGAGTCATCTTAAAGACTCTTTTTCCTCCTGTCATTTTAAAGTAGCCCACCTGTATCACCACAGAGAGAGCTTCCATCACAAAAACTCCGGCCACCATAAAGAGAAGAAACTCCTGCTTGATCATAATGGCCACCACTCCTATGGTGGCTCCCAGAGACAGAGAACCCACATCGCCCATGAATATTTCAGCCGGGTGGCAGTTGTACCATAAAAATCCCAGACATGCGCCGGAGAGAGAACCTAGGAGTATGGTGAGTTCTGAGGCCGGAGTGACCGGAAGGATATTCAAATACTGGGACCAGAGAGCATGTCCTGCGATGTAGGAGAGAGCTGTAAACGAAGAAGCGCTGATCAGAGTCAGCCCTATGGCCAGGCCGTCCAGTCCATCTGCCAGGTTCACAGCATTGGACGAACTCACCATGATGAACATGATCCAGGGAATGTAAAACAGACCCAGATATGGAGTCCATTTTTTGAAAAAGGGTACAGTGAGATGCAGATTGAAATCTCCCTGAAGCCCCATGGTAAAGAGCACCAGGGCAATTCCTGCTGCAAACAAAATCTGGAAAATGATTTTGTACTTAGCGATCAGTCCTTTGGGCTTGTTTTTTCGGATCTGAAGGTAATCATCCAACAGCCCGAGAGCGCCGAACAGCACCATGGTGGCCATGGCCAGCCACAGATACAGATTGCTCAGATCCCCCCATAAAAGTGTGGACACAGCCGTGGCTCCGATGATCAAAATTCCGCCCATGGCAGGAGTGCCTTTTTTAGTAATGTGGGTCTTGGGCCCTTCCTCCCTGATAGACTCTCCGAATTGATGTTTTCTGAGATATTTGATCAACCAGGGCCCCAGAACCATGGTGATGAGAAGTGCTGTGATTCCGCCTAGGGCTGTCCTGACTGTGATGTACCGAAACACATTGAAAAATATAAAATATTTTTTAAGCGGAACAAGAATGATATAGAGCACTTTATTTTCCTCTTTTTTTTAATTTGTCCACGATTTTTTCGGTATGTATGCCTCTGGACCCTTTGACCAGAACAAAATCATCCTTTTCCAGCAGATGCGGGGCCTCCTGAGCAGCCTGCTCAGAGTTTTCAAAGGAAATGATGGCATCAGACGGCATGCCTGCTTCAGAGGCGCCTTGTGCAATGTGCTTGGCCAAAGGACCGACGGTTATCAAAATATCGATATTATGGTCTTTGACAGATTTTCCCGAAGCCCAATGATAGTCTTTTTGCTGGTCTCCCAGTTCCAGCATATCTCCCAACACAGCGATTTTTCGCCCTCCTTTTTGTGCGGAGAGACTTTTCAGGGCTTCTTCCAATGCTGCGGGATTGGAATTGTAAGAGTCATTGATCACAGAAATGTTGTCATCTAGGTGGAGCACTTCTCCTCTGTTTTGAAAGGGTTTGAGCCGCCTCCCTGTTTTCAAAACATTTTTAAACGGGACTGACAGCAGGGATGCGACCCCTGCAGCGGCCAGAAAATTGTAAAGATAGGCCCTGTTGGAGAACGGAATCGAAGTTTTGGCTATGTTTCTTTTATAAGAGAGATCAAAGGACATTTTTTCCAAAGAATGGATATGGATGTTTCGGGCTCTCACATCGCATTTTTCTGTGAGCCCAAACAGCACCGGTCTTTTCTTTAAATCCTTGAGCATTCCTAAGACCAGAGGCTGGTCTCCGTTCAGCACAGCGGTTCCTCCAGGCTTCATTCCATCTAAGATTTCTTTTTTGGCCTCTGCGATTTCCTGGATGTTTTTAAAAAATTCCATGTGCACCGGATGGACATTGCAGATCACAGCAATATCCGGAGATGCGATCCGGGTGAGGTCTGTGATCTCTCCCGGGCTGCTCATTCCGTATTCCAGCACTGCAGCTTGGTGCTTTTTGTTCAGCTTTAAAAGAGAAAGAGGCAGCCCGATGTGATTGTTGTAATTGCCCTGGCTCTTTAGGACATTGAGTTTTTTGCTGACAAGAGCTGCGGTGAACTCTTTGGTGGTGGTCTTTCCTGTGCTTCCTGTGATCCCGATCACTTTCACAGGATGCTGGATAAAGACTTGACAGCTGAGTCTTTGGAGGGCTTTGAGAGTGTGGTCTACTTGAATATAAGCGGTGTGTTCATCAACAAGCGGGACTTTTTTGGACACCACCACTCCTTTGGCTCCATTTCTCACTGCATCAGGGATGAATTTGTGTCCGTCTCTTTTATCTTGAAGGGCAAAAAACAGGCTCCCTTTGGAAATTCCCCTGGAGTCAATGCTGAAGTTGCTGAAAACAGAGGAGGCGTCTCCCTGCAGAATGGTTCCGTTCATCTTCTCCGCGATTTCACTTAACTTTAATTTCGCCATTTCAATGGGTCCTTATTTCTTTTTCCGCTTCCTTTGCAGCGTCTACATCATCAAAAGGGATAATGCGGTCCTTGATGACCTGATATTTCTCATGCCCTTTTCCAGCGATGAGCACTGTATCCCCGCATTGAGCTGAAGAAAGAGCTTTTTGGATGGCTTTTTTCCGGTCTGGTTCGATCTCATATTGGGCACTCCCTGATTTTTTAATGCCTTTCTCAATATCGGCAATGATATCCAGAGGATCTTCAGACCGGGGATTGTCTGAAGTGATGATGGTCCAGTCCGCCAAAGTGCCAGCCACCTCTCCCATTCGGGGCCTTTTGGACTGGTCCCGATCTCCTCCGGCACCAAATACAAGGATGATCCTTTGCGCATGGATCTCCCTGGCTGTTTCAAGAAGATTTTTCAATGCTTCATCTGTATGAGCATAGTCGACAAACACATGGAGCCCCAAGTCGTTTGCAACTCTCTCAAACCGTCCCGGCACTCCTTCCAAAGAGGCCGCTCCTTTCTGGATGGCAGGAAGGGGAATGTTCAAAGCTAAAGCACAGGAAGCTGCTGTGAGGATGTTGTAAAGGTTGGGCTTCCCTAACAAAGGCGAGGTCAAATCCATGGCTCCGCTGGGAGACCGGATGTGTGCGGTGAGTCCATCAGGGCTGAATTTGTAATGACTGGCGAACACATCTGCCTGTGTGAGGATACCAAAGGTCAGACATTTCTGGGGAAGTTCGGAAGCCAGCTTCTGTCCCCACTCTGAATCAGTGTTGATGACAGGCCGGCTGCTTTTGGCTGTGATAAACAGTTTTTTCTTGGCTTGAAAGTAGCTGCCAAGTGTTTTGTGAAAATCCAGATGCTCTCCGCTGAGATTGGTGAAAGCGGTCACATCGAAATCAATTCCGTTTATTCGTTTCAGCTCAATGGAATGAGAAGAGACTTCCATCACACAGTGAGTGGCTCCCTGTTCCAGCATTTTTTGAAGCAGGGCATCTGTGTCCGGAGCTTCCGGGGTGGTCCTTTGAGCTGAACTATTGAATTGCGGGCCTCTGTAAGAGATGCTTCCAATGACGCCGGGTGAGAAGCCGGCTTGGATCAGCATCTGTTCCAGTGCGTAAGTGGCTGTGGTCTTTCCTTTGGTCCCTGTGATGCCGATGAGGGTCAGCTTTTTTGACGGCTGACCATAGTATTCAGCGGAAATGAGAGCCAGAGCAAGCCGGGCATCCTGGGCTTGAATCCATACCTTTGAGAATCCTTCTGGTTTTTCTTTCCGGCACAGAACGGCCGAAGCTCCTTTTTCAAGGGCTTCGGGAACAAAGTCAAGCCCATCACTCTTTTCTCCCTTTAGGGCAGCGAACAAAAAGCCGGGCTTGACTTTCTGGGATGAGTAAGCAATTCCCGTGACTTCCTGTTCCAAAGGTCCGCTGATTTTGAGGCCGGAAACATTTTTTGTGATGTCTTTGATGTTCATGTTCTGTTTGAATTTGTTTTTTGGGCTGCGATGATGGGCTTTTCAGGTTCATCATCAGGGGGTATCCCCAAATAACGAAGCACTTTCAGAGCCGTTTCCTTGAATACGGGGGCAGCGACCTGGCTTCCATAATACAGGCCTTTGGGGTCGTCCACCACCACAATAATGGAGATGACCGGATCGTCAGCAGGGACAAATCCCATAAACACTGAAGTGTGGGCCCGGGAAGTGTATCCTCCGGTTTGAGGATCGATTTTTTGGGCGGTCCCTGTTTTTCCTGCTGCTTGATATCCCTTGACTTGAGCAGTTTGGCCGGTTCCTTCTGTCACCACTCGTTTCAGCATGTCCTTTATTTGAAGAGCCGTGCTTTTTGAGATGACCTGCCGGGGGATGTTTTCCTCCTCGTCTGGTTTGAGGGATGTCCGGCTGCTTTTTTTCAGAATAGTGAAAGGGATTTGCGCACCCTGATTGGCAATGATGTTCAGAGAACTGAGAAGCTGAAGTGCAGTGACAGAGATTTCATACCCAATGGAAAGAGATGCCAGGGACAGCCGGCTCCAATTCCGGATGGGATGAGCGATCCCGCTCTGTTCTGCCGGAAGCTCGATTCCGGTTTTTTCCCCAAACCCGAATGATTTGATTTTTTCATACAGGAGTTCTTCTCCCACCTGTTGGCTGATTTTTATGGTTCCCACATTGGAGGAATGAATGATGACCTCTGGGAATGAGAGCTGTTCGAATTTGTGGTGGTCATGAAAGGTCTTGTTGACCACCCGGATGTATCCTTTACTGCAGTCAAAAGTCTGTGAATAGGGGATCCGATGGGAGTCGATCGCTGCAGTAAAGGTAATGATCTTAAAGGTGGAGCCGGGATCAAACATATGATGGATGGCTTTGTTCATGTTGAGGAGCCGCAGGTCTGTCAGCTTCTGGTTCAGGTCGGATTCAGGGCAGCTGGACATGGCCAAAATCTCTCCGGATCGGGGATGGGACACAATGATGGTCCCCCAGGCAGCACGGGCTTTTTGAACTGCTTTTTCTAGGTTTTTGGACGCAATATACTGGACGGTCTCGTCAATGCTGAGGACCAAGTCATTGCCGGGCTGGGCAGGCTTTAAAACTTGGAAGCTGTATTCTTTTCTCCGGGCATCCCTGTAATTGAGCATAACCCCTTTTTCTCCCCTCAGCAGGGAGTTGAACTTGAGCTCCACTCCGTTGATGCCTTTTTCATAAAAGTCGACTCTTCCGATCACATGGGATGCCAGGTCATTATGGGGGTAAAAGCGCTTGCTTTCTTCCCGCATATGCACGCCTTTGAGACTTAAATCGTTCAACAAGGCTTCTTTTTCAGGCTCGATCTTTCGTTTCAATACAATGTGTGGATCATCCTCCCTTATCTGTGACTTGATGGACCTGACTTTTTTTGAAGAAATTCCGAGTATTCTTTTCAGCTGGTTGATGCGTCTGAACTGCACATCCAATGGCTCATCTTCCACTGTGGAGTACACCACAGTGGCTCTGGGAATGCTGCAGGCCAATCTGTTGCCGTTTCGGTCAAAAATGGTTCCTCTCTTGGGTAAAATATCATCTTTGTTCTGGTTTTGTCTTTGCACCTGCTGTTTGAAATCTTTATGCTGGATGACCTGAATTTGGACCAAACGGAGAACAACCAATGTGCTCCAGATAAGGGACAAAAAGACCATGAAAAGGGTTCTTCTTCTGGTTTTTTTGGTCGCATCAGCACTCATTGTTTTCAGTACTCGGAATCTCCAAATTCTTTATATATCAACTGCTCTTCTTTAGGTTCTCTCAGACCTAAATTTTGTTTGGCTCTTTGTTCGACCCGGTCTAGAGACAAAAGAGAGGTCTTTTTTGCTTCAAGGGTTTCCACTTCTTTTTCCAGACGGGCCACTTTTTCTTCCAGATCCCTGATAGAATAGCCCATTTTGACGGATTCAGCCTGACGCCAGATGTAAAAAGTTAATATCAGGATGGTCATAAACGCAATCAGGACTGACCGGAGGACTGTTTCTCTTTTCAGCTTTTTTCGTACCATCAGAGGTTCCTTGATACCCTTAATTTGGCTGACCTGGACCTGAAATTCTCCTGGATCTCATTTTTTGAGGGAGTGACGGGTTTTTTGGTGAGGAGGGTGATCAATGGGGAACCTTTGTTGGAGGAAGCTAACTTTTTCATGGTGTGTTTCACGATCCGGTCTTCCAGGGAATGAAAAGAGATGACACCAGTCCGGGTATGAGGGGGTGTGAGTTTGATGATTTTTTCCAGAAAAGTGTCCAGATTTTTCAATTCCTGGTTCACTTCAATTCGAAGAGCCTGAAAGACCCGGGCGGCTGGATGAGTTTTTCCTTTTTGGGGTCTCCACCGGCAGAGGTCTTCAGTCAATTGAAGGAGCTGCTCTGTGGTGTTGATGGGATTGTTTTTTCGTCTGGAATAGATTTCTTTAGCCAGGATTTTTGCCTGCCTCAGCTCTCCGTATTCCCTGAAGATCTGGGCCAGCTTTTTTTCCGAGCTCTTATTCAGGATTTTTGAGGCAGTGGTCTTGTTGCGATGGTCCATGCGCATATCCAGAGGGCCTTTTTTGTTGAAACTGAATCCTCTTTGGGCATCATCCAGCTGGAAGGAGGAAAGGCCCAGGTCCAGCAGGACTCCGCGAACAGAAGGAAAGTCTAATTTCAATTCAGGGATATACCTGTAATCGGAATGGTAGAGGGTTACCCGGTCCGCGTATGGCTGGAGATTCTTTTTGGCCTCCATCAAGGATTTCTCATCAATATCAAACCCAATGATCCGGGCTTCTTTGTTTCGTTTGAGGATCTCTGCTGAATGCCCACCCAGTCCCAGGGTGCAGTCCAGATACACTCCTTTTCTCTGGATGTCCAGATAAGACATCACCTCATCGGGGAGAACCGGAGTATGAGCAGAGCGGCTCATTCTTGGTCTTCCTTAGATTTGAGTTCCGAGATTTGGTTGAAGTCTTCGTCTGTTAATGGGTTTTGCTCGATCACGCCCTCCAGGATATCTTTGTTCCAGATCTCCAGGTAATCATTCATCCCGACCACTTCCACTTCAGTTCCCAGATCAGCTTTTTCTCTAAGGGCTTGACTGATGAGAACTCTTCCTTTAGAATCGATTTCGTAATAGGAACCTTTGACATTGACTCGAAGCATGAAACTTCTGACTTGGGGTTTTAACTGCAAGAGCCCTTTGTCAGCGAGTCCTGTCAATTTTTCCCATCGGGAAAGGGGATAGATTTGGACAGATTGATCGGTCAGGGAAGTGATAAAGACTTCATTTCCATATTTTTCAATGATGGCTTCCTGAAATTTTGCAGGAATCTTGATTCGTCCGCTTTTATCAAAGCGCGCCGTGTAACTTCCTATTAAATAATTTCCCAATTTGTCCCGTTTTGTCCCGTTTTTCTAGAATATAATCCAGAATCAGGGTAATGTCAAGGAAAAAAGGGAAAAAATTCAACCTTTTTATGACTCAAATTCGAGTAGGGCTTGTGCTCTGAGCTTAAGTTTCTCTTTCTTGGAGCAGGGATTTTGCCTTCTTAAAGTCTTTTTCATCCACCATCACTGTGATTTTTCCGAGCCCGTCAGCAGAAAAGGCGTGAACGGATTGAACCACCAGGCCTTTCAAAACAGTCTCAATCCCATAGCTCTGGAGATAGCTCTTAATGACCTCGGCTTCCACAGGCCCCTGAATTGTTTTGACTTTGACCAGATTGATGTCCCGGAATTTCTTCGTTGGTTTTTTATTCATGTTTCAACTCTTTTTGTCAGATGACTCTTTTTTTTGTTTGAAATAATGAGAGAGGATCTGTTTGTGATCAAACGCCAGCGGAAAGTCGATTTTATCTTGGGTGAAAATGCCGATATCCTTGGCATCATCCCTGGCATGAGGAGTCCCTTGAGCAGATGCCACATATACGGTTGTGATTGTGTGCATCCGGGGATCTCTTCGAGGGTCTGAATACGTGTGCATCTGGTATTGAAGGGTCACATCCAGAGAGGTCTCTTCTTTGGCTTCCCGCTGGGCCGCCTCTTCCAGAGATTCCCCATAGTCCACAAAACCTCCGGGAATGGCCCAGCCATAGGGAGGATTTTTTCGCTGGATCAGCACAATGCCTTGTTTCTTGTTTTTTTGGATCTCTATGATGATATCCACTGTGGGTATGGGATTTCTGTAATCATTCATTTCCTGACCTATTCATAAAAAAATGGCGATGACACTATTATCATTTTCTATCTATCGATATACAAGATTTTTTTTAAAAGTTTTCTTTGAATGTTTTCCTTTTTTCTTGTTTTCAATCTCAATCGCCATTTTTTTACGCTTAAGGCGAGTCTATCTCACTGCATCTGCTTTGTTACAGGGCATTCGCAGTGAAGGACCACGACTTCATGCCCTGTGCCTCGCATCTGCAGTAATCTTGACTCGTGAATAGTCCAGGTTTTCCTGGCCTATTCATAAAAAAATGGCGATGTTTTCATTATCATTTTCTTTCTATCACTTGTGTTATTATCATTTTCTTTCTGATGATATGCAAGATTTTTTCAAGGATAATGACACAGAGATCATGACATGCGAAGTGCCCTGTATCATTCTGGATGTCACTCATTCATACAGTTGATATAAAAAGTGGACACAGTTTGATGATGCATTTTTACATCCCCTCTGTTATAATATGGCATGAAATTTGCTCATTATATGGATGAGGAGAAAATAAAATGAAGAAACTTTTCATCATCATTCCACTCATCATTGTCTTTCTCTCAGGATGTATTGTCATAGAGGAACGGTACCGGGCTCCGGGCCCCCGGGTGAGAACCGTTGATTATTATGACTACAGTCCCGCTTATTATGGCTATTATGACTATTACTGGTATCCTTCTTATTATTGGATGGGAATGAGCTGGTGGAATCCGTTCTGGTATTATGGATTCTATAACTACTATTATGGTTGGTACTATCCCTACTACAGCTCCTATTACTATTATCCTGGCAGCACTTATCCCAGCCGCTACACCAGGGGAAAAAGCGTTGTGACCAAAGACGGATTGAAGAATCCGAGAAAAACAGGAGTTTCCACACGCAGAATCCGCAGTGTGGACCGGAAAGCAGTGAGCCGCTCCAAAACAAGGCCCACTCGAGTGAGATCCATACGAAAAGGGAGCCGTATCAGGTCCTCTGGCTCAAGCCGGGTCAGCCGGGTGAGGTCTTCAGGCACCAGAACAGTCCGATCCACCAGGTCATCAGCCACCCGCAGCCGCAGTTCCGGTTCCAGCAGCAGAACGAAAAAAAAGAAATAGGATCCGAATCTTATCGATTCGAAGCTGTGTGAGTCAAGAACAGAGGGGATGTTCGGAATCCTGAAAACACATAAAGGGGTGCATTGAGCCCGAACTGATAGCAGTCCACAACGTCTTGAAATTCACTGGTGAATTTTTCTCTCAAAGGAGCTACGGGTTTGAATTTGTGGGCCAAAGGATTGATGTATTTTCCGTGATATTTGATCCTGTAGTCCAAATGAGGGCCGGTGGAAGTCCCTGAAGAGCCCACATATCCGACAGTCTGTCCGCTTGTGACCTTGACGCTTTTTCTGATTCCTCTGGCATAACCGCGGAGATGAAGGTACATGGTCTCATAGAAATTTTTATGGCGGATTTTGACCATTCGTCCTGCACCGCCGTTGAGGCCGACAAAGGTCACTGTGCCGTCTGCAGTGGCTTGCACCGGGGTGCCGATGGGAGCCCCGTAGTCCACTCCAAAATGGGGCCGGTAGACTTTCCATACAGGATGAAGCCGGCTGTGGCTGAACCGGGATGTGATCCGGGCTCCGTTGATGGGGGATTTGAGAAATTCTTTGCGCAATGATTTTCCTTCAGGGGTGAAGTAGTCCCATTCTTGTGTGTCCGGATATGTGAAGCGGATGGCCTGAAAGGTATTCCCCTGGTTGGTGAATTGAGCAGCCAGGATGTTTCCGTATCCGATGAATTCGCCGTCCAGGTATTTTTTTTCAAAAATCAGCTTGAAAGTATCATTTTTTCTGATCTCATAATAAAAATCGATATCCCAGGCAAAAATATCGGCAATAGCTATAGCCAGAAAATCCTGTTCTCCGGCTTCATGAACAGTTTGAATGAGATTCTGATCGATCGTGCCCCACATCACCTTGATCTTTGTTTCAATGGGGAATGCAACGATTTCCGCTTCATAGCAGTCTTTGTTTTTGCAGATTTTAAGGTACTGCTTCTGGTCTATATCATACTCAATAAATTTCAAAGGGCCGTCTTTTTCATAACAGAGGCGCAGCTCGTTTCCGGCTTTGATCTTTGCTATATCATAGATTGGCTTGACGTCTTCTTTCAGTTTGTGGATCTCCTGGGGAGTGAAGTCATGCTCCAATAAAATATCTGAGAGGGAATATCCTCTTTTTATAGAGATTCTGTGTTTGACCAGAGGAGGCGGAGGGGGCTTATTTTGGACTTCTTCTTGAGTCTTGTCCGGAGTGTCTTCTGGCTGGGCGAGGCTGTTTCCCTTGGGAAGAAACGCCAGTAAAAAATAGACCAGAAAAAGAAACGCCAAATAAAACAGAAAGTAAGAAGGATTGTCACGTTTTTTTCTCTTGGTTCTTTTTGTGATTTTTATGTTGACTTTCATTTAACCTGTATTATTCATATAAATCGCTGATGCTCTCTTAATAAAAATAAGAGAACGATCATGAGTAGGCAATAAGTTTAACTGACATTTTTTTGTTCGTAAAGGTTTCATATTCATTTTTACTGATTTTCTATTATTATCGGCGATTTTTACCTTTCAGGCAAGCCGAATATCACTGCATCTGCTTGGTTGAAGGGAATTCGCGTTGAAAGACCACAGCTTCATACCCTGTGCCTTGCATCTACAGCAATCTCGACTTGTGAATAATTCAGGTTGGTTAAGGGAAGAAAGAAAATTTATTTATGGAGAAGGTGGGGAACAGGAATATGTTTTTCAGGAGGGATGATTTCTTTCAGGAGTTGATAAATCCGGGAGGGAGAGGTCTTGTTTAGGTCTGCGGTTTGCTTAAGGGACTGATTTGTATCGTCAATCCGGATCCCTTTTTTTTCCAAAAACTGCACTGCTTCTTTGGAATTCAGACCCAGTTCCCGGACAAACCGGTTAAAAGATAATTTTTCGGCCCGGGCCAGAAATGGCTGGTCTTTATTGGCCGGCCATGCGTCTTTGATCAGAGAGCCGAGGTCCATAACCGAACGGAAAGGAGGGATGCTGATAAGAGTGCCCACAAGGATCACAATCACCATCACCAGGGAAACAAACAGCTCTATTCTGGATCTGGAGTACTTTCTGATTTTCCCTTTTATATAATGCTGGATGGAATGCCAGTTGTAGTAGAGATGAATGCAGACAGAGATCAAGAAGACATAACTGAAGATCGTGTGGATGGTTTCCCATTCACCTTTGGTCAAGCCCAAAAAGGTCCAGTGGGCCCAGTCCGCCACTCTTCCTGGAGGAACGGTGTACAAAACCAGTCCGGAAAAAGCATCTATGATTAAGGACCAGAATATGGTCAGCACGATGAAAGCTCTGAAGTGAAATGATTTTTCTTTTCTATCAGCTATATCCTTGCTCATTCTTTTTAATTTTTCATCCTCAATCAATCCTTGATTGCTGGGAATCCGGAGGGGGGACGGCGGTGCTGGGTGGCCTGTTCATAAGCATAGGCGATTTTGATCAGCTCTGGTTCTGCGAACAGCTTTCCCACCATCTGAAGCCCTGCAGGAAGCTTTCTGTAAGTGAAGCCCATGGGTACAGTCAGTGCCGGAAGCCCGGTATGAGGGGGAATCAGCTGGCTGTTATCACCGGCCGGGCTTCTCATATCGCCCAGCTTACGGGGCGGATTGCCCCAGGTGGGATACACAAAAACATCCACTTTTTGGTCTTCCATGGCTTTGAGCACTGCTTCCCTGAATCGGATGTTTTTGGGCTCGTGATAAAGGTCCTGACACTTTGGTTCTTCAGTTAAAGGGATTTCCAAAGCTCTTTCGATTCGGTCTCTGGCTGACCTGATATATTTTCCGGTGTTGTAGATTTCAGTCAGGCTTTCAAAGGGGGCGTTGTCTCCCAGGGAGGCCAGATACTGGTTCAAGTCATGGCGGAACATATCACACCACAAATCTTTGGTCAGGTCCCCGAATTCTGGGATTTCAAACGGGTCCACGATCTCAGCCCCCTGGTCTTTCATGTCCTGAAGAGCGGTTTCAAAGACAGCTTTGACTTTTGGATCAGAAGAGGCCCGGTCAGCCAGAACCCGGAACACACCGATTCTAGCTCCTTTGAGCCCGTTGATATCCAGGAATTCTGTATAGGTCTCAGGGATTTTTCCCTGGCTTTGTTTGGTGATGGGATCTGCTGGGTCATATCCTGAAATCACATCCAGAATTCGGGCCGCATCTTCCACGGTCCTTGTCATAGGCCCTCCTATGTCGTTTCTCAGGTAAAGCGGGATGATCCCGTCTCTGGATGTGAGCCCTATGGTGGGGCGGATCCCCACCAGGCAGCAATGAGCAGAAGGTCCTCTTATGGAATTTCCTGTGTCTGTGCCCAGGCCCACGGTTCCGAAGTTGGCAGCCACAGCTGCTGCAGTCCCTCCGCTGGAGCCAGCCGGCACTCGGGACAGATCATAAGGATTCCGGGTCAAACCCAAAATAGAGCTGACGGTCACATAAGGGCTGAACGCCCATTCAGCCATGTTTGATTTGGCCAGCACAATGGCCCCGGCATCGCGCAGGACTTTGACCTGATAAGCGTCATCAGGGGGGACAAAGCCTTCAAGCGCCTCTGAACCGGCAGTGGTTTGAAGGTCACGGGTCTCGTAGTTATCTTTCACGATCACTGGGATCCCGTGGAGAGGACGCATTTTTTGAGTGCTCTGAAGCTCTTTGTCCAGTTCTGCTGCTCTGGCCAGAGCATTGGGGTTGATGGTCACTATGGAATTTAATTTTTTGTCTTGATCGTATTTTTTGATTCGGTCCAGATACATTTGAACCAGCTTTTGGCAGGTCAGTTCTCCGGACAGATAAGCGCTGTGGATTTTTTCAATGGTGGCTTCCATAAGACCCAATTCCTGTTCTTGCTTTTGGGTTTTTCCCCTGCATCCTTGAAGCAGACCAAAGCAAAAAAAAGTCAAAAGAGTATAGAGTGTCAAACCAGCAAACGCAGAGGGAAACTTATGATTCTGTTTTCTGTTTATTTCAAGCATTTCTATCAAATGGAAATCTGTGTTAAATATGAGCTTCAGGAATGAATTTGATTAATGAATTTGATTCCGGATAGATATTCTTTCTGCCATATGACCCGGCCGATGATCCTTGCTCCATGATTATTACTGCCGAGTCTTGGGAAAGTGATCTCAACCAATGAGCCTTCAGGAAGTTCTTGATTCAGAAAAAGACAGCATCCCTTTTCACTGAGGTTTTGAGAAAATCCTTCGCCGTGAACCATGGAATCTGTGATAAACCGGACTCTTTGAACTGTGTCCACACGCAGGAATTCTCTTGGATCGCTCTTTTTTGTGTCTGTCTTTGTGCTTTTTTTCATTGGAGGCCTGTTTGATCGAATGTCATGGTCAGCATCTCATTAGTTGAAATTTAATTCTAACAGAATCCATTTTCAATGTGAAGTCCCAAAATGAAAACAGCAATGGAAAAAAACCTTTAATCTTTCCTCTTTTTTCTTTAAACTGAATGAACACAGAATGATTCGCAAATTTTCAATGATTTGGGGAAAGGAGTTTCAATAATGAGATTTGAAAAATCTTACTGGAAATTTTTTGTTTTTGCTTTGGGTCTTTGCTTGCTGGGGTCGTTTTTCTCGTGTGCTCCCAAACAGGAGCCAGCTGATTTTGTGCTGAGAAACGGCAAGATCGTGACCCTGGATGAAGCCAAGCCTGAGGTCACAGCACTGGCAGTTGTTGAGGGAAAAATCAAGGCGCTGTGCGATGAGGAAGAGATTGAAGCATATGTCGGGGAGAACACAGAGGTCATTGACCTGGACGGAAAGCTGGCTGTTCCCGGTTTTATTGACAGCCACGCTCATTTTACCAGCATTGGTCAGGCTGCCATGTCCCTGGACCTGATGCATGTGGAAAGCTGGGATGAAATCATCTCTATGGTGAAAGAGGAAGCCAAAGAGTCAGAGCCCGGAGAGTGGATCCTGGGGCGGGGATGGCATCAAGAGAAATGGGACCAGACCCCTGAGCCCAATGTGGACGGGCTTCCTTATCATGATGCTCTGAGTGAAGTCAGTCTTGACAACCCGGTGATGCTTACCCATGCCAGCGGCCATTCCTGCATGGTCAATGCCAAAGCCATAGAACTGGCCGGAGTGACCAAAGAGACCACAGCTCCTGAAGGAGGAGAGATTGTCAAGGACCCTGAGGGAAATCCCATCGGCACTTTTAGAGAGACAGCCCAAGGATTGGTCCGCAGCGCTTATTATATGTCTTTAGAGCAGAGGACTCCGGAGCAGACAGAAGAGAACCGGAGAAAGGTGGTGGAACTGGCTGACAGAGAATGCCTGTCCAAAGGAATCACCTCCCTTCATGATGCCGGCTCTTCATTCGGGACCATTGATCTGTTTAAAGAGTTTGCTGAGGAAGGAAAACTGGGCATCCGCCTTTATGTTATGATTAGAGAAGGAAATGATGCGCTCACTCCGGAAAATCTCTCTGAATACAGACTTTTAGGAGTGGGAGATCATCACCTGACGGTCCGCTCCATCAAGCGGCTTATTGACGGGGCTTTGGGCGCTCATGGAGCCTGGCTGCTGGAACCATATAAAGACCTTCCCTCCAGCACCGGACTGAACACCACGCCGGTGGAAGCCATTCAGGAGACCGCACGGATCGCAATTGAGAATGACTTTCAGCTCAACATCCATGCCATCGGAGACCGGGCCAACCAGGAAGTATTGAATGTTTATGAAGAAGCCTTTAAGGCTCATCCGGACAAACAAGACCAGAGATGGAGGGTGGAGCACGCCCAGCATCTGATTGCAGAGGACATCCCCCGGTTCGGAGAGCTGGATGTGATTGCATCCATGCAGGCTGTTCACTGCACATCAGACGGACCATGGGTGTTTAAGCGCCTGGGAGAAGAGCGGGCTGAAGAGGGAGCTTATGTGTGGCAGAAGCTCATGGACACAGGCGCTGTGATCTGCAACGGAACCGACGCACCGGTCGAAGATGTGGACCCCATCCCATGCTTTCATGCTTCGGTGACCCGGAAGATGAACAACGGCGAAATTTTTTATCCGGACCAGAGAATGACCCGTGAGCAGGCTCTGCGATCCTATACCATAAACGGCGCGTACGCTTCTTTTCAGGAAGATGTGCTGGGCTCCTTGTCCCCGGGAAAGCTGGCCGATATCACGGTGCTGTCCAAAGATATCATGACGGTTCCTGAAGACGAGATCCTGGAAGCTGAAGTGCTCTACACCATTGTGGGCGGAAAGGTGGTCTACTCCAAAAAATAAGGTAAATAGGTATTGTGTCCCTGTATTTGATAGGGGACAGGTGGCCTCTAAGAGAAACAGGTAAGTGGCCTCTCCCTGATAAAGGCCAGGGTGAGACGGTTGGCATAAATGTTGCTGTAGTTGTTGATGAATCAATGCATTTGCTGTGGGGTTTGATATGAAAAAGCTGTTTGAGAGGGGATTCATGTTTCTAGCCTGTGTGCTCTTCTTAAATCCTTCCTTTCTGCAGGAAGAGCATGTGGAGAGAGTGGTCAGCATCGAAGTTCCAGTCCGGGTGTATAAAAAGGGGCGTTTTGTGAGGGACCTTTCTATTCAAGACTTTATGCTGCTTGAAGACGGCAAACCGCAGAGAATCGATGCGGTCTATCTCATAAAAAAGAAAACCATTGAGAGAGAGGAGAAACACGAGGAAGCGGTCAAAACAATCCAGCCTGAGATTGAATCACGGAACTTTGTTTTTGTGTTTGAGATCCGTCACTACCTGCCCAAACTGAATGAGGTCCTGGATTATTTTTTCAACAAAGTGATGCTGCCCGGAGACTCGCTTAAAGTCTACACTCCGGGTCGGGCTTATTCCATTAAAGAAGAAGCGTTTGAAGTCCTGCCCAAACAAAAGATCGCAAATCAGTTAAAAGCCAAACTGAGAAAGGATATTGTCAGTGGAGCTTCTGAATACAGAAGCCTTTATGACCAGATAAGGAAAATTGTCTACACTGAGGGATTTGAAGGTGTAGAAAATCTCATGTGTATGGATATTTTAAGAAAAATGAAAGAGCTGCAGCAGGTCGATGTCTCCAAGCTCACTCAACTGGCTGAGAATCTCAAACAAACCGAAGGACAAAAACATGTGTTTTTGTTTTTTCAAAAACAGAGCCTTCCTATACCAAAGAACTTAGAGGTCTGGGATAGATTAGAATTATTAGGAAGTATACCCCAGCATGTTGAAGAGATAAAAACAGCTTTTTCAGATGCTTCC
>WJMT01000094.1 GCA_014727835.1 Candidatus Aminicenantota bacterium | reverse complement strand
GGACTAGGAATTTTAACAAAAAAACACTGACACAATACTCACTCACCTATTTTCTTTTAAATAAGGTCTTTGACTCTAGATTTTTTGTCAGAGAGCTTCAGAAAAAATGAGGTGAATAAATAAATTGGACCCGATTATTTCCCGCCTGTGTATAATCCGTATCCAAAATACTTAAAAAGATGAAAAGCGCTTTTAGGGGGCAAAGCGATTTCCTTTATCCATTTTCTGACTTCAGGGCTTTTCAAAAAGAGGGTGAATAATTGGCCCCAGGCCCCCAGGTAATCTCTGGGATTTATGAGTTTGACTTCACTGGCCCATTGGCGGAGTGCATTGGTTTTGTAAACTCTGGCCTCTATATCCTCAAGGCCAGCTTTTTCCAGCAGATGCTTCCAGCCGTTGGCTTCAAGGAATTCCGCTCGCCCCAGAGCTCGGGATAAATATTCAGCCAGTTCCCGGGGAGGTGTCCCAAGCCAGGTGACTTCATTCATTCCCACAAACCCTTCTGACTTGGTCACTCGGGTATACTCGTTGATCACTTTTTGTTTGTCCCTTGGAAACGCCACCACAGATTCGCACATCACCGCATCAAACACACCATCCTCGAAGGGAAGAGCTTGGGCGTCCCCGATCCTGAACTCAACCAAATCTTCAACCTTTTTTCTTCGGGCTCGGTCTTGGGCTCTCTTCACCATCATCTCAGACAAATCCACTCCCATCACTTGACAGCCGTATTCCTCAGCCAGAATGCAGGCAGTTATTCCCACTCCGCTTCCCACATCCAGGACATAGGAATCCTTACTAATGCCGCAGGCCTCAATCAACTCTCTGCTGGCCTCCAGACCTCCCATGTGCTTGGTCAGGCCCCAGGCTGCCTGGAATTCAAAGTAGTGTGATTCGGACAATTTGCACTCAATTCACCATAAGTTTTTGATTTCATCCTCAAGACCGGTCATCTCCCAACGGATCAAAGAAAGGGGAATCATACCGTGAGTGTGGAACTCATTAAAAAACGACTTGAGGTCAAATTCATCACCAAGCTGCTCAGCGCGGTCTGCAATCAGTTTTTCAAGGTGGGCTTTTCCCACCACATAACTTGTGCCGTAGCCGGGCTGCTGCAGATAGAGGGCTTCATCGGCCCAGATGGTGTTTCCTTCCTTGGGCATCCAGCCGCGAGGGGTCCATTTGACACCAAAATCCACAGCTTCCTCCAGGGTGAATTCATTGCTGTGCATCTTCAGGCCGCCCAAACCCCTGGCGCAGCGGCAGGCCAGCATGATCCAGACCAGTTCCCGCACTCTGGGTTTGTCATCCATAAGACCGGCATGCATGGCAATCTCTTCCATTCCTGTAGCCAGTCCTTCAGCCCGCGAATCCCAAATATTGTAAAGGAGAGGCACTCTGCGGATATGGCTGGGATGAGGTTCGTGTTCCATCCGGGCCAGGTCAAACCAGTGAGTGCCGTGGCATCTTAAAGGAAGAGGATCGTGATAATCGACCTGAGTGAAAAAATCCCTCAGACCATTGGGCGGAATGAAACGAACTCTTCGTTTGAGAGTTCCGTTCATATACTCAGGAAGAGTCATCACATTTTCCCGCATAAATTCCATGAAATGTTCCACAGCCTCATCATGGCGTCTCTGGTATTCCTCTCTGTTTTCAGGAGGTTTGAGCGGGGGAAGATGGCGGTTCCGATTTTCCTCCAGGTTAAGTGAGGCAGCGGAGCGGGTCAATTCCCTCTCTAAAAGAAAGACCTGGTCTTCCCAGGTATATGGACAGAGATGTACATTTTTCATGTACCAGTTGAAGTTTTCAACTCCGATACCCGAAGGAGCAGTCATGTTTTTGTGTTTTGCTTCCAGCCATTTCTGAAATTCATCCACAGCTTGTTTGGCCTTCAGGATATCAGGGACTAGGTCCGGATGGTCAGGTTTCAATCGCTCGGCCAGATTTGCCAGGTACTGGCTTTCTTGTTTTTTTCTTCGGATTCCCAGAAACCAGAGGTCTTTGGCTTCTTCAGTCAAATTCTCTTTAGCCTGCTCCAGGACTTGGGGCACAGCTTGGAGGTGCATCTGAAAATCATCGTATTGTTCGCCTTTAAGGGGAAAAGTGTATTTCCACATACAGAGTGTGCCGTACCGCCATGGTCCTTCCAGAGCAGGCACATCTGAGGGAGAGATGTAATAAGCGGCATAAAAGCAGGGATTCCTGGACCACGGACGAAGCACTCTGTGGTCAAATTCCAGCCCGTTCATCTCAGCTCTAACAACGTGATAATCCGCCCGCTGAGAGACAGGCCAAGAGCTAAAGTTCATGGATTTGAGCTGGTTTTGATACTCTTTCAATTCCAGAAACTGTTCCGCCATAGCATCTGTCGTGTAATCAGGGACACCATTGACCACTTCAGGCTTCTGGAATTCTCGCCATTCCTCAAACAGCTTAACCAAATCGTCATAGGTTCCGCTCTCCAATTCCGGAGCCTCACCGCTATTAGATGAGGAACAGCTGAAGAACGCGATCAATCCCATTCCCAAAAACAAAATCACCCAGCCATTGCGTTTAAACATCCGCCTAACCTCCTCATTATCGAATGATATCCCTTAGTCTATTAGGAATATCAGATTTGTCAAACATGTCTATTGAATGACATTGGGGGAATTAGGAACGCAGTTTATATTGACAGGAGGTATTTCTTTCCTATTTAATGGGATATTGAAAGGAGAAAGATGATGAGTGAAAAAAGTGCTCTGTCCTCCCAAGGATTGTCACGGAGGACATTTATCGGAGCAGCAGCTGCGTCGCTGGCCTCACTGTCAATGAATCCCTTGAAAGCGCGAGCTTCACGGCGATCTGGAGGGCAAAACTCAGCCCGTTTTCAAATGAAATACGCTCCCTCTCTCGGGTTTTTTAGAGAACATGCAGGAAAAGAACCTTTGGACCATGTGAGATTTGCGGCTGACCAGGGATTCCGGGCAGTGTTTGACAATGGTCTGATGAACAAAGCACCTGATCTTCAGGAAAAAATCGCTGCTGAGCTGAGCCGTAGGGATATGGATTTAGGGCCATTTGTGGCTTATGCGGATTTCAGAGTGGAATCTTTTGTTTTAGACAAAAAAGAGGTCCGCCAAATGCTCAAGCAAAAGATGATGAGTGCTGTGGAAACCGCCAAACGAACCCATGCCAAATGGACACTTGTGGTTCCCGGCCGCTACAACCAGAGGATGGAATGGGATTACCAGACAGCCAATGTCATTGAGAACCTGAAATACTGTGCTGATATTTGTGCCCCGGCCGGATTGATCATGGTCATCGAACCTCTCAATCCCTGGGATCATCCGGGTCTGTTTCTCAAGCACATGCCCCAGGCCTATCAGATCTGCCGGGCCGTCAACAGCTCCTTTTGCAAAATCGTGGATGATGTCTATCACCAGCAAATATCCGAAGGCAATCTCATCCCGAATATCGACCGGTCCTGGTCTGAAATCGCCAGTTTTCATCTCGGCGATAATCCCGGACGCAAAGAACCGGGAACAGGGGAGATCAATTTTAAAAACATCTTCAAACATCTTCATAAGAAGGGATATGAAGGGACCCTGTGCATGGAACATGGAAAAAGCATCCCTGGAAAAGAAGGAGAGAAAGCTGTGATCAAGGCTTACAGAGCCTGCGATTCGTTTTGATCAGGGCATAAGGAAAAAAAAAGGAGAAACAATGGATCAAAAGAAAAAAAATTCAGAAATAACCCGCCGTGAATTCATCAAGGCATCATCTGCTGCTGCACTGGTTGCAGCCATTCCTGCTTCGGGTATTGTTTATGGGCAGGAGTCAGGTCGAATCCGTGCAGGAATGATCGGGTGTGGGGGCCGCGGCACCGGAGCTGCTCTCAACTGTGTGAAAGCATCCTCTGATGTGGTGATCACGGCCATGGGAGATCTGTTTGAGGATCAGCTCAAAAAATCCTATAAGCGCCTGTCTGAAAACTTGCCCAAGGACCATCTGGCTGTGACCAAAGACACCATGTTCACAGGATTTGATGCGTTTCAAAAAGTTCTTGCTTCTGATATTGACATGGTCATTATGGCGTCACCGCCGCACTTCAGACCTCTGCATTTGAAAGCAGCTGTGGAAGCGGGCAAACATGTTTTTATGGAAAAACCAGTGGCTGTGGACCCTGCGGGCATCCGGTCTGTAATAGCCAGTTCTGGATTGGCTGAAACAAAAAACCTAAGCATTGTGGCCGGGACACAGCGGCGTCATCAGGATCATTACCTTGAGGTCATGAAACGCATTCACAGCGGGGATATCGGTGAGATCGTGGCTGGGCAGTGTTACTGGAACCAGGGAGGCCTTTGGGTTGAGCGAGCTATGATGAACTGGGTGGGCTACAAGACCAAGAACTGGTCGGATATGGAGTGGCAGATCCGAAACTGGCTGTTTGTCACCTGGCTATCCGGGGACCACATCGTGGAGCAGCATGTACACAATCTGGATGTCATGAATTGGGCCGTAGGATCGCATCCTGTGGAATGCAGCGGAATGGGAGGACGTCAGGTTCGCACAGAACCGCAGTATGGTAACATTTTTGACCACTTTGCTGTGGAGTATGTCTATCCCAACGGAGCCCGGGTGATGAGCCAATGCCGTCAGACACCAGGATGCAGCAGCAATGTCTCAGAGCGGGTCATGGGGACAAAAGGGGTCTCATTTACATCTGGCGGGGAAGGGCGCATCACAGGAGCCCACTCCTATGAACACACAAAAGAATCCCCCAATCCCTATGTCCAGGAACATGCAGACCTGATTGCCAGCATCAAAACCGGCAAACCTTTAAATGAAGCCCGACGCGTTGCTGAAAGCACACTGACTGCGATTATGGGCCGCATAAGCGCCTATACAGGCCGTGCTTTGAAATGGGAATGGGTGATGAACTCCTCCAAGCTGGACCTTTCTCCCCCGGCTTATGACTTCATTGACCTGCCCCTTGATCCTGTGGCTGTTCCTGGTGAAACGCCTCTTATATAGGACCTGATTTTAGGGAAATCAAAAGAACAACTTAGAAAGACTTGACATTTCTGTTGGAAAGTTATATATATCTAACAATATGTTAATTTATTACCACATATGGAGGCCTCAATGAAAAGCTCTTGGCTTAAATATTTGGGATTTCTGGGATTTCTGGGATTTCTTGGACTTTTCACCCGCAACATTGGTTTTTATGGGTTTTTCGGCTTTTTTGGTTTTTTCACCTATGCGAAGATTATCAGGGATGAGAGGCTGGAAGAGAACATCAATAAATCTGCTAGAAATGCGTTTATTGTAATGCCGTTTGTTTTTGTGATCTCTACAGTCGTGGTGAGTGTGATGAATGAGATAAATGTGTACATCTATGCGTTTATCGCATTGGTGATCCTTCAAATATTGATATTCACAGTTTCGCTTAAAATTTATGAAAAGAGATAAAGAGAACAGCCATGCCCTTTAAGACAAAGATTAAAGAATTCAGAGCAAAGTATGACTTGACTCAGCAGGGCCTTGCCCAAAAGGTCAAGGTGAGAAGAGAGACCATCGTTTATCTGGAAAAGGGAAAATACAATCCATCACTCAAACTGGCCCATGATGTGGCCCGGGCATTGAACACCACTATTGATGAACTGTTCATTTTTGATAATAGCAAAGAGCAGAGATAAATCATTAAAATATAAAATACAGGGACACAATACCTATTTACCTTTTTTTATTTATAAAACTCCCATAAAATTAAATAAATATACAGAGAAGAAGGATCTTTAGTAGTGAAAAGTTTTCATCTGTATGTGATAGAATGAGGTCATCAGGGCTCATACGTCAGCATGAAAACAGAAAAAATCATAGATAGACTCGGAGACAAATTGTACAACTACTTGACCATTAAGCTCGGTTCCTTACAGGATGCTGAAGACGTGCCGCAGGAAGTTTTTTATAGAGTTATAAAATACAGCGTGAGATTAAAACTCAAACGCAATCCCTCTGCATACCTGTTTCAGATAGCCAGAAACGAGGCTGTCAATCATATAAAAAAAAGAAAGAAAGACCTCAATATTCGTCATTCCAAGGAAGAGCTTTCTAGAATCATTCAGCAAAGCCTCAGAGGCACAGATCCTGAAAGATTGAATCGAGTATCCGATGCCTTAGCCCAAATCCCTGATGACCAGAGAGAAGTGATTGTCCTTAAGTTCTTTGAGGAATTGACTTTTAAAGAAATCGCACGTGTGACCTGCCCCCATTTATTGTACCACTTTTAAAGTTAGTAATCTGTGGTTTTGAGCCTCACCCAAAAACTGGACCAGTTAAAAATATAGTTTTCTGGCTTTCAGAGGATTTCTATATCCTCCAGATTTCTTGTTGACTGTAATGAAGGCATTACACTATCATTAAACCAAAGCAGAAAGGGAGAACTCGGGATGAGTAATCTTATAAAGAAAATAGAATACGTTTTATTAATTCTATCCGTGTTGTTTTCTTTTCACTGTAACAAAGCCAAATGGGAAGGGGAGATCTATACCCAAGGAGATGTGAAAATAGTCCAAAATAAGGGTTCAGGGCTGTGGGAAGGAGATGAGGGAAAGGATATTTCATTTGAAGAAACCTTAAGCCTGGGGCTAGAGGAAGGTGAAGATCATCTGATGTTTTACAGGCTTAGGGATTTGGCTGTGGATTCTGATTTGAATATCTATGCTATGGATGCTGGAAACCACAGAATCATTAAATTTGATAAAAATGGGCAGTTTTTATGGGAAACAGGGAGAAAAGGTCAGGGGCCGGGGGAATTCCAGTATCCCCGAAACATCTCCTTTTCTCCAGAAAATGAAGTGGTGGTGGGAGATGGGCGCCGTGTACATTTTTTCAGCAAACAAGGCGAATATTTGAGAACTATAAGGCTGAATAAAATGTGGCAGAACTTCTATTTTCTTCCGGACGGCCGTATATTGGTGAGTCTTGTTGTGAGAGGAAGACCTGGAGTAGCCGCAGAGATTCACACCAGTGAAGGTGAATTTATTGAAAAATTTCCTGATGAATACAGGTATGGACCGGAACTGTCTATGGGTGGAGGTCTTTCCATAGGTGGAGTGGGAATTCAATTATTAGGAAACCAAATATACTTTGCTCTTCCGGATCAGTATGAAATCAGAACATATGACCTGGAAGGAAATTTGTTTAGGAAAATAAAAAGAAACATAAAGCTCAAACCCCCCAATATAAAGGTTACGAATATTAGCGGCAACACTAGAGTATCTGTGGGTCCTTCAGACTGTTCAGGACCGTGCTTTGCAGTGGATCAAAAATATCTCATCAATTCTCTCCGGCTGGTCAATAGAAAAGGTGAAAAAAAATATGAAACAGAGCATTTCCTGGAATTTTTCAATACCGCAGGACAATTTCTTAAAAGAATTGAGACACCCGAAGGAAGAGAACTTAATGCTATTGATTCTCAAGAGAATTTTTATTTCATCCAGACCAATCCTTTTCCAAAGATCATCCGTGCCTCCTTAAAAATAGAATAATACAGGGACACAATACCTATTTACCTTATTTTATGAGAAATCCCTTTTTCTCTTCTTCAGGATAAACCAGTCAATGTGCTTTTCAAGTCCAATTCTTGAAATAGAGAGATATGAAAACAAAAAAAGTATAATATTTAACTGAACTTGGCGGATAAGAAATACGTATTGTTTAGAAGGAGGAATTCATGAAAACAACACCAAAGCCTTTTGTTTTAAGTTTGTGTCTTATTCTCATACTGATTCCCCAATTGGCCTTTTCCGGACAGCAGGATTCACTGGCTGGCCATTGGGAAGGATCCATTGATATTCCCGGGATGAAGCTGGAAATTCTTGTTGATTTGAATCAGGAGTCTGATGGATCTTGGACAGGAAAGATATCCATCCCTGCTCAGAATGCCAAAAATCTTCCGCTTGAAAACATTGCTATAGACGGGAATGATATCGTTTTTGAGATGACTGGGGTTCCAGGAGAGCCTGCTTTCAAAGGAACACTGAGTGAAGACGGAGCACAAATTACAGGTGGTTTCACTCAGAGCGGACAAACATTTCCCTTTGTCCTCAACAGGGAAGTCAGTCCTGTTGCTAAAGTGAAGAAGGCTCTTGCTGATTTTGATGATCTGGTCAACAAAGGGCTGGAAAGTCTCAATGTTCCTGGAGTGGCTGTGGGTATAGTCAAAGATGATGAGGTCATTCTAGCCAAAGGGTTTGGATGCCGGGATGTGGAGAACAAACTCCCCATGACTGGAGACACACTTCTGGCTATTGGATCTGCTTCCAAGGCCTTCACCACTTTTGCTATGGGGACTCTGGTGGATGATGGCAAATTGGATTTGGAGATTCCTGTACAAAACTACATCCCTTGGTTTGAGCTCCATGACCTGTTTGCCAGTCAGCGTTTGACTCCCCGCGACCTAGTGACCCACAGGTCTGGTCTGCCCCGCCATGACCTGGTTTGGTACAATGATTATCAGGCAACGCGTGAGGAATTTGTCAGAAGTCTGGCACATCTCAAGCCCACAGCAGACCTGCGGCAGAAATTTCAGTACAACAATCTGATGTTTCTCACTGCGGGCTATCTGGTGGAAGTACTCACAGACAAGAAGTGGGAGAATGCCATCCGCTCCCATGTGCTAGAGCCTTTGAAAATGGATCGGACAAATTTTTCAGTGGAAGATTCCAAAAAAGACAGGGATCATGCTCTTCCATACAGGGAAAAGGACGGTGAAATCAAAAAGATCCCATTCCGCAACATCACCAATATCGGTCCTGCCGGATCCATCAATTCCAGTGTGAACGAAATGAGTCAGTGGCTTTTGGTTCATATCAATCAAGGCAAATTTGGAGCTAAGCAGATCATCAATCCCCAAACTCTCCAGGACATGCATCTGGCTCACATGCCAACAGGAGGGACGCCAGCTATTCCTGAAGTGACTCCAGCCAGTTATGGGATGGGATGGTTTGTAGACACCTACCGGGGAGAGAGCCGGGTGCATCACGGTGGAAATATTGATGGATTTTCAGCTATGGTGAGTCTGTTTCCCAAACAGGGATTGGGATTTGTGGTACTGGCTAATAAAAACGGCACCGGACTGCCTGAACTGCTCATCCGTCATGCCGCAGACCTCATCCTGGAGGCAGAGCCGAAAGACTGGATCGGATTGGCAGCTGAGAGAAAGGCCAAAGGAGAGGAAGCCGGAGAGAAAGCTGAAGAGAAAAAACAATCCCGAAGAATTGAGGGAACACAGCTGGCCCACTCGATTGAAGATTATTCAGGTGATTATCACCACCCCGGTTATGGGGATATTCATGTCATCTGTGAAAACAGGGCTTTGCTGTTCACCTACAATGACATCACCACTCCGCTTGAGCACTGGCATTATGAGACGTTCAATGCAAGAGAGGCAGAGGACCCTACATTTAAAGACATGAAGTTCACTTTCCGTACCAATGTCAATGGATTTGTAGCTTTTCTGGAAGTTCCCTTTGAACCCACTCTGGATCCAATTGTGTTTGAGAAAAAGCCGAGTGCTCAACTTTTTGATCCGGATCATCTCAAGCAGTTTGTGGGAAAATACAAGCTGATCGAGCAAATCCTGACCATCAGCTTAAAAGGGGACCATCTCACACTTTATATTCCTGGTCAGATGGAATATGATCTGGAGCCGGCATTGGGAGATGAATTTGTCCTCAAACAGGTTAAAGTCATCAGTTTGAAATTCAAGATGGATGAGAACGGAAAGGTCACTGCTGTTGAGTTCATCCAGCCGGATGGAATCTACGAAGCAGAGCGGATCAAAGAACAGGATTGATTATATGTGTTTCCATTTGACTCTATACCGTTTGACCAATATGAATCCGTCCGGATCCTGTTCCAGGCAGTAGAGCTTTCCCTTTTTAAAAAGAAAGGGTGTGACAGGAAAAGTCATTTGGGCAATATATTTTCCTTGTGCATCCAGAATATCATAGTTGTGTCCTTGGTCTTCTGTGTTGTCAAATGTGCCTATAAAGATTCGTCCTTGGTCGTCTGAGAGAATGGAATGAAATGCCGGATGATTTTTTGGGAGCTTCTGCTGGAATCGAGGTCCGGGGGATTTTCCTCCGAATTTCCTTTTGATTTGTCCAGCGTATTCCTGTTCGTTCACTGGAATCGGATCATAGTTCCTGAGGATTCGCGTTGTAAGCTGACCATGAGCGTCCAAGATTTTGATCTCATACCGGTCTGAATATCCCCAGACCACTTCATCCTTTTTGGTCAGGCACCAATGGATGTCCGGTGACAGTGATTCGAGAAGTGGAATTTTCTCTCTCTCAAAAGACTCAATCACTTCAATCTTATTGAAATCCGCATCAAACCAGCTGAGCTCATACATGGATTTTTGTCCGGACGCAAGGAGATGGACCAAAAATTCCTGGTTGGAATTCATTTCTATATCGAGAAGCTGGCCTTTTTTAAATGTGTTGATGTGTTTGATGTGCTCTCCGTCTAGAGAATAGAAAATGATTCTCCGGTAGATAATGTCAAAAACCACTAGCCTGTTTCCTGATATACAAATATCCCAGGGAAATCCATACTCCCCTGGTCCTTGTCCAGTCCTTCCCAGGGCACCCAAGAACTCACCTTTAGAATTGAACTTGTTTATGCTTTTTTGATTGATATCCAGTATGTACATGTTGCCACTGTCATCCACACACATTTCTTTTATGCTGCTGAACATGTGTTCTTGTTTTTGCACTTCTTTGCCGCCTAATGACAGTTCTTCTTCCAATTCAAGCACATCCTTCTCATACATGGGAGTTTTGGGATTTCTGATAATTTTGACACCCTCTGATTTATAGATCTCACCCTGCCACTCTAATTTTTGTTTTCCACAGAAAACAAGGAGAAGAAGGCCCGCAAGAGAAGTCGCAGCCAAAAAGCCTTTTTTCTTGATCATTTCACCCCTTTGGTTTTCATGTCCGATCCATTGTAAAACTAAAAACAATAGGGGTCAAGATGTAAATGTATCATCCTAAAGGATTGTTTTTGTACTTCTGAAACAACTCGATTATAATAGTCTGAAGTCAGTCTAGAATAGTGTTTCATAAACAATGAATAGTTTGATGTTCAAGCTCAGAAAAAAAATCAAGCTTCTTTATATGTATGAATGGCTCTATGATATCTTCTTGGGGACAGCGCTCAAAAAGACCAGGGAATATGCTGCGGATTTTATCAACAAAGCTCATCTGTTCCCAACTCTGGACCTGTGCTGCGGTACCGGAGCACAGTGCCGAGACATCCCGAAGGACAATGCTTTAGGCGCGGATATAGACTTGAAAGTTCTGGAATTTGCAAAATCCAGGATGCCTGATGTGGCGTTTATTTGCGCAGACGGAGTCGACCTTCCATTCAAACAAAACCAATTTCAATGTGTGGTCCTTGCTTATGCCCTCCATGAAAAATCACCTAAGGTGCGGCATGCGATGGTGCGGGAAGTGCAAAGAATTTTAAAAAATGATGGAAAGCTGATCATCATTGATTATGAAAATCCCATAGATTTCCAAAGCCGGTTGGGAAGAATTTGGACCTATATCATTGAGAGAAACGCTGGGAAAGAGCATTTTCAGAATGGACAAGAATTTTTAAAACAGGGAGGGCTGAGGAAATTCCTTTTAAAGTACAAAATAAAGGTTTTAAAAAGCCATTGGTTAAAACTGGGGAGCAGCCGGCTTGTTGTAGGGGAGTTTAAGACCTGATTTTAGAAAAAACTTTAATTCTTTTTACTAAGAATATATGATAGATTTGATAGTTGATGAGGTTATAAATTAAATAGGGGGGAGATCATGAAAGCAAAGACCATAATTATTTTAATGGGCCTCTTTATTTTTCTCTGCTTTGGATTCCAATCATGCGGTGCTCCTGAAAGCCAGTGGAAGGGCACCATCGAAGAGATAGACGGACTGATCTGGGTGAAAAATCCTCAGGAAGGGATCTGGGATGAACAGGACAATCATGAGATTTCCATCCAAAAAGAGCTTCAGATCGGACAAATGGATGGTCCTGAAGAATATCTGTTTTCTTATATTTCCGATATAGCGGTCAACAGCAAAGGGGATATCTATGTGGCTGACAGACAGTGGACTGAAATCAGGAAATACAGCCAAGATGGAGAGTATCTCATAACCATAGGCCGGAAAGGTCAGGGCCCCGGAGAATTTCAGGGATTAGGAATCCTATCTGTGGATTCAGATGATAATCTGATTGTTTATGACTGGAGGCTGACAAGAGTTTCAATATTTTCAGATAATGGAGAGCTCATCCAAACCACCAAAAAACTCATGGCTGAAACTTCCCTGGCTCCTTCTGAGATCATAGCTCAAGATGATGGTTATGTTTTGTTCGGTCAATTAGGAGACAGCCCTAAAATTTTTCATGAATTTGATTCGGATTGGAACCATAAAGAATCCTATATCGACTATGAATTTACTGACAACAAGGAATTTGAAAAGCTTGCTTTGAATTTTTCGACTGGGAACTGTTTCTTTCGGATAAATGGGGATATACTTTACACCAAAGATTATTACGATAATAAGATTTTGATCTATCAAAATAAAGAATTATCCAGAGTCATAACCCGAGAATCCGACATCAAAAAACCTTATGAAGTCCAGAAGTTTCATGATCAAAACAAGGCCAGAGAAGTGATGAAAAAACAAGATTATAATTTCAGTACATTTGCACAGGGAATACAGTATGTAGGAAGAGCTAATTTGACATCAGGAGGAGTTTTTCAGTTATTGGATGGAAACATTGTTCATTTTGTGAGCACTTACGTATCCAAGGAAGTTTTTGGATTTGATGTGGAACTTTTTGATTCAGATGGAAAGCTCTTGAGCCATTCCAGACTTGGAGAGAATCTTTTTTATGATGTGAGGTGTAAGGATTCTAATGACATTTTTTATGCCATACATCGGCGTGATTATCATAAGGTCATTGCTTTCCGGTTAAAATACTGACCTGACCTATTCATAAAAAAATGGCAGTATTGTTTTTGACTTGTAATAACACAAGCATAAAAATATAAACTTTTTTATTGAGTTAGGTTGTTTGTTATCCTTTCTTGGTGTTGAGAGCGATATCCATCACCATTTTGAAAAACTCAGAAGCAAAGTAGAAAGCGACTAACGTAAAAAAGGCGAACGCAAGTCCTCCGATAAGAAAGACCAATCCGCCTAAAAAGGTGGTTCCTCCTCCGTATTGGGGAATGAACTGGGGGACTTCTTCGAGAAGCTGGAGTCCATATCCCCCGGCAAACCAGATCAGGATCCCTCCTCCCAAAGCAACCGCAGCGGTCAAGGATGCATAAATTTCACCCAGCAGCTTGAGGAATACGGTCGCTGCCGGAACCACAATGTATTCCTTTGTTTTCAATTTGGAGATGTCCTGAGCGCGAAGAAATGCAGCGTGAGAAGCCATATAAATGCCGACTAGGAAGAAGATTTGAAAGATCACTCCTCCTGCAATTCCTGCAGAAGGAATTTCAAATACG
The DNA here is from genome assembly GCA_014727835.1 of Candidatus Aminicenantota bacterium. GTDB lineage: Bacteria > Acidobacteriota > Aminicenantia > Aminicenantales > Aminicenantaceae > WJMT01. The sequence continues at coordinate 21,669 of WJMT01000094.1, read as the reverse complement.
ACTTTCCACAAAAGAACCCAAATAACGAATGCGGCCACAATAGAAATGATAGCCAGAACGCGCAGGATGATGGCAAATGTTTTGGTGAACACATCTTTTTTGTTGAAATTTTCAATAAAGGGTTTCATAAAAAAAACTTTGTCCATTTGAAGGACCTCCTTTGAAGTTTGCTTATTCAATTGTTTATTATTATATAAAAAAAAGAGACCTTTTTTAAGGAATAACTAAAAATAGAATAATTTGAATATTGAGTCGTTCAGGAATTTGTCTTTGTCCATCTGTCTGAACTAATGGGGATAGTTCCTGAATCCAAAGACCACACTCTTTGTGATGTCATCTCTTCTCAATACATTCAAGTTTTGATTTTTCAGTTCTCGTTCATGTGGAAGCTAAAATAAACAGGAGTGAAAAAAATAGAACCGTCCTTGTTTTTTTAGTAAAATGGTTCCATTACAGAAAACAGATACTGTAGAGGAGGTGATGTATGAGCCTGATTTCAGCTCAGGATTTGACCAAAGTCTATACAGTAGGTGAACTCAGGGTCCATGCCATCAAATCTGTGAGCTTTGTTGTAGAGAGGTCCTCTTTTGTCTCTTTTGTGGGGCCTTCAGGAAGCGGCAAGACAACTCTCTTGAATCTCATCGGATGTCTGGACCGTCCCACATCAGGAAGTTTAACCGTGGCTGGAGCGGATACATCTGTTTTGTCTCGGACAGAAGCGGCTGATTTTCGTGGGAAAAACTTAGGATTTATTTTTCAGGATTTCAATCTGATGCCAATACTGACTGTATATGAAAATGTGGAATATCCGCTTCTGGTGATTCAAAATGTTTCCAATGAAGAAAGAAAAAAAAGAATTTTATCGCTTCTGGATACTGTGGGCGTGCTGGACCAAAAAGACAAGTATCCTGACCAGATATCCGGAGGACAGAAACAGAGAGTGGCGATTGCCCGGGCTTTGGTCACCAATCCCAGGTTGGTATTGGCCGATGAACCTACAGCTAATCTGGACAGTAAAACCGCATTCCGGATCATTGACACCATGCACCAGATGAGAGATGAGCTTGGAGTGACCTTTGTGTTCTCCACTCATGACCGCAAAATTGTAAGTGAAGTGGAGCACATCTATACGTTGACTGATGGAAAAATAACTGAAAAAGCAGAAGGCCAAGGAGGCGGGGATGTTTAAGCTGGTGAAAATCGCATTCAGGAATTTATTGAGATACAAGAGAAGAACTCTGCTGACATCCTCTTTGATCGCAGTCGGTGTGACCTTTGTGCTGGTGTTTGTATCTTCTTCCAGTGCATTTAAGAATCTCATGATCAGTCAGATCACAGATTCCATGCTAGGGCATATCCAGGTTCACAAGCAGGGTTACATGGCTTCAATTGACAGTCTGCCTTTGACAATGAATCTCAGCCAAAAACAATATGAAAAATTAAAAAAGGCTATCTTATCTGTCCCGGGAATTCAAGCGTATTCTCCCCGGATCAAATTCGCTGGTATGTTCAGTAATTTTATGGAGACCACTAATATCCGAATCAATGGAGTGTATCCTGATAAGGAAACAGATGTGGTTCCTCTTCTCCCCGGAAGGGTAAAACAGGGTGAAAAGGTGATCAAGAAAGGGGAAATTTTCATCCCGGAACTTCTGGCCAAGGGATTGAATGTTAAGGTCGGCAATACTGTTGTGGTCATTGCCACAAACAGGGATGGATCAGTCAATGGAAAGCAGTTCAGAGTAGGAGCTGTTATTGAGAGCGTGACAGGTCCTGGGGGCAGGGATGGATATATCCATATTGAAGATGCCAAGGAGCTGCTCCGTTTGGAAGAGATGGAAGTCAGTGAAGTTGCTCTCCGGCTTAAGGATTTTGATGAGCTGCACAGAGTCAGTTCTGAGCTCCAATCCGCTCTCTCCATAGATGTTAATAAGTCAGGAAAACCATTGTTTGATGTTCGAACTTGGGAGGCCCTCTCTCCGTTTTATAATGTGTCTCGGATGATAGAAGTCATGACTTTTTTTATTCGGCTCATGTTGATTGCCATAGTGTTGATCAGTGTGATGAATGTCATGATCATGGCTGTTTTTGAGCGGATCAGGGAAATCGGTACCATAGCTGCGATCGGGACCAGACCAGGGAAAATTCTTTATTTGTTTTTGATCGAAGGGTTTTTTTTGGGAGTGGTCGGCACTTTTGCGGGTATCATCATCACCTGTCTGACCACTTACATCATCAATGCTGTGGAGATATCGTTTAATTTTGGTCGTCAGGTCGGGCTCATTTTGTCTCCTCGCCTTGAGATAGAGCAAATTGTTTTGATTTCAGTTATCGTGATTGTGGTTTCAATCCTGGCTGCGCTGCAGCCGGCTTTTAAGGCATCCAGAATGGAACCCATCAATGCATTGAGGCATGTCTGAGAGAAACGCCATGATTAAATCGTATAGGAGAACACATATGCAGCGATTTTTTGGGGTTTGTTTGGTGCTCCTTGTGTCTGTATCCGGGTCAGCTATGGATGGGAATGAGATTTTAAAACAACTAGACAGGAACCTGAGCCCGGAGTCTTTTGAATCATACAGAAAACTCATCAATATTGAGCCCAACGGCCGGCAAAAGGAATTTGTGTTGTTTACAGTAAAAAAAGGCTCAGATAAAGTGTGTGCGCTTTTTTTGTCCCCGGCCAGTGAAAAAGGCCGCAGCACATTGCGTTTGGATGAGAATATGTGGCTTTATATTCCCAATGTGGGGAAGCCCATTCGGATCACCAGCATGCAGTCTGTAGTGGGAGGAGTGTTCAATAATGCTGATATCCTGCGCTTAGATTATGCGGAGGAGTATCGTGTAGAGAAAACAGAAGGCCTGAGTGATGAGTGGCTGCTTCACTGTAAAGCCAAAACAAATACCGTGGCATATGACCATTTGCGGATATGGGTGGATAAGGACAGCACTCTTCCTCAAAAAATAGAATGCCTGACTGAAGCCTTCATGTTGATCAAGACCATTCATTTTAAAGAGATCAAGGATTTTGGCAGTGGGATTGTCCGTCCTTCAGTGGTCGAGACAGACAGCCCGCTTCATAAAGGGTATAAATCTGTTATGATTTTTGCTCAAATTCAAGAACGGACATTGAAGGATGAAGTGTTTACATTGAGTTTTATGCCCCAATTGGAAACCTTACGAAAGTGAAACGTCTCATTGCCTTTTTCCTAGCCTGTGGTCTGCTTTTTGGGACTGACTCTGCGCAGGAGGACTACACATTTGACCTTTCAGAGATCAAGAAGAAGCCCTTCCAAATGGGAGGACACCTGGAGTTTAAGCCTGTCTTTTCTTTGCTGGATCAAGGCTCTCGCTTTTATCTTTTGAGGTATTTTGACAGACCTCAAACCAAGAGTTCTTCTGAATTCAATTTCAAAGCATTGATAGACTTGAGTTACGAGAAAGGAATTGCCAAAGCACAGATGCGTGTCAAAACAGACTTGAGATATTTTGATTCGGATTGGTCCAATGAGAACAGCATTTATGAGGGATACCTTTCAGTCAAACCGTCTCTTCATTTTCAAGTGGATGTGGGAAAAAAACGGCTGAAGTGGGGTAAAGGATATGCCTGGAATCCCGTGGCATTCATTGATAATCCCAAAAATCCCTATGACCCTGACAAAGCTCTAGAAGGATTTACTGTAATTTCAGCTGATTACATCAAAAGCTTTACAGGTCCTCTTAAGACATTGACTGTGACAGGAGTTTTGGTGCCGATTTTGCACAACCTCAACTCTTCTTTGGGAACAAGAGATACATTAAACTACGGGGGGAAGTTGTACTTGTTATTGTTTGACACTGATATGGACTTTCTGTTTTTTGGCGGCCCCGGAGTCTCCTCCCGGTTTGGAGTGGATTTCTCGCGCAACATCACTTCTAATTTCGAGGTGCACGGAGAATGGGCCTATCTGAAAGATTTTTCTCTGAGAGTTTTTGATGGGGGAGGGCTTTCTTTTAAAGAAAAAAAGGACACACAAAGTTTTCTTCTGGGTGTTCGTTATCTCACCAAGACCAACACAACTTTTTTTTTGGAATATTATTGGAACGGCCGTGGACTCACTGGGAAGGAAATGGAGAATTATTATCAGACCATCGATCAAGGTTATGATTTGTTTTTGAACACCGGTGATGAAAGCGGACTGAATCTGGCTTCATCAATGATCGAGTACCGCACATTTACTCCGGAAAAAAAGTATCTCTATGTTCGGGTCCTGCAGAAAGAGCCGTTCAATATTGTATATTTCAATCCTTCACTTACTAGTATCTTCAATCTGAGTGACGAAAGTTTTTCCCTGGTTCCTGAGTTTCTCTATGCGCCTGTGACTGACCTTGAGCTTCGATCCAGAGCTGTGATTCTTCTCGGGGGAAAAGGCACAGAATTTGGAGAAAAACAGAACAGATGCCGCTTTGAGCTGCGGATCCGGTATTATTTTTGATTTTTCTTGTTATTTACTGAAAAGGCAACTTATTTTGATTAAATGAGTAATAAAGACAAGGATGTAATGATTCGAACGAGAGAGAAGTCCCTGATTAGCCACAAGAGATGTCATGCTCTGCAAAGTTTATTGTCTCTGTTTGTTATTTGTGTTTTAGTATTCAATTGTTTTGGGATCTGCCTGGATTCTGTCCAGCAGCAGAAGACTGTCTTAGATCCTGAGAATGAAAATGAAGCCCGTTTAAACAGACTCCAGCCTCCAGAAAAGATATTGGATATTGTAGGAGTCTCTGCGGGTATGAAAGTTGCAGAGATCGGGGCAGGAAAAGGAAGATATGTGGTCCAATTAGCAGCGCGTGTGGGGAACACAGGCAAAGTGTATGCCGAAGATATCGATGCTGAAGCACTCGATTATCTGAAAGACAGATGTGAGCGCTGGGATTTGGAGAATGTAGAGATCATCTTAGGTGAAGCCACAGACCCAAGACTTCCCCAAGGGATTCTGGACCTCATATTTATCGTTTCCTCTTATCACCATTTTGATGATCCAGTTTCTCTGCTGCGGAAGGCCAGAGGTGCATTAAAGCCAGATGGAAGACTGGCTATTGTGGAGTGGATCCCTTGGAATAAAAACGATGATGAAGGCACTACCCCTCAAGAGATGGAAGCGGAGATGAACACAGCAGGATATCAGCTTAAACGCACCGAAAGTCTGGATGTAGCCAAAAAACTGAATATCTATATTTTTTGGGTCAAGGATCACCAAAACCTGATTTAGATTGAAATATTCTTGTGTGTTTCCCCTTATTTGCCGGAAGCGGAGCGGATGAATTCACTCAGGTCCTTTTTCAGTTTGGCCAGGGACGGTTTGTGGATGTACATCATGTGCCCTGCTTCATAGTAGCCCATGTGCACCCGGTCTTTAAATTCATCGTTCAGACCGATTTGGGAAAAAGTGTATTCTGTTCCAAAGTAAGGAGTAGCCCCGTCATAATAACCATTGGCTGCAAAGATTTGAAGATGTTTGTTTTCGCTCATGGCTCTGCGCAGAGTTTCGGCCATATACGGGACCGCTTCAATAGTTCTTCTGGAACCGAGGGTCTGGGAAAAATTCCAGGGATAGACATTTCCGTAAATGTTATAGGGAAGGTCCTTTTTATAGTTGAGCTCTGTGCGAAGATAGTGATTGAGCATGGTGGAAAAGGATCCCATAATGGCGGCGCTGGATGGATCAAATTCATAATTTTCTCCTGCGGCATCCTCGTCCCTTCCTGTGAAACGGCTGTCCAAACGCCCCACTGTTTTGAACTCATCTCTCAGAAGCTCTTTAACAAATCGGTCATGGCGAATCCGCAAATTGGCCTGGCGGATGTATTCTTCAGAAAGGCCTGTATAAGCAGCCAATTTTTTTGCCACTTCGTTTTCTTTTATTTCGGCTAGCCGGTTTCCTTTGAGCAGTGCTACTGAATACTCGTTGAGAGCAAAGTATTCGACTTCGTCTAAAAGTTCAGTCAGTTCTTTGTTTTGAAGCTCCGGAGAGAGCTGTTTGTGATACCAGGCAGTGGCTGTGTAGTGAGGGAGAAAAAGGATATAAGGGAGGTTGTTTCCTTTGTTGAATCCAATGGTGGTGAAATCCAGGACTGATGAGACTAGGATGATGCCGTTTAAATACATCCCGTGCTGGCGGCCCTGAAGAAATCCGGAAAGGCCTGCGGAACGGAAAGTGCCGTAGCTTTCTCCCAGCAGGAATTTTGGGGAGGCCCAGCGATTGAATTTGGAGATGTAGAGCCGGATGAACTCTCCTACAGAAGCAATGTCTTCCTGGACTCCGTGAAACTGGCTTTTTTTCTCTCCCGGAAGGGGTCGGCTGAAGCCGGTAGAGACAGGATCTATGAGAACCAGGTCTGTGACATCCAAGAGAGAATATTCATTGTCCTCAAGACCAAATGGAGCTTGGGCAGAGAATCCTTCATCAGTCATTTGTATCCTTCTGGGCCCCAAACATCCCATATGAAGCCAGACTGAAGAAGAACCCGGTCCTCCGTTATAGGCAAATGTGATGGGACGGGAGGACAGATCTTTGATATCGTCACGAGTATATGCCATAAAAAAGACTTTAGCTCCTGGTTTTTCATCTGGCTTGTTCACTGTGAGTTGTCCCACAGTGGCTGTGTAAGCGATGTTTAGGTCACCTATCTGGACATTATGGTGAGTTTTGGAGAGATGTGTTGGTCTGTCAGGGGTTTCAGCTGTTTTTTGGGCTGAAAGTCCCATATGAAAAGCCAATATCATGGTGAATAGAATAATAATGAACTTCCCTTTTTTCATGTTTTTACCTCCAATTCTTATGAAATAAATTAGGTAAATAGGTATTGTGTCCCCGTATTTATTAGTGGAGAAAGGTGTTGAACAGCAGCTTAAAGGTGCCGTCAGTCTGGCAGCGGTGCTGGGTCCTGAATCCGATGAGTACGATCTGACCTTCTCCGTATTGAGCGGTGAGCATTCCTGCTTTTTCAGAAAGGTGCTGTTCACCGATCAACCAACCGCTTCGCAGCAGATCTCTGTCTTGGTATCGGACAATGACCTCATAATCTTGGTTGCGGTCTCCCGGAATGATCTCATAAGCAGGACTGGAACGGAAAAGCACCAATCCTTCTGAGGGCATGCCGTAGGCCAGCGGGTTTTGATGATCAAAAGTCACCTTGAGAGTGGAACCCGGGCAGAAAAATTCTTTAGAATCCATGTTGGATAGCACATTACGGACATTCAAACCAAATTCTTCTATAGCAAAGCTGCAGGCATCTCCCAATGTCACAAGGATTCCTCCATTTTGGACAAAGGACTTGATCTCCTCCACACCCTGTTTGCCGATACCGCTTCTGTATTCGGGTGGATAGCTTCCGTAATAGCGCCGGTATCGCTCTGGGATTTCTCCTTTGATCACAGCAGCAGAGTCATCAGGAAAAATAAACACGTCATAATCTTTGCTGAGGTTTCCTTTTTGGATTTCTTTGTCTTTGACTCGAGTATAAGGGAATCCAAAATTTTCAAGAACCAGACGGGTCCATCCCTCGTCCATGTTTCCTCCAAAATACCTCTGGTACATGCCGATCCGGCCCCGCTTCAGCTCATGAGCCCATTGGCTGGGTTCCCCATTGTAGGAAGTGAAGTCAACTCCAGTGAGATCCGCCACATCCCGGAGCAGAGTCTCTGAGCCTTCAGCGACAATGAAATCCCCGGGATTGAGTTCAGAAGTCTTGTGATCAGCCCGCATGATGGTCACATTCTTATCCAAAAGCAGATTGACGGCCCAAAAACTGTTGTTCATCCGGCCGTCCAGCACATACATATCAGCTCCGGACCCCACTTTACCGTTCACTTCGAATTGATCCTGGATCACCTCAAAATCTCCCTCCACAGGTTCATCAATGGGATCCACCCGGACACCCATGAATTCATTCATAGTGTGTGTGGCCAGGTCATAAGGACGGAGTGGGGAGCCGTCATCAGCCCGGGTCCATTCATTATCTGCATAAAAAGTGCGGCCTATGAGATTTCTGATCAGCCCCATTTTGGGCTGTGCCAGAGAGATGATAAAAGAGCCTTTTGGATAGGTCAAACCGTCCACGGAAAATGAACTCTGTGCAGCTTTGATTTCAATCCCTGAAAGAAGCAGCGTGTTGACCATCTTGACGGCAGAGAGAAAATCATGCTGGGACTTGGGGATCACATAGGCACAAGGCTTTCCCTTGGCCCCGCGTTCTGTCTGGCGTTTGGCTTTGAGATAGGCATTCCACAATACTGTTTCTTTATGCCGGGCTGCGATATCCAGAAGTGCCCATGCAGAGACTTTGGTCTGTTCCACAATATCCCTCAGAGTCCACCAGCCCCCGGGCCATGGATGAGGAAATGTGCTCTGGGCTTCGTATTCCGGGAACTGCCTGGAGCCTCCCCGAAGTTGACTGGGGTGGATGTAGAGAGGGGAGGCGAGTTCTGTACTGGCGGATTCGGTCAGCATTCCTGCTATATTGTGAAATGGAGTTATCCAGTGCCAACCAAAGTGTCCCCAACCCGGAAACATGGCATCATTGATGATGCCGGTCTTTAGGTTTTCTTCCAGCTTGTAGGCTAGATGAGCGCCATACCAGCTCATTTCTCGCCAGACTAAGGGATCAGCAAAGGGACGGATGGGATCGCAGTAAGGAGGAATATAGAGCCGGGCTCCATAGCTTCCCATTTGATGGTGGTCGATATAGGCCTGAGGAATCCAATCCCGGTAAAGGATTTGAGCTGCATATTTGGATTCCACCAGATTCAAATAATCTCCGTCTCTGTTGTTATCATGGCCGGCATATTTGTGATAAAGCCAGGGTAAACTGGTTCCCTCGAATTCTGTTCCTACATATTCGCGGTAAAAATCTGTGACCATGATCTCTCCGTCCGGGTTGAAGCAGGGAAACATAAAATAGAGAACATTATCCAGAATCACTTGAGTTTCTTTATCAGTTCTGCTCAAAAGGTCATAAGCCAACTCAGGAGACATCTGGGTAGGCCCGATCTCAGATGCATGAAGGCTCATGGACTGAGCAATGACAGCTTTTCCTTCAGGTATCATTTTTTTGATTTCCTGTTCTGATGAATCCCTGGGATCACTGAGTGTGGCATTGATCTCCTGGAGCTGGTCCAAATTTTTCAGATTGTCAGCAGAAGAGATGATGACCAGAAGAAAAGGATTTCCCATAGTGGAGGGACCCATGTTGATGACTTTGATTTTTGTGCTCTGTTTTTCCAGAAGCAGAAAATAGTCCACCATTTTATCCCAGCGGGCTATTTTCTGGTCAGCTCCCATTTGAAATCCGAAGTATTCCTCGGGTGAAGTGATTTGTTCCTGAGCCTTTAAAGAGGGGATTAAAAAGGCCATTAAAACAAAGAAAAATACAATACGAATCGATTTGATTTTATGAATCATTCATTCCTCCTAGGTGATAGGGATGGTGAATATAAGAAGCGGGATTTAATGATTGAAATGCATACAATTTTTGACTGCCTGATAGAAAGATACTAAAACAAGGGATGCATTTATGTCAAGAAGACTCTTTCATTCCGCTTGGTTGAAATCGATTTGATAGGATTTTCTAAGAAGACACACATTTCCATCCGGATTTGTCTGGATGAAATACATGTGTTTTTTTGAGATAAACACGGCCTGAGTAAAAAGTTCTGCGGTTCCCAAAAAATCTCCGCTTAGGGAGAAGATATCCACAAAAACAGGGGCCTGTGGCTTGGTGATATCCTGAGGGATGCGAAACACAAAAGCATAGTGGTTTGAAAGGCAGATGTGATTGAAAAAAGCTTTGTGTTTGGGAATCAGGTTAAACAATTCATTGGATATGCGCAAAGGCCAGCCGCGGCGGTGACAGTGCTGTTTAATTTCATTTTTGAAATGATTCTTTTCTTTTCGGCTTATTCTGGGTGGTTGGATATCTCTTTTGAGACGATGGATTTCCTTTCCTTTGGAATCCAAGAGGATGATGTCATACACAGTGCTTTTGGCCACAGCACTGATGGATGAATGGTGGGAAAACAGAAGAGAGGGAGCATAGACATCAGAGCTGTAGTTGAACATCACCATTCGTCCGGTCTCATCAGGAGCGGATACAGAAAACTCATTCTTTGATGCAGCGTATAATTCGCGGGTGACATGATTATGTGGGTCCACCATCACCTGCTGCTGGACCTCAGGTTCCCAAATCCACGCGTAATAACGTTGTTCTCCCACATAACCTGTGGAAAGCCGGTTGGACAAATGAATGCGCTTGATGAATTCACCATCTGGCTGATGGAAGGATATATCATACATGTCTTCGCACACAGCAAGCCAGCCCTGTTGTGTCAGGATGATGCGTGACGGGGATTGGAAGTCTCCAGGACCTTGGCCTTTCTGCCCGAATGAAAGAACGAGATTTCCCTGGAGGTCAAACTTAAAGACTTTTCTTTCCAGAGCATCTACCACATAGAAATTTCCAGACGAGTCTTCACATACAGAAGAAATGGAAGAAAACAGAAATGTTTCACATCCGAGTTCCAGAGAATCCGAGAGAGTTATGTCAATGGTCTTGGTTTGAGATCCAATCGGATTTGTCGCACAAAGCAAAAGGGCCATCATAGAGGCGAAGAATAGTGACTTCATTTTATTTCCTTTAGAAACGATTTGAATTTTCATAAAACAGTTCACATTATATATACGGTTAGAAGGCATTCAATGTTGCGGTTTTTTACATTTTTCACACTGTTGCTTAATAAATCTTCTTATCTGATTGAATCTTAAAAATATGTCAGGTCCGATTGAGTCACAGTAAGGAAGCGATTTTTACTGCAGCTCCGGCAGCCACTGCCAGAATCGCCAAAATGAGGACCGCATTCCATAAAAAGCCTTTGATACCCTGATTGACTTTGTCCCCGAGATAACTTTTCTTGTTTTGAAGGATAAAAAAGCAGACATAAGCAACGGGCATCATCACGAGGTTGAATGAGGAAGTGAGCACAGGGAGCCAGAATGGCATGCTGTAGAAAGCTCCGATGATCCCGATATTAGCCAGCATAGTGCTGGCTTTATAGGCCCAGCCGTTGTACTTGAATTGGAAAATCTCACTCAGAATAAATCCGCACAGAAGCATTTCAATCACAGCAGTTGTCAGGCACATGCTCAAGATCCCGAATGAAAAAACCAGCCGTCCCACAGTTAGACCCACCAAAGGTTGAAGTGCGTGAGCCACATCCACTGCATTCTCGACTCGAACTTCTTGAACGTGAAGAGTGTTGGCGCAGGCAATGATCACAAAACTGGTGGCCAGGACATAGGGTAAAAACATGGATGTTCCCAAATCGAAATTTTTAAGCCCCTTGTGTTCTTTGCTCCAACCCCGTGCCAACATGGTGTATGGATAAAGAAAGGTCATGTTCACTCCCACCGCAGCCCCCAGTTGGCCTAAGACAATAGTGATTCCTTCCTTATCGGATGGGATATGGAAACTGAAAAAACCTTTAAACAGAGCCTTCCAGTTGATCCCTGTTTTAAGGACTACTAGAAAAAAAGAAAGCACCATCAATAAAAGCATGTATTTGAGGATCCGCTCAAACAGCCGGATGTTTTTTCGTTTTCCTTTTCCATAGCTCCAGCAGATACTGGTGGCGGTCACTAAAATAAACAGAGCAATGGGTGCTTTGGGAACAGAAGCCCCCAGCACATCGAACATGTCCCTGATGACCTCAGTGCCCAGAGAATATTGAGGAAACTGCCACACCACAGAAGCCAAAAACACATTGATCCCCCAGAGGATCGCTAAGCTGGGATGGAGTTTTTTCCAGAAAACGTCATAAGGCCTGGCCCGGGTGTTTAGTAGCTGGTGCCCGATGGCTGCAAACATCATGACTCCTAGAAACATAGCAACTGGCTGAACCCAGAGAAGCTTGTATCCGAATACAGAGCCAGCAAAGATCGCTGAACCGGCGGAACCGGCTCCCAGAGTGAGTGCGCTCTGGATCCATCCCGGACCAGAAAGATTCCAGAACCCGGCCCATCGCTGCCAAAAGTGAGGCTTGGCATTGATTTTGTTGAGATATTCTTTTTCCCGTTTCAGAGAATCCTTGTCGCGTTCTTCCACCAATGGAAGGCCGCGTTTGAGGCTGCTTTTTGGGGGGGAAGATCTCATTTCACCAATGTCATTCCTTTAAGACAGATGTCATCAAAATATCCTGTATCATCAAAAGAGCCGATTCCCACCAATCCGTGAGAGAGAGTTTTGTCCTGTGCAGCTAAAATGGGATGTTCCATATCATCCATAAACGCTTTGATCTTTCCGGTAGAAGCATCAAAAGTCACTTTAAAGTCATGCCATTTTTGGTCGATCAACCGGAACGTGGATTCACCGGCGGGTTCCTGATTGATTTTCACCCGGTCTTTTCCATTCACGAGTCCGATGATGTTGTGGAGAGCATCGCTTTGTGCAGAAAAGTGGACATAACAGAAATGAGTGGGGTCCTGAAAGTGAAAAAAAACACAGAGGTCCCGGTTGAGATTGGATGGATCTGCTGTGCATTTGAGGCGACCCGTAAATTCAAAAGAAGTGACATCATGATCTTTAATTAAAGACCAGGAAGTGGGAGCTCGAATTTCACCCTGAACACCTGGATCTGTAAGCTCATAAACCGTGGAGTCGTCTGATTTTGTGGTCCTCCAGTGGTCAGGATTCCGCGGCATCCAAAACTCAGTGGACTGATCTTCAAAGTCATGACAGCCCAATTCAAAAAGAAGGGAGGAAGATCTTTCCCCGCAAAACATCAGGAAGCCTCCCAGAATCAAATAAACAAATGCATTTCTTATCAGCTTTGGATTCATTTTTGTCTCCGGTTTTTCACAAAGGAATTCCGTCTGTATAGCCGGGATTCATCCATTCCAGATTTGTGCTTTCAAAAAACGGCTTCAGACTAGAGGTCAAGTGCCGCATCTTTTTGACGCTCATGGATTGGAAATTTTTCGCCAGCTGGATGTTTTTTTTCAGCACGTCCATGCTGTCAATGCCGATAACAGCCGCCGAGGCGTTCTTCAGGTTCAAAGCATAATGGATCAGGTCATCCGGATTGATGTTTGGGACTGTTTCTCTGGGTCGGATCACCTTCATAACCAAAATCCCCATATTTTTACGCGCTGCTTCCGGAATGGCTTGGTTTTCAAAGTTTTCGGTCCCATCAGAGTAGTGGTTGAGTGCGATGAGCATGGTGTCAAAATCAAAACGTTTGGCAGCTTCAGCCATGGCTTGTGCTGAAAGATGTCCTGAGAATCCGATGAACCGGGTCGCTTTTTCCTGTTTCAATTTCTCTAGGGCCCGGTACACTCCGTTTGGTGCACTGATTTGATCCACATCCTCCATGGATCGGATTAAGTGGATCTGAAGAAGGTCCACATGGTCTGTATGGAGGCGTTTGATGCTTTCTTCAAAGTCCCGCATAGCTCCATCATAGGTCCGGTCACCCACTTTGGTGGAGAGAAAGACCTCATTTCTGCGGTCTTTGAGGATCATTCCATACCGTTCTTCACTGACCACACCATTGTACACATAGTCATGGGCTGTGTCCCAGTAGTAAAATCCATGATCCAGGGCATGGGTGAGGATGTCAGTACTTTTTTCAGGATCTTTCACTGTGCAGAACCGGCTTCCACCTCCCACCACGATCAAAGGCACCGCAATCCCTGTTTTTCCGAGTGTGCGGGTGGGAAGTCCTTTGGGATCATAGACTCTGGCGCTTTGGAATAAGGATTCACAGGATATTGTGTTGACAGCCAGCGCAGCTGTGACAGAGGTTTTTATGAAATCTCTGCGGTTCATGATATTTTTGCTCATTTGATTCTCCCTTAAAGCTTGATGAAAGAATTATATGAGTTTCATTTCACCTGGACTATTCATAAAAAAATGATGATGCTTTCATTATCATTTTCTTTTCTGCGATTTGCAAGATTTTTTCAAATACAATATCTTGAATATATTTCTTGTTTGTATTTTCAATCTTAATCGTTATTTTTTTGACCAGTGAGGCGAGCCGATCTCACTGCATCTGCTTCTTTACAGGGCATTCGCAGTGAAAGGCCAAACCTTTATGTGCTGTGCCTCGCAGCTGCAGCAATCTTGACTCGTGAATAATCCCGGTTCATGGATACAATTATTTTGTTCCCTCTTTTCAATGGTATAAAATACACTTGTGGATATGAAGTCTATTCTCAGGAAAAAAGGGAGATAAGCCATGAATCCAAAAGGTTGTGTACTGCTGTTGTCTGTCTTAGTTGTCCTGGGTTTGTTGTGGAATGGAGAAGACCTCTATGCCAGTAAAGAGCCCTCAGAAGAGAAGCTGGATCTGTTGAGCGGTCTGTACTCATCAGAAGAGCTTAAACAAGTCCTTGTTCTTAGAGAAGAATGGAATCCTTTTCCCAGAGCAGATGAGAGAGATGAATGGAAAGAACTGCCTGATGAGATTTGTCAGACCTATATTAAAGAGGCTGAACAAAACCTTGGCTGTGACTGGGAGACTCTTAAAGCATCCGTGTTTTTGGAATATGTCCGGACCGGGAACAGGAGTCATTATCAAGGCCGGTTGTTCAACAGGAGGCGGAAGCTCGCAGAACTGGTTCTGGGAGAATGTATGGAGGGAAAGGGCCGGTTCATGGATGATATCATGAACGGCGTTTGGGCTATATGTGAAGAGACATACTGGGGTGTTCCCGCTCATCTGGGCCTGCAGGAGAGAGGAAACGGACTCCCGGATGTCACAGAGCCCACAGTGGATCTGTTTGCTGCGGAGACAGGAACTCTGATTGCCTGGACCTATTATCTGGTGGGAAAACAGCTGGATGAGACTTCCCCATTGGTCACAGAGAGAATGGAATATGAAATCAAGCGCCGGATCCTGACTCCCAACCTTAAAAGAGATGACTTCTGGTGGATGGGTTTTGACCAGAAGGTCAACAACTGGAATCCCTGGATCTGTTCCAACTGGCTGACTTCAGTGCTGGTTATTGAAGATGATCCTGAACGAAGAGCGGAATCTGTCAATAAAATACTCCGGTGTTTGGACAATTTTCTCAATCCGTATCCCAGGGATGGAGGATGTGATGAAGGCCCCGGGTACTGGAACAGAGCCGGAGGTTCTCTTTTTGACTGCTTGGAGCTGCTCTACAGTGCTTCCAATGGAAAAATTGATGTATTCAGCCACCCTCTCATCAAAAAAATAGGGGAATACATCTGCCGGGTGTACATCCATTATCCTTATTTTATCAATTTTGCGGACGCGGCTGCTAAAGTCAGCCCCAATGCCAGTGTGGTTTTTCGCTATGGTGAACATATTGAAGATGAAAAACTGAAACGGTTCGGAGCTTTTTTGGCTGAAAAGCAGAATTTGGGCCAAGGGCCTTTAAGCGGTGGGTTTGGTGTTTTGGGAAGGGTTCTCCATGCATTGTTTACTCTTGAAGATATGCTGGAAGAGGAACCTATGGAACCTCTGCAGAGAGATTTCTGGCTTTCGGATCTGCAGGTCATGGGAGCCAGGTCTGTTGAGGGATCGAACCAGAGTTTTTATATCGCATGCAAGGGAGGACATAATGATGAAAGCCATAATCACAATGATGTAGGTAACTTCATTGTGTATTCAGAAGGATATCCTGTATTGATTGATGTGGGGGTGGAGACTTACACAGCTAAGACTTTCAGCTCTCAGCGATATGAAATTTGGACTATGCAGTCAGCCTTTCATAATCTTCCCACCATAAACGGAGTGATGCAGAAAAATGGAGAAGAATACAAATCCTCCAATGTCCAATATGAACAGGATAACAATAAAGCTGTTTTTCGTTTGGATATCTCTAAAGCTTATCCTGAAGAGGCTTTGGTTCAATCATGGAAGCGGCAGATCACTTTAAAAAGAAAGTCAGAAGTAGTGATCAAGGATGAGTTTGAAATAGAGGAAGTGAAACAGGATGCGGTCCTAAATTTGATGACCTGGAGGAAACCGGAGATAGAAAGAAATGGAGTGATTGGACTTGTCAATCCGGAACAGCTAAAGTCTTTAAACAAAGTTCATGTGCTGTACCCTCATGATAAATTTGTCCCTCAGATCGAGACCATTGCCATTGATGACAGCCGGCTAGAGGATTCCTGGGGCCATGAGGTTTATAGGATACAGTTGATATATCAAAACACTCCGAAAAAGGGCGCCTATTGGGTCCGAATTCGATAATCAAAGATAGGGAATTATGAAAACAAAACAGTTCTTTAGCAAAACATATTTATATGGCTTGGGAAAATCGAGACTTTGATGGCTGTCGTCCCGAGTATCTCTCCGTCCGGAGTTAAACGCTGGGGTGTTTCTGTCACAATTTTAATTTCTCTGCCCTTGAATATTTCTGCGTGGGAATCATGAATGTGTGTTCCTTTATAAATTTGGGGAAACACTTTTAATAAATTATATTTTGAAATGTCATTCAACAGAATGATATCCAGGAATCCGTCGTCAATTTTTGCATCTGGAGCCATGATCATGTTGCCGCCTGTTTTCGTGGAATTGCAAATTTCTGTAAAGATATAATCTCGATGGTAAACATTTCCATCAATGGTCATTTCTAGGGGCACAGGCTTCAGACAGGCAACTTCTTCAAACACTCCCAGGACATAGCTTAATGATCCAAGTGATTTGTATTTGCCAGCTCGATGTGCGACATTAGCGACAAATCCGGTACCTAATAGATTGATAAAATAGTATTCCCCTCCGGGATATTGAAAGAACCCGACATCGACTTTTCTAGTTTTCCCGCTGACAATTTTATCAACAGCATCTTCAATAGAATGAATGCCCAGGTCTTTGATGAAAGAATTCCCGGTCCCAACCGGAATCTGACCGATTGGGAGATCGAAATGGTGGTTTTTTTTCAACACCCCATTCAGAACTTCAAATAATGTTCCATCTCCTCCCACAGCCACAATTCCTTCATATTTAGCAGGATCAAAATTTTGTGCCAATTGAACAGCATGACCGGGAAATTTGGAAACCCGGACTTCACATTGGATTCCTCTATTCTCCAGTAAAGGAGCGGCTTTCTGGATGGCTTTGGTGCCTTTGTATCTTCCTGCTGTCGGGTTTAAAACAAGAAATATGTTCATATTAGAGTTTTTGAATTCATTTATTTTACCTAGTATTTAGCGGATTTTCCAGAATTTAAATGAAATCATTTAGAATATCGGATGAACGGTCCTATGTTCTGGCATCAAGGCCTTAATTCGAAATAGAAAAATTCCGCCTAAGATTAGATACAGCTCAAGCACTGCCAATAATCCGAAATAACCAAGGTTGCTCTGCAAACGATTCAATGGGTCCAGTATCAAAGCTCCTGAAATGGATGCGAGAGATTGAGAAAGGAACGTAGCGGCTGTGAGTAAAGCCATCATTCTCCCTGACAACTGGGGATGTGGAATCAGTTTGACGGTTAAGGAAAGCCCGGCGGATATGACTCCAGAAACAGCAGCTCCATAAAGGAACATGCAGGGGAATTGAAGCAGTGGGAAGACAGGTCCAAGTAAAAAAAACACAGCGGTTACAGAAGCCAGAGTCATACCTGAGAAAAACAGAACAGGAATTTCACCGAATCGCTGCACGATTTTTCCGGAAGGGAGAGAAGCAGCAAGAGCCCCCACTATCGAACCAGTGTATAAAAGGGCAGTGGTTTTGTGGACATCGGCCGCACCGATGTAGTCACGCACCACAAAAACCAGGAAAGTGGAAACCATGAGAATTCCTGCCAGGAAAAAGAATCGAGCCAGGATGAGATACATCAGATTTTTCGGCATGTAAAACCGGACTCTTTGGTCTTCTCCATCGTTTCTCAGAAGATGAGTTTTTCCTTGGCAAGAATAAATGGAGTAAAATCCGAATATGGAAACGAGCGCTATAGACGCGGCAACAATCCCCAATCCGGAATTCAATTTGATTCCAAAAATGGATTGTGGATTGGGGAAAAATCCGAAGGCAACAGCTGCTAAACCAGATCCCAGAAAATGCCAGAAAGCGATTCCAGCAGTGTAGTGCTCCCGGTTTTCCAGGTCCGGTTGATCAGTCAGGATAGCTAAATGAGAAGACTCACAGATTGCACGGGATATGATCAATACAAGAAAAGCGATAATAAGAACCGGATAATTTTTGGTCAAAGAGATGATGATCAGAGCCGGGAACGATAGAGCCAAGCTGTATATAGGATACCGGAATCCCTGATGGATTCTGTTTTTCCGGTCACGATAGAGCCCAAAGAAATAAACAGCCCCTACACTTAACAGAGCGCCCCCCCCTGTTATTAAGCCAAGGTGAAGTCCTTTGCTGTGTTCTCCCACGTTCTTGACTATAATCAGAGGAAGGGATAGGACAACCAGAGCGGTGTAAGAAAATATAGTGGCAAATCGGGGAAGTCCGAAAAGACCGGCAAGGGCTGTTGAGGAAAAATATGGGTTTTTCATTATCAATTCTATTTGATAAAAACAACCAGATAGAAGTAAAATGTCCCCATGGTGATAAGGAGTGAATCCAGTCTATCAATGATTCCGCCCATGGGACCGAGCAGATGGGAGAAATCCTTAACGTTGTAAAGTCTTTTGATTTTTGAACCGAGCAGATCTCCGATGATTCCTGATGCGACAAGCAAAAATCCTGTGAAAATGAGCTGAAAAAAATTCAGGTTCGGCACTGCAAATCGAAAAAGAAAAACAGCTGCCAAAGCGCTTAGAAATCCGCCTAGATAGCCGGCAGCAGTTTTGTGGGGGCTGATTTTAGAAAAAGGTTTGAAGCGCCCCAGCAGACGTCCGCAAACAAAAGCCATCACATCGCAGAGAGAGACCACTGAGAAAACAAAAAGAGGCAGCCTAAATCCTGCAAATCCGTATAAATACAACCAATAAGATAAAGACACACCCAAAATTAAGGAGAAAACCGGCAGATTCCATGGATTGTTCTGTTTCCATGATATAAAAACATACAGAACCATAGCTGAAGCCAAGAGTGCCGGGATAATCAACCAGGAATTATACTCGAAAAGCTGAGCGACAATTATCCACGGTAATGCCAGCATAATGGAGAAGAAATGCGGCCAGAATTTCATCTCTTTATTTAACCGTGCGATTTCATAGTAAGAGGCTGAAAAACAGAAAACAACCAGCCCGAAAAAACCCCATTTACCCAGGTATATAGCAGAGAGAAAAACCGGAATTATGAAAAGCCAGACCTTAAGCCTGGAGAAGAAATTTCGTTCCTTAAAAGGTCGTATCAGAAGAGATAAGGCAGCTCCTAAGACCAGAAAAATAGCCCATAAAATCGCACCTTGATAAGCTATGTTATTGATCTCCAAGTCCAGCTTCCTTATCTCTTTCCATACAGGCGATCAATCCCCTCAAAAAACGCTGCACAAGACCCCATAGTGCAAATATCATCAGGATGATCATGAACATATCAGCGATGACTATTTTGTTTCCGGCGATCTCAACTCCCAGATACGGAAAAACAGCAGCAAGTAAAGAAAATAAGATCAGGCCTAAAAAAAATTCAGCCTTTCCAGTTCCCTGATAGGATCTTTTCCCGAGTGTGGCTTCTATCTGAGTCCCCAAATAGCTGTGGAGAAGAATTAACAGAGAAAGCACAAACCCCAATATGAGATGGGCTCCTTGGGAAAAGGCAATTCCGAGAATGATGGCAATGTCCACGATGCGGTCACTAAAATGATCAAGAAAATCTCCTTTTTTGGTGACCCGGCCGTACATGCGGGCAATGATTCCATCCAGGCTGTCAGCTGCCCCGGAGAGGCTCACCAACCCGCCGGCCACCAAAAAAAACCAGGGTTGTATACGGGTCAAAAAAAAAGCCAAGCCGGTCAAAATCCCGGTTATAAAAGAAATGAAAGTGAGTGTGTTCGGATTGAATGTTTCCATGCGGCGGGCAAGGGGAGTGAATAAGGCAATGAAAAATTTTCGCATGAATTATCTGTTTACGCAATTTCGCAGATTGAGGTAACGGCTCATCCGCTGAAACCGATTGTAAGATAGACAAGCTCTAGGGTCAACATAATTATAAAATGGAGAAATTCAACAAATCTGATGAAATCAGAGCGCGTATCCTAAGGTCACAGAAAAAAATCAATAAGCGGAAAAGGTAAGACTGTTTTTATTGAAGGCGGATTTCAAGTGTCAGTGTTTTTGTTTTTTGGAGTGATATTTCTCGGCTCATGTTGTCTGGCCCCTCCTTTATCTGTGCAGTGCCTTTTTTAATAGATATATCTATAATTTCAGAAGGGACTTGGAGTATGATGTTTTGATTTTTGGCTGACAGCAGGCGGACTGTGATTTGATTTTTTTCCCAGCTTAAACTTTTTATTTCAATCTGTCCCCGGCATAAGATCCCTTTGATCGATCCATTCGGCCATTCAGAGGGAAGAGCAGGGAGCAGTTCTATTTTTCCTGGTTTGGAAGCAACCAACATCTTGATGATCACAGCCGGCATGCCCCCACTGATATCCATGTTGAACAGGGACCGGTGATTGTGCATGGATGCCAGGTTGTTAAGCCAGAACCGGTTGACCAAATGAGTGAGGCATTTGTAAGCCAGTTCTGCTTCTCCCAGACTGGTGGCTGCCTGTCCCAGCTGAACCAGTCCAAAAGACATGTATCCTGACCTCTGCCAGTATTTGTCCAGTTTGACTTGGATGATCTTCTTAAACCCCTCCTGCAAATCAGTTCTTTGGGCTATCTCATCAGGCATTCCATAAAAAAGGCCGTATAACTGGGAAGAATGACGGTGGTCCAGATGTTCTTTGAGTCTGGGGGTGGACCATTCCTTCACCACTCCTTCTTCTTTGTCGATCATGTAAGGAGGCATCTTTTCAAGCATAGAAGACCAGAGAGAGATTTTATCCTGATTGACATTTAATTTTTTGGATGCAGTGATGAGGTTCATCAGAAGCTCTTTGACCGCAGCAATGTCTGATGTGGCGTTCAAAGAAGCCTGAGAATCTGAATTCCCTGGAGTATTCTCAGGAGATTGAGTGGGAGAAAACACATATCTCCCATCTTCTCCCTCATACAAATAATCCTCAAAAAAGAGGGCGGCTTTTTCCATAAAGGGGAGGGCGTGTTCTTTAAGAAATTTTTGGTCTCCGGTATAGAGATAATAATCATAGAAAAAGTGAGCAGCCCAGGCAGCGCCACCCACCCAAAAACCACCTGCAAAGCTTTTAGCCAGGGCATTGTTAAAGCCATGAGTGGAGGAGCGGGAGGGAAGCACGATTCCTCTGGCTCCGAACATATGCTGAGCATTGATCTCTAAATAGGGGACCATGGATTCCATATAAGAAGTGTAGGCCAGCATCAGCTCTGGCATGTTTCCCATCATCACACTGGCAATGGCAGAGGGGACATTTCCGTTGTGGGTGAAGTCACTGGCCCAAGGGGGCGAATAGATCCCGCCCCAGATCCCCTGGAGGGTGGGAGGCAGCTCTCCTATACAGGAGATGATGTTGTATCTGGCTGCATCAAATTGTTTTTCGATAAGGGCTCTGGAGAGATTTTGGTTGGTGGATTTTTCGAGAAGCTCTTCAGTGGTCAGGTTATGATCTTGACCTC
>WJMT01000013.1 GCA_014727835.1 Candidatus Aminicenantota bacterium | reverse complement strand
GAGGAACACAGTGACGAAGCTATCTCAGAGAGAGTTGAACCGATTCAGGGCTTCTTGTTTCAGGGGCAGGCCCTCATCTGCATTTTTCCAGAGACTTAAAAATTCAGCATAGTATTTCTTGGCATCTTTATCCATTCCTTTATCCTCAAGGATTTGAGCCATCAAAAACAGATTTTTAGAGAAAAAGTAATCCCCTTGAAGTCTTAAATTCATGTCCTCCACAGCTTCCTCCAAAATCTCCTGGGCCTTATTAAAATCTTGGGATTGATATAGAATCTGAGCCATAGCATTCAAAAACCATGCCTTAGTACCATCAATGGACGACAGAAGAGAAAGTCCTTTTCGTATCTCACTCACTGCTTCAGCGGATTTTCCTTTGTGTTCCAAAAGCAATCCATGGGTCAGATGAAAAAGCCTCATCTCTTTGGGATTCATGCCTTCCTGGATCATGGCTTTCAATGTCTCTGTACTTTCTTCAGCTTGATTGAGAGGACCTGTTTTTAAATCTGTAAGAGTTTTGAAAAATTGGACTTTTCTTTGAAGTCCTGAATTTCCCATTTCTGAAGCCAAACCTTGGGCTGTTTTCCAGGCCTTTGTGCTCTCATCCCATTCCTTCTGAAGAAAATGGATGTAAGCCTGGGTCAAATACCAGTTAGCCTCCAATCCTGACTCTTCCACAAGCTGGGACATTTCCACGGCCTCTTCTGCCTGCTCCTCGGCTTCTTGAAACCGACCCTGCATCAAATACAAATTGCAGAGAACATTTCGGCCCTGATGGTGACGATTGGGATTTTCAGTCTCCAGAAGTTTTTTATACTCAGCTTCAGCCCTGTTCCATTCCCCTTTCATTTGATGGATGGAGCCTCTGATGAAATACTGGCCTTCAAAAGACGGATTCTCAGATAACAGTTTATCCAATTCCGCGAGAGCCTGGTCAAACTGTCCCTGAAATATATAGACTTGAGCGAGGTCTCCTCTGATGTAGATGCTCTCTCGGATATGCTCCAGATAATACTCCAGAGGTTCGGCTGCTTTTTCTGGCTGATCCTTTGCTAGGTAGGCATTCGCCAAATTCATATAAGTCTGGAGTCCTCTAGCCTTATTTTCTTGATTCACCAGCAGCCGCTCAATGGCATCATCCCATCTTTCCAGACTCATATACAGCAAACCAAGATTGTTGTTAGCGATCTCATCGTCTGGATAAAGTTTGAGTAACTGCTGGTAAGCTTGTATGGATTGATCATAGGTCTTTTCAGTCTGGCGAAAATACTCTGCTGTGATGCTGTACCGCTCGCGCTGAGAGACATGCTCCCTTTGTTCATATGCTTTTTCCAGATTCTTAACCGCCTCTCCTTGGTAACCAAGGTTGAAATAACAGATATAAAGCCCCCTATAAGCCATGGCAAATTCAGGGTCCACTGCTACAGCCGCCTCCAGCAGGGAAATGGCCTTCATGTACTCTCCCTGGCTTTTAAAATCCATCCCATCTCTGTAGTACCGGAAAGCATCCTGGGAATCTGTGGTGATCTGCTTGATGTTTTGGTCTAAGTCTGCCTGGATTTCAGCGGAGGAGAGCTCAAAATCCTCCTTAACCAATTTGGTCAGTTCATCCACTATGTCAAACAGACTTTCATCTCCTGTTCCTTCGACCTGTTCTCTCCCAATGATTTCCTCTGTTTCAGCCTTCATCAGGGTAGTGTTCACTCTTAATGTGTTTCCAGCTTTGGTTAACCGGCCCATAAGGACGTATTGAACCCCTGCTTTGGAGGCCACCTCTTTCAAGTCTTTTGAGGAATAGGCTTCTGCGTTTTCCAAGTTCAATTCCTTCAGCACATCAAACAATTTTTCCCCGCTCAAGACCCTTAAAAATTTGGACTGTCCCAGGTCAGCGACCAAAAGGTCAGAAATGGCTTTTCTCCAATGGTCCAGATTCAAATCTCCGGTGTTGTTTTCAAAATGCATCACAGCCAGAGAGGGTCTGTCCCCTTCAGAGACGGTGGCCCCATCACGAGGGAGGATCTTCCATATCAAAAGCCCTATGATGAGAACAGAAATGAACACGGCCGCAGGTATCAACGCTTTCTTTAAACTGAATTTAACCGTGATCTCTCGTTTGGCAGTGGTCTTTCTTTTGGGCAGAACCTTATCTGTATCCGGCATCTGTTTTTCGATTTTCCTCAATTCTTCGAGCAGGGCACTGACATTCTGATCCCTCAGGTCTTTATTTTTCTGCAAACACTTGAGGATAAGACGGCTGATGTTTTCCGGTATCTGGGAATTGATCCTTCTGGGGTCTATGGGCTTCTCGGATTTTTGCTTCACTGCCACACTCAAAGGAGTCTTTCCTTCAAAGGGGATCCGTCCGGTCAGCATCTCATAGAGGATGATACCCAAGGAATAGATATCAGAACGGCCGTCGACCTCTCTTCCCTCAACCTGCTCCGGAGACATGTATTCAGGGGTCCCCACAATGGCTCCGTCTTCTGTCAGTCCTTTGGACTTAGCAGACCGGGCAATGCCAAAATCCATGATCTTTGCGTTTCCTTCTCTGTCGATCATCACATTTTGGGGTTTCAAATCCCGGTGGATCACCCCCAGTCTATGAGCTTCATGAAGGCCTTCACAGACCTGCCTGGCGATGATCACTGCTTTGCCCACGGTCAACTGTCCTATCCGGTGGATCAGAGACTTGAGGTCTTCCCCTGATACATATTCCATGGAGATGAAATGAATCCCCTCATGCTCATTCAAATCATAAACCCGGCAGATATTCCGGTGAGAGATCTTTCGGGTCAACTTCAATTCATTGCGGAAACGCTGGATGGTCTGCTCATCAGATGCGATCTCTGGATTTAATATTTTCAAAGCCACTGGTTCGTCGATATTGATGTCCCTGGCTTTATAAACACTTCCCATCCCGCCTTTTCCCAGTTTCTCGATGATGTGATACCGGTCTGCAAACGTGCTCCCCACTCCCATCTCTATTTTGGGAGTGATGAGGGTTTTGGTTCCGGATGTGGGTGTCTTTGACGTGGATGTGAGAGAGGTTCCGCAGTTCCCGCAGAATTTTGTTTCGGGAGCATTCTCTGTTTCACACTTTGGGCACTTCATTACAGATCCTTTGACTGCATTAGCACTATAATAATATACGTGGAATTAGTCAATTGAGTTGCTTTATATATATTATAATTTGAAAACAATTTCTTTTTAAATTAAATTAAAGACACAAAAAAGCCAAAAAATCAAATGGTTTAAAAGGAGGAAACAAAAATTGAGAACAATCACCCTTAACAAACAAGTGTTTTTACTATTGGGATCACTTTGCCTCATTTTTCTAACCGTCAACTGCCAGTCAAAAATATCCCCCCACAAGTCAAATCTTAAGTTTGCGGTGTCCTTCCCTGAGGACCTCGCTGCAGAACCCCTGGATGGGCGGGTCCTTTTGATGATCTCCAATAATACACGTACTGAACCGCGCTTTCAAATATCTGACGGCCCGGACACCCAACTTCTATTTGGGAAAAATATCGAGGGGCTCAAACCCGGAGATCCTTGTGTTTTTGATGCGGATGTGTTCGGATATCCTATACCCAGCACGTCTGAAATCCCAAAGGGAGAATATTATGTGCAGGCACTTTTGCACAAATATGAGACGTTTCAACGTTCAGACGGCCATACGGTCAAGCTCCCCATGGACAGAGGAGAGGGACAGCGATGGAACCGGGCCCCGGGAAACCTGTACAGCACTCCTGTGAAAGTGCTCATTGATTCGGCTAAAGATGAGACCATCGGGATTGAAATGGACCAAATCATTTCTCCCATACCGGATCCTCCTGAAACCAAATACATCAAACACGTTAAAATTCAGAGCCAACTCTTAACTGAGTTCTGGGGACGGCCCCTGCATCTGGGCGCTCATGTGCTCCTGCCTGAAGGATTTGATGAACACCCGGACGCCAAATATCCTCTGGTGATTTTTCACGGACACTTTCCTTACACCTTCAGCGGATTCAGGGAAAAACCGCCCGAGACAGATATAGACCCTGAATACAGCGAACGATTCGATCTGGAGGGATACAACATCATCCAGCAGAAATATGCCCATCAGTTTTTTATGGAATGGACCGGACCGGATTTTCCGCGGGTTCTTCTTATAAAGGTCCAGCATGCCAATCCCTACTATGATGACTCTTATGCGGTCAACTCTGCCAACCTTGGACCTTACGGAGATGCCATCACATATGAATTGATTCCGTTTATCGAGGAAAAATTCAGAGGGCTGGGGAAAGGATGGGCTCGATTTCTGTACGGAGGTTCCACAGGAGGATGGGAAGCGCTGGGAGTCCAGGTGTTTTATCCGGATGAGTACAACGGGTGTTACGCCGCCTGTCCGGATCCGATTGATTTCCGGGCTTACACTGTGGTCAATATCTATGAGCACAAAAACGCCTATGTTCTGGACAGCCAGTGGAAACACACTCCCAGGCCGGGACGAAGAGATTATCTGGGTCACATCAGCTGCACTCTAGAAGAGATGAACCACAGAGAGCTGGTCCTGGGCACAAACTCACGGTCAGGACAGCAGTGGGACATCTGGCAGGCTGTGTATTCGCCTGTGGATAAAGATGGATATCCCAAGCCCATATGGGATAAGATGACCGGTGAGATCAACCCTGAGGTGGCCCAATACTGGAAGGAAAACTACGACCTGCGTTACATTTTGGAAAGAGACTGGAAGACGCTGGGGCCAAAACTTAAGGGAAAGATCCACATCTACTGCGGGGACATGGACAATTATTATTTGAACAATGCGGTCTATATGATGGAGGAGTTTCTGGAAAACACAACCGATCCCTATTACGACGGAGAAGTGGATTACGGGGACAGGGCTGAGCACTGCTGGAACGGAGACCATGAAAGGCCTAATGCCATTTCAAGGCTGAGGTACAATCAGATGTTCATTCCTAGAATCGTTCAGAGAATCCTTGAAACTGCCCCAGAAGGAGCAGACATTAAAAGTTGGAGATATTGAGACTAAAATCCGACTCCGGCTCTCAACTCAATCCCTGTGACAAACCGGTTGTTATCTGATTCATAGACATAGATTTCATAACCGCCAAATCCCACTACACTCAAGATAATGGGCTTAAAGACCAAATTAAAGCCCACTTCTCCTAACGGAGTGATGGTGTTGTCCTGGGGTCTGTTGTCAAATCCAGCTCCCACAAAAAGCATGTTCGGGGCTCTGTCTAGAAGAAACAGCCTCCATCGTCCTCCCAGCTCCCAATGTCTGTCACCATCCGCATAGACCTCCAGTCCTTCTTCATTAGGAGGATTTTCAATGGTTCGGTAATAGCCCAATCTGACAGAAAACGCTGACTTCCATGAAGTATAATACATGACTTCTATTTGATAATCTTCGTCTATGATCTCAAGGATATCTGTGGTAAAGGCAAAATGAACCGGCGGCAAACTCCACATACGGACAGATAATAAAAGTAAGACAAACATCACTGAAACCAAAATTCCAATCTTCTTTTTCATTTCAAAACCCCTTGTTTTGATTTTCATATCATCCAATACAAACCTGTGATTCAAGCATTATAAAAGAAATGAGCAAAAAAACAAAGGTATTTTCAGTCAAAAATCACTTCGACCTCAGAAACCTCCTCTTTATCATCTGAAAGAACCGAGCGGAACACCTTCATCTGTTCTGTTCCCGGCTCCCCTATTTTAACCGTATAAAGACCTGTCTCAAACACTTTGGGGGTGAATTCATTTCCTTTGATCCTGAGTGTATAGACCACATCCCCTGTCTTGTCTTTAAGGACTTGAAACACAGGATTCTGAAGTCCCTCTACCACATAGGTGGGAAGATAGGCTAGGGCCTGACGTCCGTAATTGTCCCTCTGGTTGAATTTGACCGGCCAGCCCGGATAGGGCTTGTTCTCCGGGACATTGGGGTCTCCCAGCCGGGGCCAGCACTCAATGGTGATATCCCGGGTCTTTCGGTTGAACCGAACCAGACCGAATCCCGTGGCTCTGTCATAAAGAGCTGAGGGTTCTTTTCCTGTGAAGGTGGGATTGGACACCGCATACACTGTGAGCTTGTTGCCGAATCCATCCTCAAAATCACCGGTGTATTTTGGAGAATCCGGCTCTCTGTTTTTTCCGGGATGCGGGGGAAACCATCGGCGGGGCCAGACATTGGAGACCGAAGGCACACACAGAGCAAATCCCGAATCCCTCCAGTCGTCCGCTCCGTACCACACCGTACTTCCCAGATGCTGGTCCCCGCACACATGAAGAGCGAATCCTTTTCGAATGGTTTTGATGGCTCTGTTGCGGCCGGTCTGAGGCCAGCCATTGGAATCCAGGTCATTGACAATGCGGTCCTTCTCTGCATACTCACCCTGTGGCAGGATGCGGAGCCGGGGCACTACCCCGTCACTCAAAGCATCTTCCGGCAGTGTGGCCACATTGGCAAAAAGACTCTGGGAGAGAAGGACCTTCATCCAAACTCCGCTGCTCCAGTCCGAAGCCCATTCCTCTAAAAAATTGAGCTGCCTTTCTCCCAGCAGCTGGGCATCCGGAGCATCGGCCTCTTTTTTGGGATCAAACTCTGGATTTTGAGGCCATCCATTGATGATATCTGCCTCAGGGAGAAGAGCTTTGGGCGCGGATTTGAATTTTCGGTCTTCCACAACAGCAAAGCTGATCCCTGCGTATTTCAGACTGGTGTAATAGACTTCGATCCCCTGTTTGACCGGTTCCGGATCATAAGCAGCCGGAAGATGGCTGGCCTGGGTTCTCTGCACCATATTGACCCACCAGGCCGGCATCTTGTATCCGCCGGAGTCCTGCCTCTCTTGTTCTGTGCCCTTTTGAGAACAGGCTTTGCCTCCGGCTCCCCAGATATTGCCGTGGTACACATCATGGTCATCCGGGATGCAGATGCAGGGCCTTTCTCGGATCAGGTCCTGGTATGCCCATCCCCATTCAAACCATTTGCCCAGATATCCAATGGCTGCTTTTTCCACCGGCTCTCTCTGAACCCCCCTGCCTCCCACTCCTTCATAGATCTGGTCGCCTGAAAAAAATAAAAGATCCGGATTGTGAGCCAGGACACTATCAGTGACATCTGTGTTGGGAAAACCCAGGTCATTGTTTCCGGTGAAAGCCGCCAGAACCACTTCTTCTTTGTCAAAGGGTGCTTTGCGGATCACCCCCTCCCAAGTGTGATCCCTGGTGCGGTCTTTGGTTTCTATGAGGGGATAGAGCAGACGATAAGGAGTGTCCACAGTGTTGTTCCAATAAGGTATGGTGAAATGAGCGGTGTATGAGATTTCATCTATGTTTTGCTCTGTTAGGGTCTTCCACGAGCCCTTGGCATCCTGGGTCTGGAACTTCACTGTTGAATGATCTTCTTTGCCCAAGGGAGGCATTTGAGCTGTCAAATTCAAAATGCATTCATTCAGGGTGTACTGGGCAAAGAGAATGGGTCCGAAGGCCCGTTCTTTATGGAAAGCGACCTTGGATCCTTTGATCTGCCATCCGGAAAACCAGAAGCTGGGCTTGGACTCAGCACTGGTGGGATAATCCCTGCTCTGAGGGAAATGCACCACCAGACCCAATCCTCCGCAAACCGATTCCTCATCCAGTCCTGTTCGACTCACCTCTCCCAAAACCTCTCCATTTTCAGGATTTATGGCTGAAAGCACTGCATTGTAAGAATCATCAACCGGATTCACTTTAAGATCCAGCTGCATCCTGTTTTTGAGTTCTTTCTGTAAAGGGAAAATGACCTGGGATTCCTCACAGTTCAGGGATTCAGCGATAAACAGGCCTCCCTCCACAGTCAACCCTGCGTCCCATCCTTTTCCTCGTACAGCTGTATCTCTGTATTCATCGAACTGTCCTCTGGCTCCAAACCGGAATCCAGCGTACGCTTCCGGATTAGATTCTGCCTCAGAATTGATCCGGCCCAGCTCCACAATCATGTGAAAGCTTCCGTCTCCTTCTTCAATG
>WJMT01000093.1 GCA_014727835.1 Candidatus Aminicenantota bacterium | reverse complement strand
TTACAGACCGGAAATGTTAAGGATGACCTGACGCTTTGTTTTCAGACAGCTTCTCCTGGGGTGCTTGTGGACTGCTCGGTTTCGGATCCTAGGACGGGAGAGCCTGGATATGATATCTGGAAATCGGCACTGGAAGCAGGATGGCATGTAGTGACAGCCAGCAAGGGACCGCTTGTTTATGACTTTCAAGGGCTCCAAGAGGCTTCACAAAAAAAGGGATGTCAGCTGGGGATCAGCGGAGCAGCGGCTGCAGCATTACCTATTGTTGATCTGGCGCGTTTTGCGCTGTCCGGCACAGAAATCCGCCGAATTGAAGGGATTCTCAACGGGACATCTAATTATGTTCTGACCCGCATGAGCGAGGGCCAATCTTATGCAGAAGCTCTAGAGGAAACCCAGACCAAAGGAATCGCTGAGCCAAATCCAAGCATGGACGTTAAAGGCTGGGACACAGCCTTCAAGATCCTGCTCATTACCAATGCCGCCCTAGGCACAGCCTACAACCTGGACGATGTGACCGTTACAGGTATCGACAACCTAACCCCCAAGGAATTAAGGGAAGCCGCAAAAAGAGGGCGTCGGTTCAAGCTGCTTGGGCACTATGAAAAAACGGATAAGGTTGGAATCTTGGGCGTAAGCCCAAAAGCTCTAGATCCTTCTCATCCGCTCTTTCCTGTCTCAGGTAGTGAAAAAGGTATCAGTTTTCAGACCGATACTATGGGATCCATAACCGCTATCGGCGGACGGTCAAGCCCGGTGGGGGCAGCAGCCGCCCTTCTCAAGGATCTGATTAACATCTTTCACAGCACTTGAGAGCAACCATATCTGGTCTACTTTCAAATTTTCTTAAACAGCCTATTTAGGGGATCAAAAAGGCGGTCTAAGAAGATATAATCATGTTTTATCAGGCTAACTCATTTATTATCAATAAGCTGTCATGGTCCGACCCCTATTTCCCCGGGTCTGAATCAATTTTATCTTTTGATGATGCGGACTCCGAATACAGGGCCGGCTGCATTGCCGGGGTGGGCTTTGAAGGTTACAGTGACCTTTTCTTTGCCAAAAGTCAGTTTATCGGGGATGTCATAGACCACATTCACAAAGTGACCGTCTTTTTTATTGGAAATGTCTTCAGTGGCAATGACTTCTCCATCCACCAGAATGTCAAAAGTTTTGGAACCCGGGTATCCACCCCAGTAATCCACAGCCAAGGCCATGGGCTGTCCCTTAAAGACTTTCATCTCATAGGAAAACCATCCTTCCCTGGCCTCTCTATATCGCCGTCTCCGGAATGAGCCGGGACGGGCCTTCTCTCCTTTGAAATTGTGTTCTCTTTCCAGTTCTCTCTCCCCTGGTCGGACAAAGTCCACGGTCATCTGTTCCAGCATATTTTGATATTCCTGCTCCTGCTGGTAAGCCTCCTGCCTTTCTTTCCAGGCCTGTTCGGTCATAAGATCCCAATAAATGGAATACCGGCGTTCATGGGTCTTATAAAAAGGCTTGAGCTTTACATCCCGGGGCCGGCCCACATTTTTTGTTAGAAATGTATTGGGCTCTCCTGGGACTGATTCTGTCCAGTTGGCTGGATTCCGGTCCTGGGTCATAAATACAGGAACATACAAAGAGTCCTGAGCTTCAGGGTCATTCACAGGTCCCAGGTCTCCGGCCAGAACCAAGGGGCCGTGCATCACAGCCACCCGGTTTTCATCATCAGGCATGGCTTCCAAACGCAGAGTGAAGGGGATTTGGATTTCCACTTTGTCGCCGTCTTTCCATTTTCGGTGCAAACCCACAAACGCACCCGGCTCTCCCTTCACTTTCTGATTTTTCCCGTTCACCAGGATCTGGATCCCTTTTTCCGCCCAGTAAGGATAGCGGACCTGCAGAGTGAGGGGCACTGGATTTTCGCAGATAAACTCCAGTGTAACTTTGGGCTCCTCCGGATAGTCTGTGACCTGCCGGATTTTCAATCCTTTTTCTTCCCAGTCAAGTTCAGAAGCGATGTACTGGAACAGGAAGAGTTCTTGGTCATTATGAAAGTAGATGTTCCGGCTGTATTTAGAGTGGTTTTCCATTCCTGTGCCCACACAGCAGGTGAACCAGAAGGGATCCTGGTATACTTTATATCCACCCATTTCAAGGGAAAGATTATAGATCACCCGGCCGTCTTCAGGCTGCTGGGAAGAGAGAATATGATTGAACATAGCCCTCTCGTAAAAATCACTGACCTGAGCTTCAGCATCCCACATGAACAGATGGCGGGACAGCTTCAGCATGTTGTAGACATTGCAGGTCTCTGTGGTTCCCTGGCTCAGCCGATCTCTCAATTGATCCGGTTCGCCAAAGTACTCATGGTTGCCGTGTCCGCCGGTCACGTAAGAGTGATGATAAACCACCCGGTCCCAGAAAAATTCTGCGGTTTTCCGGTCTTTCTCATTTCCGGTCAGCTCGTACAGCCGGGCCAGTCCGATCAACTTGGGAATCTGGGTGTTTCCGTGTTTCCCGGGAAGGATATCTTTCTCTTCAGCCAGGGGATCCAGTATGGCTTTGTGGTGAAACAATCGTGCCATTTTCAAATGCCGCTCATCCTGGGTATCTGCGTACAGGTTTGCCAGAGCTTCATTCATGCCTCCGTGCTCACACTTGAGCATCTCCTGAACCTGTTCCTCACTCAATCCCATGACCACTCCCTCCAGCCAGTCCGCGAACATCTTCTCAATCTCCAGAGCTTTTTCACTCCCGCAGAGGTGATGCGCGTCATGCAGGCCTGAGAGCACTTTGTGCTGGGTGTAAAACGGAGCCCAGATGCCGTTTAAATCAAATCCCTTGGCCCTGATATCTCCCTGGGCGATTTCTTCCTCAAAAATGTGCTTCCCATCCGGAAAAGCGCCAATGTATCCGTCACCGTCTGCTTTTTGACATTCATGCAGTTCATCAACAATATAGTTCACTCTTTCCAGAAACCGTTCGTCGTCTGTGGATTTATACATCAGAGAACAGGCACTCAGATAATGGCCTAAACTGTGACCGGCCAGAGTGTCATCTTCCCAGCCGTGGTAATGTTCGGCTTTAGGTTCCAAGCCGGCTTGTTTGCGGAATTTGGACAGAAATCTGTCCGGCTCATACCGGAGCAGAGATTTTTTATTGAGTTCTTCAGCATGTTTGAACCGGCCATCCAGAAGGGTCACTTCATCAAGCTCAAAAGGAAGGGCCCGAAAATCAATGACTTCCGGTCCTTCTGGGCTGACTTTATTATCAGCCGGTTGTTTAGAGGTGCTGCAGGACAGCATCCCGAATCCAATGATGACAATCAGGAAAGTCTTTGTTTTCATGGCAGGTCTCCTTTGATGATTTTAAGGATCACTGCCATTCATCTTACATCAAATCAATGCCTAAATAAAACAATGACCAGTTTAATTATGCGATATTAATATGCCGAAATTTACAAAGGGGAGAGGGTAAGGGATGAGGAATTCCCTGCCCTTCCCTCTGATATGAACGGAGCACAAATCCTTTGATTTGGTTCTTATGAAAATCAGGTGTGGCTCAAGCGACATTGAAGATTTAGCCTTCTGATGAGTTTTTCGAGGGAATCCGGCAAAGCTGGACGACGAGTATGTCTGACCCACGAACGGGGGGAGTTACGCAGGAGCCGAGAAAAACGAAGAAGAATGGCGTTAAAAATCTGAACGGAGCACAAGCCACACCTGATTTTCTTCTACTTCTTCTTTAACAGGATCTCTTCAAAAAACTTCAATGCCTCTTCAGACTCCTCCTGGCCCAGCCAGAAAATGGCCTGCTTCCGGACCGTTGGGCTTTTATTTGTTTTGGCGATGTCTATGAGGATGGGCACTGATTTTTCTGAAGGAAGCTGGCTGATGGCAAACACCGCTGATTTTCTCACCTCTGTATCTTCATCATCCTCATCCACCACACCTTTGAGAGCTTGAATGCTTTTTTGGGATGCTTTTTGGCCCAGCCAGAAAATGGCCTGCTTCCTGACTTCTCCTGAGCTGTCCTGCTTGGCGATTTTGATCAGCTCTTCCACAGCTTCATCGCTGTCCGAAAGATTGATGGCAAAGATGACCTGTTTTTTCAGTTCAGTGCTGTTTTCATTTTTAAAGACTCTCTTCAGCATATCCAGGCTTTTTTGGTCCTTGAAATTGCCCAGCCAGAAAACCGCATTTTTTCTCACATCATCAGAATCGTTTCCCTGGGCTGTTTTGAAGAGAAAATCATAAGACAAAGACGTATCATGGGAATAGAGTGTGAAAACCATGGTCTCTTTCAATTCTGAATCAGCGGCTTCAAACTTTTTTTCCAGAAAACGGAAGCTTTCTTTTGTCTCTGCAGGACCCAGCCAGTAAACAGGTTCGTCTTTGAATTCATAAGCCTGGTCTAAATCGAAAATATGCATGTCCATCATGTCACTTTTTTTGCCCGAGATTTGATGCATGATCAAAAGCCCGGTCATCTCTCCGCCTCTGTCTGCTTTTTTGGAATTCATGCTGAATCCTTCTCTTCTTCCTGACTTCCTCCGGATTCGGATCTCATCATGACGGCTGCTCACTTCATAAGGGCTTTGTGAATCATAATCTCCGTTCATATCAATCTCAAACCGGCTTTGAAATATATATCCAGTGAAAAAAATCTCCCCTTTTTCTTCTTTCCGGAACTTATTTTCAGCCAGCTCCATTTTTTTGGCTAGAGACAGTCCTTCCTGCTCCAGATAGAAAACTTTACCATTGAGACTCTTTTCTTGGCCTGCCTTCATCACAGGAACGGCTAAAAGAATCATCAAACCAACTGCCATCCATACCCTTCCATCAATTAAAATATTTTTCGATTTCATGTCTGAATCTCCTTCCTTTATCATTCATTACAGATTTTTCACAATCCGCGATTTTAAACTGAGTGAAATTCCTTTCCTCATTTATTAATGATTTCTTTGAGATACTCTATTGCGGCTTCATCTGTGGACTGACCCAGCCAGAAAATGATCTGCTTTTTCAGTTCCGGGTCTTTTTCTTTTCGGGCGATTTTGATCATCTCCTGCACTGCTTTTTTGGAATCAATCTGTGAGATGTTAAAAATGATCTGTCTTTTAAGCTCTATGTCGTTAGTCTTGGAATAAAAATCCAACAGTATATCCAAAGATTCAGGGGTCTTTTTCTCACCGATCCAGAATAGAGCCTTTTTTCTCACATTGGGATTCTTTTCATTTTTAGCGATGTCCACTAATTTTTTCCAGGCTCTGCTGTCACCTGAATCTTGAAAGGAAAAAACCAGGGATTTTTTTAATCCCGCATCCGATACCGAATCATAGAGCTTAATCAGAGCATCCAGGCTCTCTTTGGTGTTTTTCTGCCCCAGCCAGAAGATGGCCTGGTTCCGCACCTCTTTATCCGGGTCCTTTTCAGCCACTCTAACCAACAGCGGAACCAAATCAGGGCTGTCTCCCTGACTGATGATAAAAATGGCTTTTTTTCTGAGTCTGGGGTCATCGTTCTCCTCAATGACTTGCTTAAGAATAGAAAAGGCTTTGTCTTCTTCCATGTTCATCAACGCATCCAGAGCCACCAATTTCAGTGCCAGCTCCGGATCTTCCTCTGATATACCTATGATTCCGCCGGAAACGCCGCCTTGAACTCCGCCTTCAACCCCGCCGGAAACACCAATGCCCAAGCTGCCGTTGATGTAATCTTTGTAATCAGTGTATCCTTTCTGGACCAGTTCCTCTGCGATTTCAATCCTCAATAGCTTGGCATCGTCCGCCCAGGAGCTTTGATTCATTTCTTTGATCAATTGATTGAGATGCTGAACCGCTTTTTCTTTGATCTGAATCTGCTGGTTTATGCTGTTCAGCTCTTTGCTGAGCTTCTGCATGCTGTACCCCAGCCAGTACAGGGATTCATCCAGATACCTGCCTTTTTCATACTTTCGGATCATATCTTCCAGCTTGGAGACCGCATCTTCCCAGTCTTTTTCATAGATGTACTCCTTGGCCCGTTCCAGCGCCTCTCTTACCTTCTTTTCTTCTTCCTGGGAACTCCTCAGAGAAGCCAAAGCGCTTCCCACAAGCAGGCCCAACACTAATATGAGACTTATGGATTTTATGTGTTTCATTGATACCTCCTATATGGTTTGATAGACTTCCATAGAATTCAGAAGTCTTTGATGATTTATGAAATCCTTGATTCTTAAAGGCACGGTGGTCCCCTTTTCATCCATGTTTGTGATCTCCCGGAGGATCAATCCAATATCTTCCAACAGCTGCTCAGCACCGGGATATTCTTGGGCAGCTCGTCTTTTGAGCAGAATGTTCTGGATGAGTAGATCTTCCACCAGCTTTTTATCCGCGGAGATGATCTCCCCATTCTGATCTTCTCTGTAATGGGCATATTCCATCAGCAGAGGTTTCAATTCATCAAAATGCTGCTGAAGGCTTAAATAGAAAGCTCCTTTAGTTGATCCGGCTGTTGAACCGAGCTCTGTGCCCGGGGACAAAGCAGTCCGTCCGATATAGATCCCGATGACAAGCACACACAGCAGAGCCGCGGCAGTGACAGCCCATTTGGGGAAAAGCCAAAAAAAGCCTTTTGTTCTGGTCTCAGACATGGGGACTTTCTCATCAATGCGGGTCCAGCACTTTTCCCAGTCAGCCTCCGGAATCTCTTCTGCTTTGGTCTCTTCCACCAAGTTAAAGATCCTTTTGGTGTATCCCCATTCTTCAGCGCATTCAGGGCATTTTTTTATGTGATTTTTGAGTTTCTTTGAGCTTTCCGAGTCCAGCTCTTTGTAGAGACATAAGATCATTTGCTGTTGATATTTTTCACAACTCATACTCTTTCTCCCAAACAATTTTTTTTAAAGAGTTTTTAAGACTCCCCACTGCCCGAAAGAGCTGTTTTTTGACACTCCCCTCCGAACAGTCCATGAACTCTGCGATTTCTTTGATCTTCAGCTGCTGATAGTGCTTGAGAACAAAAGCCATTTTTTGCCGCGGTGGCATGTCCTCGAGGATGAGTTCTATTTTTTTCTTAAGGTCTTCTCTGCTGGCCTTTTTCTCAGGATCTGTGATCCGCTCATCCGGATTGGTGCGGTCCATTGTTTCCCAATCAGAAAGACTTTTTCTGATTCGCTGTTTGTCCCTGAGGAAATCTATGCTGCAGTTGACTCCTATTCGATAAAGCCAGGAAGAAAAACTGGAGGATTTCTTTGTCTGGAACTGATTCAGATTGTTCAGGGCTTTGATGAATGTTTCCTGCAGAATATCTTCGGCATCCTGTTTGTTTTTGGTGTATTTGAATGCCAATCCAAATACCATCTTTTTGTTGTTCTCAAACAGCATATAGAATGCCTCCTGGTTACCCTGTTGGGCATTTTGTATCAGTTCTAAATTTTCCATTCTTTGTCCATTCATATATCAAAACGGTTTCAGATGCTTTTTAGTTGACACTCTTTTTGCAGTTATGTGTGTAACATGATATAAATCTTATCACACTTGTATATGATATTACTTAGAAATCATTATCAATTCTTTTGTTTGAGAGGAGTCAAACCAATGATGACGAAAAAAAGTTTGTCAGATTGTTTGGTGATCTTTTTGTCTTTGGTAATAGGCAGTATCATTCCCGCGGCTGCCGCTTCTTCTGATATTGGCCCGGAAAACGGCGCTTTGGTCATTGTGGGAGGCGCGATGAAAGATCCGGTCATCTTAGAGAGATTTATGGAACTGGCCGGAGGACCTGAAGTTCCTGTGGTCATCATCCCCACAGCAGGAGGCGCAGACCATTACAACCAAAACTGGAGGGGACTGCGGCAGTTCAAAAGAGCTGGATTTGAAAACCTGACTCTTGTCCACACCTATGACCGGGACCAAGCTGATTCCGAAGAATTTGTCCGGCCCATCAAAAAAGCCAGAGGAGTTTTCTTCACCGGAGGCAGGCAGTGGCGGCTTGTGGATGCCTATCTCAACACACTGGTCCATATAGAGCTATGGGCTCTTCTGGAAAGGGGAGGAGTGATCGGAGGCTCCTCAGCAGGTGCCACCATTCAGGGATCTTATTTGGTAAGGGGTGACACCAAAACCAACACCATTATGATGGGAGACCACACTGAAGGAATGGGATTTATCAAAAACACAGGGATCGATCAGCATCTTCTCAAACGGAACCGGCAGTTTGACCTGCTGGAAGTGGTGGAAGCTCATCCAGATCTGCTTGGAATCGGTATTGATGAAGACACTGCCATTGTGGTGAGAGGTGACCGGTGTGAAGTGATAGGCCAGGGATATGTGGCTATTTATGATACCAGCAAACACATCCCCCCATCAGGACAGTTCTATTTTCTGGCACCTGGAGACCGCTTTGACCTGAAAAACCGACAGGCTTATCGTCCGACCCGGACCTATGAACCACTGGACCGGGTCAAGCCCATCAAAAAATCAGAGAAAAAAAAGAAGTGAATCTGTTCAAATCGATCTTTTTTTATTCCCGATTTCTCCTTATTCTTCTTCCATTCATCTTTGTTTCTTGTGATACAGAAAATCAAAGCCGTAATCGATTTGAAAGGAAATTTATAAATATCCATGATTATTATATGCTCGATAATGGAATCGTGGATATTAACGCAGACGGATTTCTGGATATATACACGGTTAACCACACAGCCCTATCCTCTCTTCTCCTAGGAAATGGACAGGGAACATTCCGAGATATCTATGAATATTGGGGGCTGCATCACCAGGAAGAATTCCCTGGACTTGAAGACTCTTTGGTTGAACCTGAGATCAAGAATGAATCAGGCCTCTACATCTTTTGGAAAGAACGTCAAATCCACATCAAGTTTGTATCCTCCAAAAAATCTGCACAGTCTGTCTCCGGACAGATCACTCTTCATTCTCCTGTCAAAATTAAATCCAATTTCAATTGTGAGGCATCTATTGAGAGCAATCTTTTATCTCCGGGTATCAAAAAGACCCATATTCGATTTGAATTCGATACTGAACAATCTAAAGGGCGGCTTGTGATCCAGCCGGATATGGCAGCTGCTCCTGTCTCATTTCACATTGAATCTCAAACGCCACTTCCATATATTCGGATCGGCAGATACCAGCTGAACCCTTCCTCCCATCATTTCGTGCTCAGATTAAAAGACAGGCACGGGACAGCATGGAGCGACTGGAATAGAGATGGTCTCATAGACTTAGCCATATCAAACGGAGGATTCAGAGGTAAAACACACCAATTTTCTCTCTACAATAATAATGAAATTTTTGTGAACTTAGGAAAAAAATTCAATCAGGTGAGTGATCTCATTCAAATGAAAAAAACACCCCGCCGGTTTTTCTTGAACAAATTCCCGAAGTGTTTATACTAAAAGTTAAATTATTTTATACCTGAGTTATTCACGATAATACATCGCCAGTTTTTGGGAATAGGTCAGGGGAATATGAATGATTCATATAAAGAGGAAACTATGAAAAAAACATTGATTTTTTTGATTGGCATGATCCTAACTTTTAATTTTTTATTTTCTGAGGAAAAAGGATTCATCCCCGCTTTCCGAATTGAAAAAAGTGACATCCAGCTGGAGAGACTGGCTCAACCCGGAATCCCTTTCAACAAAGTCGGGCGGCGTTTTGCTCTGCTGGGAGATGAGAGCGGATCTTTTGAAGCCTGGGCCTATCCCTTAAAGCTGGTGCGCAGCTTTGAACTCTCTTTTTTCACCGGCAATTCCACCCGCCCCATCCAGGCCAAGGATATTGTCCGCCGCATATCAGTCTCCCCTTCAGTCACCACTCTGACCTACACCTACCAGTCCTTTACAGTCCAGGCAATGTACCTCACTCCAGTTTGGGAACCGGGAGCCCTCATTCTTCTTCACATCGACTCTTCGGTTCCTCTAACTGTGGTGTGCGGTTTTTTACCCGTTCTGGATCCCATGTGGCCGGCAGGCATCGGAGGCCAGTATGCTTACTGGGACAACAAAACAAAAGCTTACATCATCTCTGAGCCCACAGGCAACAATCATGCTCTGGTCGGATCACCGGCTGCATCCGGTTTGTCCTACACTCCAGCCCACATGCTTTCTGACAGCCCCAGCGAATTCCAGATTGAAATCAAAAATCCGGAAAAAGTGAACGACCGATTCATCCCTATCTGTCTTGCAGGAGGAAAGGGGAAACGTGAACAAGTGATTGAATCATACCAAAAAATTCTTGATGACCCAGAATCCCATTACCTTCAGACCAAAGAACACTTCAAAGCCCTCAGAAGCAGAACACTCCAGATCCAGACCCCCAACCCCAAAGTCAATCTGGCCTTTGAATGGGCCAAGGTCACTTTTGACAGTCTTTTGGTAGACCACCCGGAATTGGGAAAAGGGATTGTGGCTGGACTGGGAGCCTCCGGGACTTCAGGACGGCCCGGATTCGGATGGTTTTTCGGAGGCGATGCTTACATCAACTCCCTCAGCATGCTCTCTTACGGAGCTCATCAGGAGGTTAAAGAAATCCTGGCGTTTACCCAGAAATGGCAGAGGGAAGACGGAAAAATGGCTCATGAGCTTTCCCAAGCTCAAGGGTACATCGACTGGTGGGAAGACTATCCCTATGGATACATCCACGGAGACACCACGCCTTATTATATCGCAGCTGTGTATGAATACATGAGATCATCCGGTGACACTGCATTCATCCAACAAAGCTGGCCCTCTTTGGTCAAAGCCTATAACTGGTGCCTCAGTACAGATAAAAACAGAGACGGCCTGATGGATAACAGCGCAGCAGGTCTGGGTGCTCTGGAATACGGAGCCCTTACCGGGATTGAGACAGATATCTATTTGGGAGCCATTTGGGTGAGAGCGGCCCAGTCCATGGAAGCCCTGTCCCGAATTTTAGGAAAAAACGAATTCCACAAAAAAGCTTCCTTAATTTCCCTAAAAGCTCAATATGCTTTTGAGGAAAAATTTTGGGATAGCGAAAATAATTTCTATGCCTACGCCTTCAACAACAAGGGGGAAAAAGTCAAAGAAATCTCCCCCTGGAATGCTGTGGGTCTGATGTGGGGATTGGGAGACAAACAAAAAACCCGGCTTTCTCTGGAAAGGCTCAGTTCCTCTGAATTGACTACAGACTGGGGGATCAGAAGTATCTCTCGACACAGCCAATACTTTCAGCCTCTCAACTACAATTACGGTGCAGTGTGGCCTTTTCTGACCAGCTGGGTCACAACAGCTTTATACAAACACCACATGCCTTTAAACGGGTATCCCCTGCTTTTATCCACAGTCAATCACACATTTGATCATGCTCTGGGTTGTGTCACAGAAGTGTTCTCCGGAATAAGGAATGTGTGGCCCCAGGAAGCGGTTTGCCAACAGGGATTCTCCACAGCCGGAGCTGTGCTTCCTCTGGCGGGAGGCTTGATCGGCCTGGAAGGGGATGCGCTCAGCCAACACCTCATTTTTGCCCCTCATTTTCCCGGAAACTGGAAGCATGTGAACATCCAACACTATCAAGTGGGCGAATCCAAATTCTCGTTTGATTATCAAAGGAACAAGAAAACCATCACTGTAAATATAAAACCGGAAAATGTTCAGGATTATCAGATGTGGTTTGCTCCATGTCTGGCCTTGGGGACTCAAGTGACAGAGGTGCAGGTGAATGGGACAGAGGTCCCTTTTGATATTCTCGAGCAGCATCAGGTCACTCAGGTCACAGCCCGGTTTCCCATGGGCAGCGATCCCTTACTGGTCCAAGTCTTTTTCCAGCCATGTTTGGAAATCCTTCCGGTCATCCCTTCTGTCAAAGTGGGAGATCCGGACTCAGGGCTTAAAGTCATTTCTTTACACAGAAAAGACCAGACTGTGATTTTGAAGGTGGAAGGGCTCAGCGGAAAAATGTATAGGCTGCACATGATGCATCCTGAGCTTATCCAAAATATACAGGGAGCTTCGGTTGAGGCCGGTTATTTGATGATCAAAGTTCCAGACCATATTCCCGGTGAATTTGTGGAGCACACCATAAATATCGAGCTTAAAAATCAATAGACTACTGCACCCATCAAACAGCTTGTTCATTTTCAGGAGGAGGGATTGCATTCGTGGAATCACAGAAAAGTAGAATCAAAGAGCAATTGATATTATAATAAAAAATAAAGGAGACCACCCATGAGTTTTCCGTTTATCCCCAATAAAAAAGTGGACGTCCCTGATATTTCCTATAAAGACAATGTCACTCTGCCTTCGCAAAACACAGCTCTCATCATCGTGGATATGCAGAATGATTTTGTCAAAGACAAAGGAAATCTGAAAGTCCCTGCAGCCAAAGACACCATTCCCCGGATCAAAAAGCTCCTCCATTCCGCAAGAAAGGCACAAGTCCCTGTGGCCTACACCCAGGACACCATGAGAGAAGATGATCCGGAATTTGACATATGGGCCAAGCACTGTGTCGAAAACACATGGGGGTGGGAAATCATTCCGGAACTCAAGCCCCAAAACAATGATGTGGTGTGTCGAAAACTGCGGTATGATGGGTTTTACGGAACCTGGCTGGAACATTATCTCAGTCATATATGGAAGGTTGAAAATGTGGTCATTGTGGGTACGGTCTCCAACATTTGTGTTCTTCACACAGCCGGTTCTGCTGGACTCAGGTGGTATCAAGTGATCATTCCCGCAGACGGGATCTCTGCTCTCTCGGAATTTGACCAGGCCCTTACCTTAAGCCAGGTCTCCAATCTTTATTCCGGGATTGTGTTGAAATCCACTGAGGGTGTGGTGTTCGAGTGATTCAAAGCTAATCCAATGAATCCAATCAAAAATCCGGCTCTTTTGACTGACTTGTATGAACTGACCATGGCCGCTTCTTACTGGGAA
This sequence comes from Candidatus Aminicenantota bacterium, assembly GCA_014727835.1. Taxonomy (GTDB): domain Bacteria; phylum Acidobacteriota; class Aminicenantia; order Aminicenantales; family Aminicenantaceae; genus WJMT01. Next base: position 45,514 of record WJMT01000093.1, on the reverse strand, counting down.
CACGGAATGAACCAAGAAGCGGTTTTCAGCCTGTTTGTTCGCCATTATCCGGATAAACGTCGCTACTTCGTCTCCTGCGGATTGGCAGATGTGCTGAAATACCTGAAAAACCTGAAATTCACTGATGAGGACCTCGAGTATCTGAGAAGCACCGGTTTTTTCAAATCTGAGTTTTTGTCATTTCTGGAACATTTCAAGTTTCAGGGGGATGTGCATGCCGTACCTGAAGGTACTGTTTTCTTTGAGGATGAGCCAATCCTGGAGGTCACAGCTCCTTTGATTCAAGCTCAGATCATTGAGACGTTTCTGATCAACACTATCAACTTTCAATCCATGATCGCCACCAAAGCAGCCCGGTGTGTCCATGCAGCCGGGGATAAGAAACTGGTGGATTTTTCCTTTAGACGCTGCCAAGGAATCGATGCGGCCATGAAAGTGGCCAGAGCCAGTTATATGACCGGTTTTATCGGCACCAGCAATGTCCTGGCTGGCAAACAGTACGGAATTCCTATCTACGGGACCATGGCGCATTCCTTTGTTTCCAGTTTTAAAAAGGAAAAGGAGGCTTTTCAGGCTTTTTCCCAAACCTTTCCTGAAAACTCCATCCTCCTGGTGGACACTTACAATTCAATGTCCGGGACCATTAAAGCTGCCCAGGTAGGAGAAGAAATGGCTGAGCACGGTGAACAGCTCAAAGGAATCCGGTTGGACAGCGGAAACATGACAGAATTAAGCCAAAAGGCCCGGCGCATCCTGGATGAACACGGTCTGAAGGACGCCATGATCTTTGCCAGCGGTGGATTTGATGAACACAAGATCCAAAAAGTCCTCTCCCAGAATGCCAAGATCGATTCCTTTGGAGTGGGAACCAAAATGGGGGTCTCTGCAGATGCTCCTTATCTGGACATGGCTTACAAAATCGTGAAGTACAACGGTGAGCCGGTCATCAAATTGAGCACTGGAAAAGTCTCTCTCACTTCAGATAAACAGGTGTTCCGATTCTCCTCAGATGATGGATTTTATGACCATGATGTCATCACTCTTCGCGACGAACAGCTCACAGGAGGATCCCCTCTCTTAGTGCCGGTCGTATCTGAGGGACAAATCATTTATGAATCTCCTCCCCTTTCAGATATGCGGGCCTGTTTTAAAGAGGCGTTTTCTCATCTTGATGACAAATACAAATCCATTCACAAAGACAAACCCCTATATCCGGTCAAAATCTCCAAAAAACTCCGGAATCTTCAGGATAAAACAGAACAAAAGTATAGAAACAAAGAAATTCTCTAAAAGCACTTATTTGAAACAACCGAGAGATATGACTTAAGCGATATTGAAGATTTCTATAATTTTGATTTGACCAATTCAACCACAGACTTAAGCGCCTCTTGAGCTTCTTTTTCCAGAGTTTCACATTTTTTTCTCATCCGGTCACAGTAATCTGCATCTTTGATGTCCTTGAGATTAACGAGCACATTGTAAATCCCGCCTTGAACTCCGGCAAAAGCCACTTGTGCGCCCACACCCACATCAGTCACTGAGTTGGGATTTCCGTTCTCAGCAACAGTGTGAGCCGCTTCAATGGCTCGGAGACACAGTTGGGCCGTGTTCAGAGGCACTGAGACCGCTTTTTTAAGGCCGTCCTGCATGGCTTTTTCTCGCTCCTTATTCTGCTTCTCTGTTTTAGATGGAAGACGGCGCGCTTCCATAAAAGCATTGAAGGCCTGCGTGTCTTCGTCTACAGCTTTGACCAACTGGTTCTTGATGTCCTGACACTTTTCTGCGGCTTCATTCAGCACCTCATCCACATCCTGGCTTCCCCTGACATTGGCGGTGAGATTGCTGACCATAGAACCCAGAGAAGCTCCCAAAGCCCCTGACAGTGCAGCAATCGAGCCCCCTCCTGGTGCCGGAGATTCCCGGGAGACCTCATCTGCAAAGTCCGTCACTTTCATCTCTACCAGGGCATCCTGTGGATTTTTGGGGAGCCCCAACACCCTCTCCTCTATGTTGAATTCTGCGGCATCGGTCAGCCCTAAAGACTGGACTGCTGTGGCAATGATATCTTTGACCGGAATTCCCTTGGAACGGCCCTGTTTTTCCAAATAGTATTTTCCGCTTTTAAGAAGAGCCTGAAACGGAACCATTCCCACGATTTCACTTCCTGTGACCACTAGGCCCCTTTTCATGGCTAATCCCCGGGCTTCTTCCAGCACATCATGCATGGAAGTGACTTTATAATCCGTCAGATTGATGGAGATCTGGGCTCTGTCATACTCTGGCACCAGCCATCCGATGGATTTGCAGTGTTTGAATTTTCCCGGCTTTTTGACCGGTCTCCCCTCTAGTTTCTGAGGGTCCATATCATGAAGCTTCAACAATTTGAGCAGGTCATAGTCATGCTCTTTTTCACAGTGCTCTGTGGTTTCATCAATGGATTTGCCGATAAAATCACAGTTGCCGCAAGGAAAGTGATCTTTTTGATATCGGATGATCTTTTCCCCCCACAGATAGACCGGATCAATATTCCCTCTGCGGGCAGACCGTCCCTTTTCTCTCAGCTCAAACGCAATGTCTGTGGCGTATTTGGCTTCCCTGGTATTCAAATTGATGTTGTAGGCAATGAGAAATTCCCTCACTCCGATCACCGTGGCTCCGGCTTTGGCGTTGAATTCAGCCGGCCCAAAATCCGGCTTCCATTCCGGTTTTTCCAATTTATCGGGAAGTGCCTCGTACTCGCCCTGTCTGATAAAAGCCAGATTTTGTCTTTCCGGAGTGGTGGCTGATTTTTCATAAAGAAAGACTGGGATTTGAAGCTCCTCGCCCACTCTCTGGGCTACTTTACGGGAGATCTCAATGCATTCTTCTTCAGTCACCCCGTTAACCGGAACAAACGGACACACATCTGTGGCACCCATCCGGGGATGGGAACCATGATGGGTGGACATATCAATCAACTCCGCTGCTTTTTTGATGGAATTGAACGCAGCTTCCTGCACTGCTTCAGGGCCTCCGATAAATGTGACCACCACCCGGTTCATATCAGGTCCGGGGTCCACATCCAGAAGCTTGGTGCCTTCCACTTTTTCAATCTCATCTGTGATTTCTTTGATCACATTTTGATCACGGCCTTCTGAAAAATTAGGGACACATTCAATGATCTTTTCTTCCATCAGCTTCTCCTTTTCAACAGGAATTAACCTGACTTATTCATAAAAAAATGTCGGTTCCTTAATAATTAGTTTATATTTTAAAGCTTCATCAAGATAGCTAATCCTCTATCTGATGTCAAGGTTCCGGCCCCCGATTCCGATACGGTCCAGAATGATCACTCCTTCTTGGCTCTGATCAAAAACAAAATGAATTCCCTTTAAAAAAACAGGATCAAATTCTGGAAACGCTTCTGAAAACTGAGACAAAGGGATCTCAAAAATTTGAAGAGTGGGTTCATATGCCTTTCCATAGATATCGCTTTCATCCTTTATCTTGGTGAATTGAGACTTCAAAACAGGCGGAATATTTTGGAACTCAGAAAGCACCAATTGAGCCGAATGTCCTTGAGAATCAATCAGTTCGATGCTGATATCAAGGGGCTCTTCTGTCTGATCTTGGTCCCCTTTTTTCTTATTCTTCTGGTCTTTCTTTTTTCCCTTTTTGTCAGGTTTTTCTTGGTTCTTGTTGTCATCTTGCTCCCCTTTTTCTGGTTCAGGCGGCTTCTCATCCGCAGGTGCCAGAGAAAAGACCAATAAAGAATCGTCATCTACTTTCAAGTCCTTGCGGTTGTCTTCAGTGAGCTCTATGGAATAGACAGGAACCTGTTCCCCGCTTCTCCAGCCCACATAGGCCACATTGTTGTTTTTGGTTCCTCTTCTCCGGAATCCAAGGTCTTTCTCTCTCCATACAGCCAGATTTTGTCCCCTGATTCGGCTGCCTTTCAAAGATCCTGTGGTGACCTCCACATCTTCTTCAAAATGCACAATGGGTCGGAAAAGCGAATCCTCAAAACGGTTGATGTAGATATCTTCAGGAAGCCAATCCCTGGCGTATCGATGATCCCGGAACATGGGAATGTATCCTTTTTTGTCCTGCAAACGGACTTCCAGAAACGCAGTGAAATAAACAAGCGCGATCTGCCTCTGTTTTTCCCCCTCAAGAAGCGCTTTTCGGTTCAGGATCAATCCACCGGGCATTCCCCAGTCATTGTTTCCCCAGACTGTATTGAACTGCCCGTGATTGGAACGGTATGAATACAGATAAGTTTTGAACCAATAATTGTTATCTGTGAATTCAACCCGGTTGTACTGACGGGCCCCGGCAAAAGAGGAGACATCTGCATCATGGGCCCCCTGTACAGTGAGATAACTGACGTTTTTCAAAGGAGTGGGTTGTCCGGCCGGCTTGTACTGGCCGTCACTGGGAGCAATGGCAATGATGGCCCGGATATTGAAATCAAAATCAAACTTTATGGTGGCATCATCCGGATAATGGGATAGCCGGTTGAAAGAGCCGGCTATGGCAGCCGCTTCCCCTCCCCTTGAGTGACCGATCAATCCGATCCGGTCCATGTCCACAAGGAAATGGAACATGTTTTCTTGATTTTGACTCCACTCCCGCCACAACTTCAGGTGCTGGAGAAGCATCCAGCCCCGGCCGTCATTTTCAGTTTTTAAGGAACCAAAAAAATGCCCGTTGAAAAAATTTTCATCCACAGATACAAAAATAAATCCTCGGCTCGCCAGATGTTCCCCTAAATAAGCATAACCCGGATCTGAATAATCGGCCATATTGTGATTCCCATGAACACACAGGACCAAAGGAAAAGGGCCCTCTCCTGAGGGATACCAGACCCGTCCGTTTCTAGGGAATTTCTCAAAGTCAAATCCCCAAAACCAGTGTCTGAGCTTCATCCGCCAGCCCTTGCTTCCTTTGACAAAGTCCGAGGCATCCACGGGCTCGGTCTTGATATCCACCTGTTTTCCGAATTCAGGCCTTTTCTGGTCCTCACCGCTGCCATAGGTCACATACCGGACATCATAGGGACCGGACAAGGAAGGATCGGGCATCTCCAAAGATTTGACCTCAGAAGTCAGCCCTTGATCTTCAAACAAGTGGTCTCGGCTCCCATAATCACTCAGCCAGAAAACCACGTAAACATTCAATCCCACAGTCACCAGAAGAGCCGTGATAACAAATATCTTTTTAATCACTGAATGCTGGCTGAACTTTTTCTTGAAGATCTGAACTAAAGCCCCTCCCATCAGAGCCCAACTCAAGCCCAAAATAATCCCTATAAGAAGACTCTGGTCAAACGGATACTCTGACATGTAATAGATGAAAACAATCAACACTGCCATCCCTGTGAGGGTGATAAACCGCGGAATCACAAAAAGCACTTTGATCAAAAGAGCGATCAATAAGGCCATAAACGCCGCCGCGATCAAAAAGAAAAGAGTGCCTGCTAAAGGACTCAAGAGACCCGGAAGTCCGGGACGGAGAAAAAATCCATTGATCACGGCCACAACAGTGATCAGCACAACCAGAGCTAGGGCAGCGCCTTTTCTCACTTCCGAGTCTGGTTTGGTTTTTTCCCAGTTCCTTGAAATCCAATTTTTGATTTTTTTCCAGAGATTTGACTTCTTTTGATTCAATATTCGCTCCTTTAAATGATGTTCTATTGAAATCCCTATGACGAAAAATTATATACGCTCACATACAAAAAATAAACTAGAACCTTGATCCAAGATGTGTGGAATCTGGATCCCTGAGGAATCGACTTCAAAAAAAATGAGAAAAAAGGCTGGTAGCGCTACGGGGATTCGAACCCCGGTTTGATGGCTGAGAACCACCCGTCCTAGTCCCCTAGACGATAGCGCCACCCAACAGGAATCAAAAAATAGCAGATTTACCTGCACATGTCAATTTCCTAGACTATTCATAAAATATGTATGCACTTTCACACATATTTTACATGATCAATACTGTCTGTCATTATCATGAACTAAGAACATAACTCTAACTTCAGTCATATTATAAATTTTTCTGTATGCATACATATCTGACCTTGCAGGCAAGCCAATCACACTGCATCAGCAATAATCTTGGCTCGTGAATTATCTTAGGGAAATTATGATTGTTTAGAGGACTCATCATCGGAGGGGGTGAGAAAGGGGTGGTTAATTTCACCCCCTAAATCCTCTGCTTAGATGATTGACCCGGAACTGTTCTCATGACATCATAAAAGCGATTTAAATGATTCCCGACCATTGGGGAGGGCCTTTCCAAGGCATTCCATAGAATCTCAACGAGGATTCCTCTCAGGGCCCTCCTCCCTATATCTTTAGAGAAAAGAGAAAAAGTCACACCCCTTAACACGATATATGGGGCCTCTCTTTCCCCTAGTACCATATATTGATTAATCTGTCAATCTTTTTTTCACCCTCACTCTAGAAGACCTGAAAACCAATGAAAAATATTGAGGAGCAGACGGGCATTGTCCCTTCCATTGGGATGATTCATGCCTGCTTTCACATTTCCGTTATCAAAGACCTGGGCTGTGAACATAGCTGCCTCAGCGAAAAAAGCAAGCCTCCCTTTTCCATAGGATTTCACTCCTCCTTGATACCAGCCTGAAACATCGATATGGGGTGTATCGGGATGGAATTGATAATACTCTTTGGGCATCCAGGAGAGATATCCTTTTTCAAACACCAGAATCGGATCAAATCCATCCGGAACTCTGAAAGCAGAGCCAGTGAAAGTCGCCACCTGGCGGACCTTTTCATCCGAATTTCTTCCTGTGCTCAGAATATGATCAGCCAAGGTTCCTTTATCCCTTTCAAAAACAATCGGCTCTCTGCGTCCCGGAGGAAGTCCGGATAACACATATCCGTTGTTGACCTCGATCCCAAAGGAGAGGGCTAGATCTTTAACCGCCTCAGGATCAGGCATGTGATCCGTGATGACAAATAGGCAACCTCCTTTTTGGACCCACTGATTGAGAATTCGGATTTCTTCATAGGAAAAAGCGGGAGGATCCCCTTTTTGAGCTGGAGGTTGAGCATCTGCGATCACATAGATCACATCTGAAGACAGATACCCCTCGTCAATTTTGGACTTCCCTCTTTTCACTACATATCCATCCTGCTCTAACAGCTTAGCAAAAGGCCAGTAAGTGCTCACTGCTGTATGAAAGTTGTTGTGGGCTTCATCTATGAGGACCACAGGACCTTGACCAAAAGGATAGGCGGGTCTTTTTATTTCATATTGAAAGGACCGATCTGCAGTTCGGGGCGGCTCTACTGTGGATGCGGTCTGCTGAGGAGAATCGGTCTCCCCTGGAGGCAGATTTTGATACAAAAACCGGGTTAAAGTCTCATACAGATGGCGGCGGGTGTTTTCTCCTTCATGTATGCCGTGGGACCTGTTGGGATAGGACATGAAGGAAAACATCTTGTTATGGCGGATCAATTCATTGATCAAAGCCTCTGCACTCTGGTAGTGACAGTTGTCATCTCCGGTTCCGTGCACCAAAAGCAGATTTCCTTTGAGCTTTTGAGCATGAGTGACGGGTGAACCCTGTGTGTATCCTTGGGGATTGTCTTCAGGCAGACCCATGTACCGTTCCTGATAGATGGTGTCATAAAAGCGCTGGTTGCTGACTGTGGCAATGGCCATGGCTGTGCGGTAAAGGTCTGGATAGCGGAAGATCATGTTCAAACTCATGGAGCCGCCTCCGCTCCACCCCCAAATCCCGATACGGTCTGGGTCCACATAGAGCCTCTGCTGCATGATCCTCTTACAAGCTGCAGCCTGGTCTTTGGAGGCCAGGATCCCGATCTGCCGGTAGATGCTTTTTCTCCAGGCTCTTCCTTTGGGAACTTTGGTGCCCCGGTTATCCACACTCATGACCAGGTATCCCTTCTGGTTCAGCAGAATGTGCCAGAGATAATTGGACCCTCCCCAACTGTCTCTCACAGTGGAGCCGGCTGGTTCTCCGTAGATATAAAACAGGAGCGGATATTGTTTTCCGGGATCAAAATCCACAGGCTTCATGCAATACGCATCCAGTATCGCCTCTCCGATATCAATTTGAAAAAATTCAACAGGCTGTCTTTGGAGCGCTTTGACTCTGGCATGAAGTTTGGAGTTGGCTTCCAGTATTCTTATGGTCCCATGTTCGGGAAGGCGCACCAGATCTACTATAGGGGGAATCCCAAAAGCAGAAAAAGTGTGGATGGCCCATTGGCCGCAGGGAGACATTTGATAGGAATGACTTCCTCCCACTCCTTTGGGAGTGATTCTCTCAGCAGGCCCCTTTCCATCCAGCGGACTGCGAAAAAGAAATCTCTGAGCAGGATCATCAGGAGATGCGATGTAATACACCCAGCCATTTTTTATATCCAGCCCCATCACATCGATCACGTCAAACTCTCCTTTTGTGATCAGCTCGGGCTTTTCTCCCTCTCTGGAAACAACATAGAGATGATTCCAGCCGTCCTTCTCGCTGGCCCAGATGAATTCTTTTCCATTGTTTATCCAGTGAAGGTCATTGACCACTTCCACCCAGGCTTTATCTGTTTCTTTCAAAATGGTCCGTACATCTCCGGTCTCAGCATTGCCCAGCATCAATTCCAGAGTGTTCTGCAACCGGTTCAGATGCTGCAGAATCACTTCCTCAGAATTCGCGGCCCACTGCATCCGGGCAATGTAATTGCTGCGTGGGTCCCCCGGTACTTTGAGCCAAACAGGTCTTCCGCCTTGGGAATTCATCACACCCACCCGGCAGGCCGAATTGATGGTGCCTACTTTGGGGTATTGAAAAGTCTTGAGTTTGGGATAAAGTCCGTCTGTATAATTCACCAGTGTGAACTCTCCCACTCCTTTTGTATCCAACTGCCAGAAGGCAATGCGGGCGCTGTCCGGGCTCCACCGGAATCCGTCACGGAGAGAGAACTCTTCTTCATAGACCCAGTCAAAAGTCCCGTTGATGATAGTCTCAGATCCATCCTTGGTGATTTGGATGATTTGATGGTCAAAGAGGTCCTCTACATAGATATTATTCTGATAGACATATCCGACCTTCTGTCCATCCGGGGAAAACTTGGCAAACATGAGCGATGACGGCTCAGCACTTCCTCCGATCTGATGCAGAGAACCGCTGTTCAAATCAAGGACCCAATAATCCCCCCTGGTGTTTCTGCGCCAAACCCTCTGAGAGTTGGTGAACACAAGGAGTTTTTTTCCGTCTTTGGACCAGTGGTAATCATTGATCTCAAGTGGTGTGGATGATTCAGGGTGGATCAGCTGTTGAGCAGAGACCAACACCTGCCTTTCTCCGCTCTCTGGATCATAACAGACAATATCACGTCCCTTTTCCAGGTCCTCAGACTTCTCCAGAGTGGTGTATCCGGATTTGTGCTTCAGCCAGCGGGCCGGACCAAATCGGTTGGTTGAAAACTCATCTGAAGAAAAGATCCTATCCAGAGTCAATAGAGAGGAGGCCTGGTCTTTCTGTGCCTCAGCTCGTACAAATGCAACACATAAAAAAAGGCATAAAATGCAGTTTAAAATTTTTTTCATGATCAGCTCCTTGTGATGATTGATTCAGGGTGGTTGTGTTCATTTCACAGCGGTTGTTTTTATGATATATTTAATATCACAGAAATACAATATGAACCATCATTTAAAGAAGCAAAAGGAGCCCTTTATGAAAAAAATTTTGATTTGTGCTTTCTTTATATCTCTGACTTTCGGGATGTCCAGATATTCTTTTGCAGAACCGATTCCCGGCCAATCAACAGCCACCTCAGCTGAAGAGCGCATGGAATCATGGGCTCTGCATGTCAAAATGGAAAGAGAATCCCCTTATCGTTACCTTCCCTGGCAGGCTGTGGGGCCTAAATTCCAGGGAGGCCGGATCGAGACCATCACTTCTCCCATAGGACATCCCTCAGTGATCTATATCGGAGTGGGCTCAGGCAATATTTGGAAAACCGAAAACAGCGGTGTGACCTGGAAACCGGTTTTTGAACACCAGGAAACATTCACTATCGGGGATATGGAAGTGGCCCCCTCTGATCCTGATGTGATCTGGGTCGGTACAGGAGAAAACCTGATGGCCCGCAGCTCTTTTGCCGGAACCGGAGTCTACAAGTCCACAGATGCCGGAGAGACGTGGTCCCACACAGGATTGATTGAGACCCATCACATCGCACGAATAGCCGTGCATCCATCTGATCCGGAAACAGTCTATGTAGCTGCTCTGGGACACAACTACACCTATAATCCGGAACGAGGGCTGTATAAGACCGAAGACGGTGGAAAAACCTGGGAGAAATCCCTATACCTTTCAGAAAAAGTGGGAGTGACTGATGTGGTTCTGGATCCTTCTGATCCTCAAACAGTTTATGCGGCTGCATGGGAAAGGGATCGCAAAGCATGGAACAATGTGGTGAGCGGCAAAGGAAGCGGAATATATAAAAGCACAGACGGTGGAGAAACCTGGAGTCAACTGACTAACGGATTTCCAGTGGGTGATTTTGTAGGACGGATCGGATTGGATGTCTGCCGCAGCAATCCGAGTGTGGTTTATGCGGTTCTGGACAATCAAAAAAACATAAAGAATGAAAAACAAGGACCAGAAAGGAAAATCCGGGGTGAGGTGTACAGATCTCAAGATAAAGGAAAGACCTGGATTAAAGTCAACCAAGGTCCTCTGAATGCCGGAGTCAATTATTCCTTTGGTGATATCCGCGTTTCACCAGATAATGAAAACACCGTCTTTGTTCTGGGCGTCAATCTTCTGATGTCCGAGGACGGAGGACAGACTTATCAAAAATTGGGAGGGACCATATCCCACCTCAATTATCACACCACCCGAGCTCTTCATTTGGATCATCATGATATGTGGATCAATCCTCTCAATTCTGACCGGATCCTTCTGGGAAATGACGGGGGATTTTACATAAGCGAAGACCAAGGACAAAACTGGCTTCACATCAACAACCTGCCCATTGCTGAATTCTATGCCATTACCCTAGACCAGAGAGATCCTTTTCTCATTTACGGTGGAACCCAGGATGATGCAGCTCTGTTCGGACCACATGATCAGGAACAGGAATATGGCATTGAAGATCCTTGGGAACACATCTGGATCGACCTCTGGGGGGGTGGGGATTCCTATTTCACTTACCGGGACCGCCTGAATCCAGATCTGTTCTATTATGAACAGCAGTTTGGAAGCCTGAAACGAAAAAATATAAAAACAGGAAAGACTGTTTCCATCCGCCCCCGTGTCAAGGAAGGAGAACCCGAACTCCGCTTCAACTGGATGACACCTTTCATCATCTCCCACCACAATCCTTTGATTCTCTACTGCGGGGCGAATAAAGTCTTCAAATCCTTAAATCGCGGGGATTCCTGGCAGTGCATCAGCCCGGATTTGACTTCTCGGCCCGGGCCTGAAAAACAGGGAAACGTCCCTTACGGCACTATCACCATGATATCCGAGTCCCCTCTTCAGCCAGGGATTCTGTATGTGGGGACAGATGACGGAAGAGTCCATCTGACTAAAAACAACGGGCACACCTGGATTCGTTTGGACCAAGAACTACCCAAAAAATGGGTCAGCCGGGTGGAGGCCTCATCTCACAAACACAGCCGGGTTTATGTGTCTTTGACCGGATACAGAGAGGATGACTTCACGGCTTATATCTACCGGTCTGATGATTTTGGAGCAACCTGGACAGACATCGGGACAGAACTCCCTGATGAACCTGTTAATGTGATCAGGGAAGATCCGAAAAAAGAAAACATCCTGTATGTGGGGACAGACCACGGAGGTGTTTTTGTCTCTTTGGATCTGGGAAGCAATTGGGACTCCCTCTCCTCAACTTTACCCACTTGTGCAGTGCACGATATCCAAGTCCACTCCAGAGACCGCAAAATGGTCATCGGAACACACGGCCGGAGCTGTTTTGTACTGGATGTCCAACCTGTTCAGGAGTACACAAAGGAGGTCCGCCAAAAAAAAGCTCATCTGTTTTCCATCCGCAGTGCCCGGCTGCCGCGCCAGCGGGATTATGCCCGCGACTGGGCTCTGGAAACTCAAGAAAACGTGTTCATCTATTATCATCTCAAACAGACAGAACCCGTGGATATCACACTGCTGGATAAAGAAGGAAATGCAGTGAAAAAAATCCAAGGGACAGGAGAGCCGGGAATCAACACCGCAGTCTGGGATTTGATCCCTGAGTCTCAGGAAACCCAATCCTCGGTCTATTTTCGGGGAGTTTCCCTTGTGAATCCAGGGCTTTATCACGTCCAAATCAAAGCCGGAGAACAGATTCTAAAGGGTCAATTTAGAGTCCATGAACCGGATATCAACCCATAAACAATCTATGATGAGAGCTTGACAAACCACCAAGAAAGTAGAATATAGTGACTGACTGGTCGGTCTATTGAAGTGAAGGAGACAAAGAATGAGAGAAAAACTGCTGCTCAAATTAGCTGAATGGCATTCCTCCCACCCCTGGAGGATGGTGGTCATTGTGGTGCTTTTGACACTTGTTTTTGGCTGGTTCGCTGAACATCTGAGTGTCACTATGCGCTGGGCTGACCTTCTTCCGTCCGGAGATAAAAGAACTATTCAATTCAACAAGGTCATTGATGAGTTTTCCTCTGCCACCAGCCTGGTGGTGGTGGTTCAGGGAGAAGAAACCCGCATCAAAGAGTTTGCTGATCAGCTAGCTCCTCAAATATTGGAACTCGTGGACACCAGTGATAACAAAAAGAGCGAAAAACAAAAGGATTTCAAACTGTTCCATCGAATCGATTATAAGATGGAAGCCGATTTTCTGAAAAATCATGGTTTGCTTCTTATTAAAGAAGCGGATTTGAAGAATATAAAGGATATGTTTTTGGACCCGAACTTAAAAGGTCTTGTGTTCAATCTCAACAATGCCATGGAAAAAGAGTATGTGGGTCAGGAGGAATCCATTTCCACAAGAGAAAAAGAGGACCAGGCTGTGGCTCTTTTAGACGGCATCCAGGGACTTGTGAATACCCTCAAAAGAGCTGCCTTGGGAGAAGACCTGACCCAGGAAGAAATTGAAAAAACAGTGGATCAATTCCTTATCGGTGATCCCTATTTTCTCTCTTATGACCAGAGCGCTTTGGTGATGAATGTCATTCCCAATTTCTCTATGCTTGATTTGGATTATGTAGTTTCAGGGACAGATCAGGTCCAAGGTCTTGTGGATGAACTGTTGAAGGAATTCCCAGGATTAGAAGCCGGTCTAACCGGATTCATAGCTGTGGGCCGGGATGAAATGGTCTATTCTCAAAAGGGGTTGGGTTACACCACTGCCATTGCTTTGGTTGCCATTTTGTTTCTTCTTGTGATCTCCTTCCGGATGTGGGCAGCGCCTCTTTTGGCCATAGGAAATCTTATGATTGGATTGATCTGGGCCGTTGGATTGGCTGCTGTAGTCGTGGGACAGTTGAACATCATGACTCAGATGATGGCAGTCATTCTTTTAGGGCTGGGCATTGACTTTTCCATCCATCTTATGTCCGGCTTCACAGAGTGGCGCGCTGCCGGATTCTCTATCCACCAAGCCCTGGAAAAAACATTTTTAAAGAGTGGAAAAGGAATCCTCACAGGCGGAATGACCACTTCTGCGGCTTTCCTGGCATTGGTGATCAGCCATTCCCGGGGTATGAAGGAAATGGGGCTTGTCACTGGCTTTGGACTGCTGGCTATCCTGCTCTCAACCATGATTTTCATGCCGGTTCTGCTTGTATTCCGGGAACGACGCATGGAAAGAAAATTGAAAAAAAAGGCAAAAAAGCCGCTCCCAAAAAAAGACATCACTTTTCGTTTTCTCGGCCGCACAAGCAGCTGGCTGGCGAAACGATATGTTTTCACTATTGCAGCTTCCATCCTAGTGACTGTGTTGTTCATCTGGTCAGGACTTCAAATCCCGTTTGACCATAACTACATGAATATCGAACCCAAAGGTCTGATCTCCATCAAACTTCAAGATACAGTGCTGGAGAAGTTTGATATGGGGATGGACTATGCCATGATCCTCACAGAAAATCCACAGGAATCCCGTCAAAAGGCGGAACGTCTGCGTGACCTGGGATCTGTGGCCAGGACCGAAGACATCTCTCTTTATCTCCCCTCTCAACAGCAGCAAAAAAAGAGAGCCCCCTACCTCACTGAAATCAGAAAATCCATCCAATCCAGGTCTATAAATCAGGTGCTGCCGCCTGAGGAAATTTCGGAACTGAACCAAGAGATCGACCGGCTCCAGATGAACATCATGGAACTTCAGGATATGGCCTTTCTCGGGGGTCAGGATAAGGTGGATAACAAATGCAAGCAGATCGTGGGAATCCCTGGAGAGCCTGATTCAAAAAACATCATCCAGGACCTGCTGGAGGTCCTGGGAGGAGATCCGACTCTGATTTCCAGTCAGCTATCAAAATTTCAGCAGACTTTCTCACCCTATTTCAAAGAATCTGTGATCCAAATGAGCTCCACAGATCCCATTCATCTTGATGAACTGCCTTCTTCCATACTGGATCGATACAGCAATCCAAATCGCGACCAATTTCTGATCACTGCATTCCCGAATGGGGATATCTGGAAGAATGCCAAATTCTTAGTGCGTTTTGTGGATGACCTGGAGAGAGTCAGTGACAAAGCCACAGGAATGCCTCCTGTATTCAAAGCCCTGATTGAGGTCATTGGCCGTGACGGGCAAAATGCCATGCTTTTGACCCTGGTGGTTGTGTTTCTCCTGTTGAGTGTTGATTTCCGCAATCCGCTTCACTCTCTTATGGCCATGATCCCTCTGGCCTTCGGTGTATTCTGGATGGTCGGGATCATGAAAATATCTGGGATGATGCTGACGGTTATGAATGTCATGGCATTCCCCTTGATCATCGGGATCGGCATTGACGACGGTGTCCACATCGTTCATCGCTGGAGAAACGAAGGCAAAGGCAAAATAGGGACTGTATTTTCCAGTACTGGAAAAGCCATTCTTTTGACTTCTCTGACCACCATGCTGGCTTTTGGATCGCTGGTGTTCTCCATATGGCGGGGCTTCGGCCACCTTGGAGGGGCCCTGTTTATTGGAGTGGGTGCCTGTTTTCTGACCACTGTGATCATACTCTCCGGAATATTCGGGCTGCTGAAAAGAAAAAAGCAGTCTTAGTTTTTTAAACAGGAAAAATGTTCACGTCATTGTTTTATGATTAAAAAAATCGGCTAGCCGAGTACATTTAAAACAAGAACGCCCGGAGGGATTTTACTATTGGGTGCAAAATCTTCATACATTATCATGATTTCTTTGAAAACGAACCATACAATAAAGTCTAATACCCAGGGCTTTAACATTTTCAAACAAATACAAAAGAAGTTTTCCAGCAAATATACGTGGCCCATTTTCCTGATAAACATCGCGAATTTTTGCACCTGTTACTTCAGATAAACGAAGAATAAAAGGTTTGTTTTTCAAGCTCCTGTGTGGCGGCACACTGTCAATTTTCAGTGAAAGCTCATTAAGGCTCTTTATAAAATTTCGGCTGTTTATAATCTCATAGTAGTGCTTGATTTCTTGAGACCGTTTTTTATCTGACCAATTGATTCTTGGTTTTTGAGCAAGACGCAACGCAGTAACTTTATCGGTCGTTCCAAATGATAATCGATTTGAAAATATCAATTTGTACCACATATAAACATCTGTAGGTATAAATTTCATCGGCGTTGTTATCCATCCCTCATTCAAATCAAAATAAGCTTTTCTGGTATGTGCTCCGCAAGTCAAACCGGTTAAATAGTAACCCCACCGGATTATTTTTTTATATTTTCTCTTGATAAAATCAAAAGATGCCACACGGCTGAATAATTCCTTTTCATCTAAAAACTGCTCTGTAATTTTTTTTTCTAGACTAACTGTTTTTGTAAAGGCTTCTATGTACAAATCAAAGGAATTTGTGAAGTGATGATTTTGCAGAGTTTGTTCTAATTGTTCTATGTGGTTGTGTAACCATAAATCATCATGGGCGCAATAAAAGATATTCGGCCCTGTTGTCTTTTTGATCACAATATCCCGGTATGGTTCACCAGTCCTAGGTGACTTTGGAAACGTGAACAACTGAACACGTGGGTCCTCTTCTGCGATTTTTCTGAAGAAAGTGACCATTTCAGGAGGCGAACCGTCACATATAATACATATTTCCAAATCTTGAACTGTTTGATTTTGGACACTTTTTATGGCCCATTGGGCAAAAAGGGCATTACCAAATGTGGGAATGATGACAGTTGCTCTGGCTTCCATGAAATCACTTTATATAATGTTGGGATAGGCAAAATGAAAAGGAGGCTCGCTCTCATCTGTCTCATTTGAGTTTACGCGGCTGCAGCCTTTTTCTATCAGCTTCTGGATATAATCACTGAATACTGGGGGGCGGTGCTTGGTTCCAATAAATCGATAATTACTGCTGTTCATAGCGTTTAATCGGCTTATTCGCTGCGGGTGCCATAAAAAATCGTCCTTTAAGTATTGATTGAGATCCAACAAGACGGCATCCTTTTCATATTTACACTCCGGGCCGGCATAGTTTATGCCATCTGCGCCAACCTGAATGAGAAAGTGAGAACCATGAAGTCTCTCAAAATATAACGGCTTCTTGTTATAGCGGGCATAAGGCACCTGAATGACGGCCTCCGGGAGAGCTTTTTCCCTGAGCATTCTGAGGGCGTCCAGGACGCCGGTCTGATCAGCTTGTGTCGGATGCGTTTCATCCCAATGAATGCAATAGGGATGAAAATACAACCAATGGATCCCGGAATCCAAAGCTTTCAAACCGACGGAAAAATAAGAATGGTTCCATTCTCTGCGGGTTAGAACAGAGGCGGCGATCTCTAACCGGCTGCCGCTGGTATCGACCTTTTTACGAAGAGTCTCAATTTTTTTAAGTGTATCAATGAAATGTTCTGATTCACATTCCTGCCATTCGTACATCGAAATCCTGATAGAAGTTGCGTATTCCAGGAGCGCTTCCTGGATTCGAGGCAAGTGGATGTTGGCCCCATTGGAAATAACAGCGATTTCCTTAAACCCTTTCTTTTCAGCCAAGACCAGCGCATCAACAAAATATGGAGATATTGTTGGCTCTCCTCCTGAAAGAACAATGCCTCTTGTATGCGGACCCAGTATACTGAAGAGCCTATCCATAAAGGGGACCTGTAATGTCAGACCAGATTTCCTCTTGGATCCATAGGGGCAACCTGAGCAGGCACGTGAACAGAGCTGTGTCAAATCCAGCTCAATGGTTATTGGATAAATCTTTTCCTCGTTCAGATAAGCTTGAGTTCTGCGATGATGGATATCAACTTTTGAAGGGGCAAATACGAGTGAAGTCTTTTTCATCTTAGGTTTGTTTCAGGATTTTAAGCCGCCTTTTTCCCTTATTTTTAATATGACTTCAGTGACCTCTCTGGCATGGTGAAGATTGCACCGCGGTGCTGGTCCGCCTTCCAAATATTCAATAAATTCCTTCAGCTCCAAATAGAGAGGGAAAGTTGTGTCAATAGCCATCTTTTCCTCTCCTGATTTGTTTTTTATGACCACATGATCTTCATATGCATCTCGAAGAGATACCGTGCCCTTACTGCCTTGGATGCTGACACCACTTATCTTGTTGCAGTGCCGACCACTGGTGCAAATAACAATCCATGGTCTGTGCCCCAAAATAACAGTACATCCAGTGGGCAATCCGGATTCATTTTTAATCACTTTCACTGACTCAATTGTTTCAGGAATAGTGCCTAAAATGTGTTTGACAATGGTCAAATCATGAATCACCTGAGTCCAAAAAACATCCCCGCCGTGGAAATCATGGGACCAGGCATGTCTTATTGCAAAGATCTCTTCTATAACTCCTATTTTTCCTGAGTGAGCAACCACACGTAACGCTTCTATCCCGGGATGATAATGCCATTTGTGCATAACAAAAATGCAATCGGATCCTCCTAGGTTATTTAAAAGATGATAATCCTCCAGTGACATGCAAAGGGTTTTCTCAGAAAATATGGGTTTCTTGTAATCCAGCAAAGTGGCACAAACAGGTGTCAGATCTGGAATCGGAACAGCCACTACATAGCCGTCACAGTGAGGTAAATTTTCTATGGATGCAAAAGTTTTATCAGCCCCTTTTTCCAAAGCCTGGATTCTTGAGTTCTTGTCTGTATCTGCGATATAAACAGTACAATTGAGTTTTATTAAATCTCTTAAAATATTGGAACCCCAATTTCCACATCCAATAAGACCTATCCTCTTCATTGGTCGATATAAATAACTTTGTCACCCATCATACACTCAAAAAACAATTCCAGTCAATTAAGAATCTAAATACCAGCTCTCCTTTCGTCTCCTATCACAGCTTTTGCTTGATCTCTCTTCATCTGGCTTAACGGTTCTTAAAATAACATCATAAGAAAAATTCGATTGTTTGGGGGAAATAAGAATGATCAGCATGCCGGGGGCGGGACTCGAACCCGCACAGAGGAAAACCTCCGAGGGATTTTAAGTCCCTTGCGTCTACCAAATTCCGCCACCCCGGCAGTTTAGTGAAATCGATTATATCACAAGCCAAATCCCTCAACAAGAGAGGTGTTCTTAAGTACAGAACACAAAAAGAACACAAAGAAAAAATGATGTGGTCCCTTATTCCACAGTCACGCTTTTGGCCAGGTTTCTGGGCTGGTCCACATCCGCTCCTCTTTCTGCGGCAATATAATAGGCAAAAAGCTGAACAGGTATGGCGGTGAGGAATGGAGAGAACAGCTCATGGATTTCCGGAATATTGATGACTTTATCCACCTTATCTGACAATTCTTTTTGGTCCTGGTTTGAAACAGCCACCACAGTTCCCAGCCGGGCTTTGACCTCCGAGATATTGCTCAGAACTTTGTCAATGACCCTGTCCCTAGGAGCAATCACCATGGTGGGCATCTTTTCATCGATCAGAGCAATGGGCCCGTGTTTCATTTCTCCACCAGGATAGGCTTCCGCATGAATGTAAGAGATCTCTTTTAATTTCAAAGCCCCTTCCCGGGCTACAGGGTAGTTCACCCACCTTCCTAAATAAAGAAAATGGGAATAGGATATGAAATCAAGAGCCGCAGCCTCAATGGAGCGAACTTTGTTTAAAATGTTCTCCATCTGATGAGGGATTCGCTGAAGCTCCTGGATATAGCCCAATCGTTGCTCTTTGTTCATTTTCTTTTTGATTTGAGCTATATAAAGCGCCAACAGAGCCAACGCCGACATCTGAGCTGTGAATGTCTTGGTAGCTGCCACTCCGATTTCAGGTCCGGCATGAGTGAGCAACACTCCTTTTGCCTCTCGGGTGATAGAAGAATTTTTCACATTGCAGACAGCCATAGTCATTAAGTCTTTCTTAATGACTTCTCTTAAGGCAGCCAATGTGTCAGCTGTTTCCCCTGATTGGGATATGAAAATGAACAGGGCGTTTTGATCCGCAATAAAATCCTTGTATCGGTATTCAGAGGCATATTCTATTTCAACAGGTATCCCTGCGATGGTCTCAAGAAAATACTTACCGATGAGGCCTGCATTGAAAGAGGTTCCGCAGGCGATGATCACAATTCGGGATATTTGATTCAGATCCTTTTTCAAAATGCCGATTTCATCTAAATGCACATCTCCTTCATCCAGGGATATTCTTCCTTTTAAGGTGTCTCTCATGACTTGAGGCTGCTCAAAAATCTCTTTCAGCATAAAATGTTTGTAACCGCCTTTTTCGATCATGACCGGATTCCAGGAAACACGCTCGGCCTTTTTCTCTAACGGCTTTCCTGAAAAGCTGGAAAACCGAATCCCTGTGGGTTGGACCACACCGATCTCTCTGTCCTGGAGAAAAACAATATCCCGGGTGTGGTTCAGCAAAGGATTGATATCAGAAGAGATGATATATTCATTTTTTCCGATCCCAACAACCATGGGAGGGCCTTTCCGGGCCACTACCACTTTGTTTCTATCTTGTGAACAGACCACAGCAATGGCAAAAGCGCCTTTCAGCTCTTGAACCGCTTTGCCTACAGCCTGTTCCAGGTTTCCCCTAAAATGTTTTTCAATGGTGTGAGGAATGATCTCTGTATCAGTTTCTGTATTGAATCGATGTCCTTGATTGATCAGCTCTTGTTTGAGCTGAAGATAATTTTCAATGATCCCATTATGGACTACGACGATATTTCCTTTACAGTCCTGATGGGGATGTGCATTTTCCTCAGAAGGCCTTCCATGAGTGGCCCAGCGGGTGTGTGCGATCCCGTATTCTCCTCTTATAGGAGAGGATTTGAGTTCCTGTTCCAGGGCGCTTATTTTCCCTTTCACTCTCCTTTTGATGATCTCGCCCCCTTGAATCACAGCGATTCCCGCCGAATCATACCCTCTGTACTCCAATTTTTTTAATCCGTCCAAAAGAACTGAACAAAGATCTTTTTGGCCGATATATCCAATGATTCCACACATTATTTTTGTATCTTCTTTTTAACCCACTCTTTTCTTTGTTTCTGAGGGCTTCTCTCTACTGCCAAACTATAAGCTGAGACATCTTTAGTGATGGTAGAGCCAGCACCGATATAGGCCTTTTTTCCGATTTTAAGCGGAGCCACCAATTGGACACCGGAACCAATAAATGCACCATCCTTGATCTCTGTCCGGTGCTTTTTTCTGCCATCGTAATTGCAGGTAATGGTCCCAGCTCCGATATTAACCTCTTTACCCACCTCACAATCACCCAGATAAGAGAGATGACCAGCTTTTGATTTTTCTCCAAACACCGTTTTTTTCATTTCCACAAAATTGCCCACTTTGGAGCCCTTTTTCAAAACAGTCTCACGTCTCAAGTGAGCAAAAGGGCCCACCTGCACATGATCCTCAATCAAGCTCTCTTCGATCATGGTGGAAGTCAAGATTTTCACTCCGTTTTTTAGTCGTGACTGGATGATGTGAACAGAGGGGAAAATCTTGCATTCCTTTCCGATCACGGTTTTCCCCTCCAGCACCACAGAGGGATAAATCACGGTATCCTTTCCAATGCTCACATCTGCATCGATCCAAGTGGATTCCGGATCATAAAAAGTCACTCCTTGAGAAGTCAAATCTTTTATTTTTCTTGTGCGGAGTTTTTTAGCTGCCAAGGCCATTTCAAACCGGTCATTGACTCCTATGATTTCTTCGATGTTTTGAGTTTGATGCACTCCCACTTTTTTTGATTCTTTGGAGAGGATCTCAACCGCATCAGTGATGTAATACTCCCCCTTATTATTGTCATTGGAAATTTTAGGTAAGGTTTCCATCAGTGCTTGGGCTTTAAAGATATAAATTCCGACATTGGCCTCTTTTATTTTTTTCTGCTGTTTGGTGGCTTCTTTTTCTTCTACAATCCTTAAGGTTCCTTTTGACCCGTAATTAAGTCTGCCAAATCCAGTGGGATCTGTCATTTCAGCAGACATAAAGGTCAATTCATTCCCGCTTTGTTTATGCTTTTCCACTAAAGGCTGTAAAGTTTCTGTCCTTATCAGAGGAAGGTCTCCGTTGATGATAAGGATATCCTGACTCAAGTCATGCTTTATAAAATCTTTTGCTGATAAGACAGCATGAGCGGTTCCCAATTGTTTCTTTTGATGGATGAACTCCACCTTTTGGCTTTTGATTTCTTTTTTGACTTGTTCCTTTTGATACCCCACCACAACACAGATCTTTTCCGCTTCCAATCCAGAAACAGCTTCCAAAACCCATTTCAGCATGGGCCATCCCAGCAAAGGATGAAGGACCTTGACTTGATTGGACTTAAACCGGGTCCCTTTACCGGCTGCCAGTATGATTGCCCACAGAGAATCCATCATCACTATTCGAAAAGACTATTAAATTCCTCATCTTCCTCAAACACATCGAAATCAGTCTCATTTTGAGCCAGGATTCCGTAGAATTCATCCAACTGGATGGCTGTCTTCAAAGAAGAAATGCATTTGTCTTTATCGCCCATAAGACAGTAGGTATCTGCCATGGCATAGTAGACCTTACCTTGCTTGGGCTTTTTCTTGTTGGCTTTCTGGAACAAGTCCAAGGCTTGCTCATGTTTTCCCTGATTCATACGGAAAATCCCATACTGATAGAGGTCCTCAAAAGATTTGAGTGTGGGAGATTCTTTTTCCTTTCTGTGTTTGATGATCTCTAAGTAAAGTTTGGCTCTGTCTATAAGCTCCATTTCTTCACTGTGCTCTTTGATCAAATCGTCAAGAGATTGCTTGGCTTTGTCAAAATCCTGCTTACGAAAAAATTTCATGGCCTTACTAAATGAGGACAGAGCTTTTTGATAATCATCCATAGACGTTTTCTTTTTGGCTTTATTCAATTTTTGACTCCAATCTGAATTTGTGTTGTGATTTCAAACATTTTATCTTATAACTTATGATTTTACAAGCAAATACGAGCCTATGGAAGGTGGTTGATCAGGCTGGCCATATAAGCGGCACCAAAACCGTTATCTATATTCACCACAGCCACTCCTCCGGGGCATGAATTCAACATAGCCAGGAGTGCGGCCATTCCTTTCAAATTCGCTCCATAACCAATACTGGTGGGAACCGCGATGATCGGTCTGTTGGTCAGTCCTGCGATCACACTGGGCAAAGCGCCTTCCATTCCAGCCACCACTATGATCACCTGGGCTTCCTTGATTTTGTGATACTCCCCAAACAGCCGATGGATCCCAGCCACTCCCACATCATAGATCTTGAATATCTCATTTCCAAGCAGTTCACTGGTGACAGCCGCCTCTTCAGCTACAGGGATATCAGATGTCCCGGCTGTGATGATGGCGACCTTCCCTTTTCCGGGAGGAGAATCCTCAAGTTTGAGATACACAAGATTGGCGCTGGAATTGTGATTCAATTCCGGCATATCCTTTTTTATGTTTTGAAACCTTTTCCGGTCTATCTTGGTCACCAAAAGATTGCTTCCTTTTTTGATGATCTGCTCAGAGATCTCTTTGATCTGCTGGTCGCTCTTTCCTAGGCCCAGAACAACTTCAGGAATCCCCTTTCTCATCTCTCTGTGGTGGTCCAGCTTTGCAAAGTCGAGGTCCTGGTAAGGATAATGCGTGAGCTTCTCCATGGCCTGCTCTGGAGTCAGGTTTCCTGATTGTACTTTTTCAAGGATTTTTTTTAAATGTGATCTCATTTTTTTGATTTTAGCATAAATCGGGATGAATTTGTACGAATATTCATTATGGATTTTCAATTCAGGGTGTATTAGAATAAAGACCTGTGTTATTTAAAAAAACAATCCTTCACAAGGTTCACTTCACAGGGATTGGTGTTCATTCCGGAAAAAAAATCAATCTTTGGATTCAACCCTCTGAATCAGGGAAAATCGTGTTTCAAAGAACAGATCAAGGCAATGCCACTGTGGTTCTGGATGCAGAGAAAATTCAATCCATGCACAATACTTCCCTGATCCAGGAAAAATTTAAAGTCAGAACCATTGAACACCTTATGGCTGCTCTGTATGTTCTCGGAATCAACAGCGTTCTTATCAAAATCAACGGAGAAGAAGTTCCCATTCTTGACGGCAGTGCTCTGCCTTTTTTTGAAGAGATCAAAAAAGCCGGAAATCAAAAACTTTCTCAAAAAAGCAAAACCCTATACATAAAAAAATCATTCCGAATCAAAAAAAACGGAGCTTTGATGGATATCCAACCTCATGATACTCTCAAAATAACCTATATCATCAATTATAACCATCCTTGCATTGGGAAACAGGAATTGACCCTGGATATTGATCCAGCCACCTTTGAAACAGATGTGGCTCCAGCTAGAACCTTTGGGTATCTTAAAGATGCTGAGATGCTCAGAAAACAGAATCTTGCGCTGGGAAGCTCACTGGACAATACTCTGGTCTTGGATCCAGAAAAAATCATCAATCCTCCATTGAGATTTAAGGATGAATTCGTCAGACACAAAATCCTGGACCTTATCGGGGATCTTTCACTTCTCAACCAGAACATCAAAGGGTATTTCCGGGCAGAAAAAGGAGGGCATGACCTGCATCTCAAAACAGTCCGCTTTCTCTTAAAAAACAAAAACAACTGGAAAATCAAATAAAAAAACAACCAAAAATTTCTCTGTGAAGTCATTGTCCAGAGAATCCGTCCAAATATCTTATGAATCTTGACATTATACACAGTCAAACCTATATTTTATTAACGTGGATTATTTACAAGTCAAGATTTTAAGCTGGATGAAATTCAGGTGTGGCTGAAGCGACATTGAAGATGAAATACTGCGAATGGTTAACGGTGAAATGTAAATTAAAAAACCATTCAGCATTGACCATTGACCATTGACTGCTTTTCCCACGGACGGGGGGAGTTGCGCAGCAGCCGAAAATAAAGTGCCAAAAAAGGCGTTAAAAATCTGAACGGAGCACAAGCCATATCTGAATTTCAGATCGGCTCGCCTGGAAGGTCAAAAAATGGATGCCGTTGATCAAATCAAACAAGTAGCCAGCATCATTGAAATCGCTTCTCAATACACCAGTTTGAAGAAAAGAGGCCGCCGATTCGTGGGACTCTGTCCGTTTCATTCTGAAAAAACCCCTTCGTTCACCATTGATGAGGACAGGCAACTTTTTCATTGTTTTGGCTGTGGTGCAGGGGGAGATCTCTTCACTTTGGTCATGGAGAAAGAAAACTTAAGCTTTCCGGAATCTGTCCGCTATCTTGCTGAAAAATATAATGTCGAACTCCCCAAACACAAAAAAATGTCTTCAAAACAACAAAGCCTCAAAGAAAAACTCTATAAAATCACCAACCAGACTCTTGCTTATTATAAAAAAAATTTATTCAACACCGCAGAAGGAAAACAAGGCCTTCAGTATTTGAAAAAACGAGGGATCTCTGAGGACCTCATCAATCAACTCAAAATCGGCTATGCTCTCAATTCCTGGGATTCTCTTCTTCAGTATTTCCAGCTCAATAAACAAAACATAAACATGGTGGAAAAGACAGGACTGGTGATGCGCCGAAAGAACAAATCTGGATTTTATGATCGATTCAGAGGAAGAGTCATGTTTCCCATAATGGATGTCTCAGGAAAAGCAGTGGCATTTGGAGGCCGGACTCTCTTTAATGACGACCCCAAATATATGAACTCTCCAGATTCTTCTATCTACACCAAAGGACAGGTCCTCTACGGCCTGAACTTTTCCAAAGAATCCATAAGGAAGGAAGGCCAGATGATCCTTGTAGAGGGATACACGGATTTTCTCTCTCTTTTCCAAAGAGGCATTACTAATGTGGCGGCCTCTTTAGGAACCAGCCTCACTGAAAACCAAGCGGCCTTAGCCTCCCGCTTTTCAAAAACCATAGCTGTGGCCTATGATTCTGATGATGCAGGAAAAAAAGCATCCTGCAGAGCTGTCTCCATCTGTTTTGCTCAGGGACTTAGAACCCGTGTTCTTTCCTTTCCCAAAGGCCATGATCCTGATTCCTATATCACAAATCAGAGCGCTGAAAAATTCAATTCGCTGGTCAAGCAAAGCCCATCCGGCCTCAGATTCCTCATTCAAGAGAAGCGCAAAGGAAAAAACCTGGACAGCCCAGAAGAGAAAGCTGAAGTGGCTAGAGAGATCATGGAGAGTATCAAACACATTCCAGATTCCATTGTGCTCAGTGAATACTTAAAACAAACCAGCGAATATTTATCCATTGATGAACAGCAGCTCAGAAACCTGGTGAGAAAAAAACGGTCATCGCCGGAGAAAAGTCAAATCAATTGGTTTTTAAATGCAGAAAAAAGACTCCTTCAAATCATTTTTCAGAACGGAAATATCGCCGCCAAACTGTTCGAACATATGGAAGAAGACGATTATCAAGGTTTGAAAAGTGAATCTATCTTCCAGATCTTCTCTGACTTTTTTAAAAAAGGACGATCCATCAGCAATTCCAAAATTTATGAACTGAAGGAAAAAATCAATCCTTCTCTATTCAGTGCACTCACAGAGATTTTAGTGGAAGAGTCTCCTCCTGCAAGCATTGACGAAGCCAAAGACTGTCTTTTGGCTTTAAGGAGATTTGTTCTTCCCCGTCAGGTCAAAAAACTACAAAACAGCTTAAAAAAATGTGAGAACAGACTCAAGACAACTGAAAACGGCGAAAACAAAGATTCTCTTAAAAAGGAGATCCATTCTCTGTTTAAAGAGATAGATGATAAACAAAAAATTTTATATCAAATATCAAAAGAAAACAGCAAATGAATCATAACTCAAATGTCAACTGGATTTTCTAAATAGAGCAGGTTAATATGCATAAAGTTAGGAGAAAAAATTGACCCGTAAGGAAAAACCACATAAACAAGAAATCACAGAGCTGATCTCAAAAGGAAGAAAGAAGGGCTATCTTCTTTTAGAAGAGATCGATCGTGTTTTTCAGAATAAGTCAAAAGCAAACAAAGAATTTATCAGCTTTCTCAATTCCATAGACAAACTTGGCATAAAAATCATGGAAATGCGGAGAAAAAAACCTCCCAAAAGGAAAAAAAGTGAAATTTTATCTATTGAGGATTTGGAAAGGACCACAGATCCGGTCAAGCTATACTTGAGAGAAATGGGAAACATCTCTCTTCTTACCAGAGAAGGAGAAGTTGCCATAGCCAAGCAAATCGAAAGAGGAGAAAAAATTGTATTCAAAGCTCTCTCAAGAACCCGGCTGGTGTTGAATAAAATATATGAATTGGAAGAACAATTGGAACAGGATACCGTTTATGCTCAGAATATGTTTGAATACAACGAAGAATACCTGGAACTTAAAAAGGTCGAAGAACAAAAAAAGCAAATCAAGAAAAAAATAAACAAAATCAAACATTTGGATAAAGAGCTGAGCCAAATCCCAAAAGACAAAAAAAATAACTTTTCCAGAGCTCGGATTATCATAAAAATAGGCGATATCATCAAAGACCTGATCAAACCTGAATTTGAGGAAACACTGATAAATTCCCTCAGGAATAGATTAGAAAAAATAAACAAACTTGAAGAAAACAAAGAAGAGCTAAGAGTCTCTTACAAAAGAACAAGAAGCAAAAAAAAGCGAAAAAATATCGATCAGGAGATCAAAGAAATCGATAAACAGATTCAGAATATCCATCAAGAAGTGGGCCTTGACTCTCAAGATTTGAGAAAAACTCTTCGCTCCATCACAACAGGGGAGAAAATCAGTGATCAAGCAAAAAAAGAATTGGTGGCTGCGAATTTGAGGCTTGTGGTTTCCATCGCTAAAAAATACAGCAATCGGGGACTTCAGTTCTTAGATCTCATACAGGAAGGAAATATGGGTTTGATGAAAGCAGTGGATAAGTTTGAGTACAGACGAGGCTATAAATTTTCCACTTATGCCACCTGGTGGATCAGACAAGCCATCACCAGAGCCATTGCTGACCAGGCGAGAACCATTAGAATTCCGGTTCATATGATAGAGACCATCAACAAATTGATTAGAATTTCCAGAGATTTGGTCCAGAAAATCGGACGAGAGCCCACCTCTCAAGAGATATCAGAAAGAATGGAAATGCCCATCCACAAAGTCAGGAAAATCATTAAAATCGCTCAGGAACCCATCTCTTTGGAAACCCCTATTGGAGAAGAGGAAGACAGCCATCTCGGTGATTTTATAGAAGATAAAGTGATGCAGTCCCCTCCTGACAAGGTGATCAGTATCAATCTTAGAGAACAAATCGACGAAGCTCTGAAATCCCTCACTCCCAGAGAAGCGAAAGTTTTGAAAATGAGGTTCGGGCTTGGAGATGGGAATGAACACACTCTGGAAGAAGTGGGACAGCAGTTTAAGGTTACTCGAGAAAGAATCAGACAGATTGAAGCCAAAGCTTTAAGAAAACTCAAACACCCCACCCGCAGCAAAAAGTTGATGTCATTTGTGGGAGAAGAACAGGAATAATTAAGATGGGGCTTGTGCTCCGTTCCGATTTTTAAGAAGGCTAAATCTTCAATCTCGCTTCAGCCACACATGAATTTCATAGAGCTTAGCCAGTTAATGTGTCAAACATCTAAATAGCCAGGTAGACGATCCTGGGAAATTCACGAACCGAGGTTGCGGCAGATGCGAGTCACAGTGCATTCTCAAAGAAGGACCGCGACTTCATGCCCTGTAACAAAGCAGATGCGGTGCGATCGGCTCGCCTGAAAGGTCAAATCTGTATGCACATAATTCAAATTCATGACATGAATTCAAGTCACAATCATCTGTCTAAGGAATAAACACTGTAAAGAGAACTGATCTTCATAAATCTGTATGACTGTGCATACAGATTTGATGAATAACCCTGGATAATTGACTTGATATGGGAGATTTGCTATAAATGACGGAAGGGCCTATAGCTCAGCGGCCAGAGCCACCGGCTCATAACCGGTCGGTCCCAGGTTCGAATCCTGGTAGGCCCATTTTTTCAAGAGGAAAAGATGTGGTTGACAATTTTAAACACTTGATCAAACTTCAGGACCTTGATTCCAACATAAAGGGCATCTCTCTTTTCCTTGAACAAATCCCGTCACAAATCAATCAGATCGACAGAAGAATCGAAGAAAGCTTTTCTGCTGTTAAAAAATACAAGGAACAATTGGCTGAGAATCAAAAGAGACGAAGAGATCTCGATGCTGAAGTTGAAGACTTGAAAACAAAGATAAACAAATTTCAAAACCAGCTCAATGATGTTAAAACCAATAAAGAATACAGTTCCCTGCTTAAAGAAATCGATGATGCAAAAAACAGAGTGGATGACCTTGAAGAAGAGATCATCACCAAAATGCTGGCATCCGATGATATTGAATCAGAAATCAGATCAGCCCAAGCAAAAGCAGAACAAGAAAAACAGAAGCTGCTCAAAGAAAAAGAAGAGCTGATGGAAAAAAGCAGCGAAATGAAACAAAAGAAACAGTCACTCAGCCAGGAAAAAGCTGAGGTCGAACCCCATATTCCGCAAGATCAATTAAGTCTTTATCACGACATATATCAAAACAACAGCGGAATCGCTCTTTCTCCGGTCACAGATGACTTCTGCTCTGTTTGCCAAATCCGCATCAGGCCCCAGGTCATCAATGAATTGAAAGAGGGAAAGAAAATCATCTTGTGCGAAAACTGTGGCCGGATTCTCTATTGGAAAAATCAGTCCTGATAAAGTTTGTTTATCCTTTCCTTATATTTATCTTCAACAATGTTCCTTTTCACTTTTAATGAAGGAGTCAGCTCTCCTTTCTCTATTTCAAAATCCCTGTCCAGCAGAATGATCCTCTTGATTCTCTCATAAGAAGACAGATTTGCCGAATATCGATTGACCTCGGACATCACAAAATTGACAATCTTTTCATTTTCCACCAGATCTGTGATTGATTCATACTCAATATTACTGGCATCTGCATATTCCTTGATTTTTTCAAAAACCGGAACCACTAGAGCTGAAATGAACTTTCTTTTGTCCCCCAGCACCACCACATTGGATATGAATGGATTGGTTTTCAGCTGGTTTTCGATCATCTGAGGAGCAATGTTTTTTCCGCCTGCAGTGACAATGATATCTTTCTTTCTATCTGTGATGTAAAGAAAATTGTCTTCATCCAGATAACCGATATCTCCAGTGTGAAGCCAGCCCTGCCTAAGCGCTTCTTTGGTTTCCTCATCTAATTTATAATATCCCTTCATGATATTGGGGCCTTTGGCCAAAATTTCTCCATCCTCAGCGATTTTGACTTCAACATCGGGAATGGGTTTACCCACAGAACCAAACCTTAAGTTCTCAAATGTATTGACCGCAATCACCGGGGAAGATTCAGTCAGGCCATATCCTTCCAGAACAACAAGGCCCATACCATAGAAAAATTCAGCAATGTCTTTGGACAGAGGGGCTCCTCCAGATACAAAAAACCGGACTCTCCCCCCTGTTTTACTGACGATTTTGGAAAAAACAAGCTTATCTGCTATGCTTCTTTTCCATCTCAAGCTTTTAGAGATTTTTTGATGACTCAATTCTCTCTGGGCATACTCTTTTCCTATTCGAACGCTCCAGAAAAATAGTTTTTTCTTCAAAGCAGACCCTTCCAAAACACTGTCCATCACTTTAGCATAGATCTTTTCAAAAACCCTGGGAACACTCACCATAATATGAGGTTTGATCTCTAACAGATTTTCTCCCACTGTTTCCACGCTCTCTGCATAGGCAATGGAACATCCTTTATACAAATAGGTGAAGGTCACCATCCTCTCCAGCACATGAGACAAAGGAAGAAAGGAAAGAACAGTGTCTTTGGAAGTGAATTCAATGATACTGGCAGTGGCTTTGCTGTTGCTCATGAAATTGGAATGAGTCAGCATCACTCCTTTAGGAGTTCCGGTGGTTCCTGATGTATAAATGATAGAGGCGATATCGTCAGGTTTGATTTCAGAAACGGTTTTCTCAAACAGATCTGGTTCTTTTTCCGCTTTTTTCCGGCCGTTTTCCGTCACTTCTGATAAACTCAAGGTCCCCTCTGGTGCGGGATCTTCCATAACAATGAAATTTTCTACCTTGTTGAGCTGGTCCCTGACTGAATGGACTTTTTCCCAGAGAGAAAGGTCTGAGCAAACCACGACTTTGGCATCTGAATCATTGATGATGTACTTGATCTGCTCCGGGACAAGGGAGGTGTATATGGGTACAGTGATCCCTCCAAAGCTCAAACTGGCCAGGTCCGTGATAACCCAATTGGGACAGTTCTCTGAAAGAAGTACGAGCTTGTCACCTTTATTCAAACCCAGCTCCATAAGCCCTAAGGAAAGATGAACAACCCTGTCCTCAAATTCCTTTGTGGATATCGGCTGGTATTCATCCGCTTGCTTATAAAGCATCAAATCCGGTTTTGGAAATGATTTTATAGTATTAAGGAACATTTGAGCTAATGTGTCTATCATAATATCCTCCTTCAGGCGATGGATAAATTCTATTTTCTATGGTATGAAAAAGTCAAGAAATAATATCAGGAGGACAGGAGAAGCCACACTCGAATTCATTAATCTGGAAGGTGTGGTCCTTCACTCCGAATGACCTGCAACAAAGCAGATGCTGTGAGATGGGCCCGCTTAAAGAGTCAAATCTGCCCGCAATAAGATATAATTCCTCAAACTCAAAAACGACAAAATATTGTTTTATAAAAGGACATGACAATCCTCAATATCCAGATGTTGATGTGGAGACTGCGGACAGATTTTATGAATAACTAAGATTCGCAGACTTTAGCCAAAGAAACAGCCCGATCCGATTTATCCACATCGATCAGCTTGACCCCCTGAGTGGCTCTTCCAATGGGCCTGAAATCTTCGGTCTTGACCCGTATGGTTTTGCCCAGTTTAGTGATCAAAAGGGCTTCTTCGTCGGAAACACCGATCATCCCCACTGCTTTTCCGATTTTTTTAGGGGTCTTCAAGTTGATAACCCCTTTGCCCCCTCTGTGCTTTCTGGGATACAAAGAGACTTCTGTCTTTTTTCCATACCCGTGTTCGCTGGCAGTGAATATAAACTTGTCCTCTTTTGTGACCACCACCATTCCGATGATCCGGTCTTTTGATGACAGATTGATTCCCTTGACCCCCGCAGCTTGGCGCCCCATGGGCCGGATCTCTTTCTCATGAAACTTGATAGCTTTTCCTGAACGGGTTCCTATAATGATATCCCTCTTGCCGTCCGTTATTCTGGCCATCAAAAGCTCAGCTTTCCCCTTCAATGAGACGGCTCTGATCCCTCCCTTTCGTATGTGCCGGAATAAACTCAAGCGGGTTTTTTTTATAATTCCATCAGAAGCCAACATGACAACATATTTGTCTTCTGAAAATTCTTCGACAGCTACCAGTGAACTCACTCTCTCTCCGGAAGAAAAATCAATCAAATTATTAATGGATTTCCCTTTGGATGATGCAGGAAGGTCTGGGATGTCCAAGGCCTTTAACCAATACATATGGCCTTTATTGGTGAAAACAAGCAAATAATTATGAGTGGAGCAAATAAACAGGTTTTCCACAATGTCCTCGGCCTTCATGCTCATCCCTCTTTTGCCTTTTCCGCCTCGACATTGAAAACGGTAGCTGCTGAGAGGAGTTCTTTTGATATATCCCGAAGCTGTAAAAGCAATGGCCACATCCTCTTCTTTGATCAAATCTTCAGGTTTCAAATCAACGATATCATCATCAATGACTTCGGTCTTTCTTTGGTCGTTGTATTCTTTTTTTATCTTCTCTAGTTCCTCTACGATGATATTCAGAATGAGCTCTTCACTTCCTAGGATACGTTTGAGCTTTTTGATCAATTTGAGCAGTTCCTCGTATTCTTTCTGAATCTTTTCCCTTTCCAGCTGTGTTAATTTTTGAAGCTGCAGGTCAAGAATGGCTTGGGCCTGGGTTTTGGTCATATGGTATGTGGTGATCAGTCCTTTTCTTGCCTCTTCCACATTGGAGGAGCCCCTGATCAAAGCGATCACATCGTCCAGATTATCCAGAGCTATGGTCAATCCTTCCAAAATATGAGCTCTCAATTTCGCATTTTTGAGTTCATGCCGTGTGCGGCGCCGAACAACATCGCGCCTGTGGGATATGAAATAGCGCATCACATCCAACAGACCCAACTGTTTGGGCTGTCTGTCCACAATAGCAAGCAGGATGATTCCAAAAAATGTCTGAAGCGAGGTGTGTTTGTACAAATTATTCAAGACAATCTCAGGGCTTTCTCCTCGTTTGATCTCGATCACTACCCGGATCCCTTCTCGACTTGATTCATCCCTGATATCAGCAATTCCTTCAATTTTTTTGGCATTGACCAATTTAGCCATCTTTTCCAATAGATTGGCCTTATTGACCTGAAAGGGGATTTCCGTGATCACAATCCGGGCTCTTTCTCCTTTGGCTCCAGACTCGATCACAGCTTTTGCCCTGATATAAATGACTCCTTTTCCGGTCTCGTAAGCGCTTTTAATCCCGTCTTTGCCAAAAATGAAACCACCGGTGGGAAAATCGGGGCCAGGTATGAATTTCATGATATCTTTCAAGCTGGCTTTAGGATTCCGGATGAGATGAATGACTCCGTCAATGACTTCCCCTATATTATGAGGAGGAATATTGGTGGCCATGCCCACAGCGATTCCTGATCCTCCATTGACCAGAAGATTCGGAAATTTTGCCGGAAGCACTTCAGGCATGGTGAGACTTCCGTCGTAATTGGAGACGAAATTAACAGTGTCCTTATCCAGGTCAGCCATCAGCTCTTTTGCAATTTTCTGCATACGGACTTCTGTATATCTCATGGCTGCAGCCGGATCTCCGTCTACAGAGCCAAAGTTGCCCTGTCCGTCCACCAAAGGATACCGAAGTGCAAAGTCCTGAGCCATCCTCACAATGGTGTCATAAGCAGCTGTGTCTCCGTGAGGATGATATTTTCCTATGATATCTCCGACAATGCGGGCCGATTTTTTGAACGGCTTGTTCCATTTCAAACCCAATTCATGCATGGAATACAGAGCTCTTCTCTGAACCGGCTTCAATCCATCTTTGATGTCAGGAATAGCCCGCCCGATGATCACACTCATGGCATAATCCAGGTAAGAGCGCTTCATTTCTTTCTCAATGCTGATTTCTGACAGTTTTGCTGCCATGATCTCTCCTTTTCTATATTAGAGAAGTTTCTTGCTCAGACATCCAAATTTTCTGCTTCTAAGGCATTTTCATCAATAAAATTTCTTCTGGATTCCACATCACTTCCCATCAGGATGTGAAATGTCCTATCTGCTTCCACTGCATCTTGGATAGAAACTCTAAGCAAATTCCTGTTCTCAGGGTCCATAGTGGTCTCCCAAAGCTGGACTGGAGTCATTTCTCCCAGTCCTTTATATCTCTGAATAGAGATCCCTTTCTTCCCCTGTTCCTTCAGATATTCAATGAGTCTCACTTCATTATCAACCTCTACAGACTCATCTTTCTTGATGACCTCAAACGGAGGTTTTATGTCTCTAAGCTCTTTATGGATCTGATAAAGTCTTTGATACCGGGGAGATGTGACCAGCTCCATTCCTACTTTTGCAGTCATCTTCATTCCATTGACTCGATAGGTCACCAGCAGTTCATACAGGCCATGTTCCTCATCTTTGGACAACACAGATTCAATATCCTTATCTGTCAGCTCTTTGTGGACCTCATTCATTTTATCTTTCTTTTTCAAAAATTCTGTTCCGCTGACATCATGATTCAAAAGAGCAGAAATGAGAAAATGAGGATAGTCTTTCCGTTCCAATCCATTGATATCGCTCTTTTTTCCCATTATTTTCTTTAAGAACCTTTTGAGTTCCACTCCTTGATAGATTTTTTTCATATTTTTGACCTTCACTTTATACTCTTTACAAATCTTATTCAGGAGATATTTTTGGAATTTGTTTTCATTCTCAATGTACATAGAGGACTTTCCTCTTTTGACTTTGTATAAAGGAGGCTGTGCCACATACAAATGCCCCTGTTCGATCAGCTGAGGCATCTGTCTGTAGAAAAAAGTCATGAGAAGAGTTCGGATATGAGAACCATCCACATCAGCATCTGTCATGATGATCACTTTATGGTAGCGGAGTTTGCTGATATCAAAATCAGATCCTTCCACTCCGGATCCGAGAGCAGAAATGATGAATCCGATCTCATCGTTTTTAATGACACGGTCGAACCGAGCTTTTTCCACGTTTAAAATCTTCCCTTTGAGAGGAAGGACAGCTTGAAACCGCCGGTCCCGGCCTTGTTTTGCAGAACCACCTGCTGAATCCCCCTCAACAAAGAAAATCTCTGATTCTGCCGGGTCCTTTTCCTGACAATC
Source organism: Candidatus Aminicenantota bacterium (assembly GCA_014727835.1). Classification (GTDB taxonomy): domain Bacteria; phylum Acidobacteriota; class Aminicenantia; order Aminicenantales; family Aminicenantaceae; genus WJMT01. The sequence continues at coordinate 10,530 of WJMT01000093.1, read as the reverse complement.
CGATAACTTCCCGGGAAGAGCGCTGGATTCGAGCACTCCTTTGCGCCGAGCAATTTCTTTGGCTTTTCGAGCCGCTTCTCTGGCTCTGGCCGCGTCCATGATCTTTTCAATGACTTTTCTGGAGACCGAAGGATTTTCTTCAAAATAATTGGAAAGCCGCTCATTGACGATAGATTCAACAATTCCTTTGACTTCACTGTTACCTAGCTTTGTTTTGGTTTGTCCTTCAAACTGAGGCTCTTTTAACTTCAGGCTGATTACAGCGCAAAGCCCTTCTCTGGTGTCATCTCCACTGAGATTCTGTTTGAATCCCTTTTTCATGTTCCTTTCATTGGCATAACTGTTGATGGTCCTTGTGAGAGCGGATTTGAAACCGCTTAGGTGAGTTCCCCCCTCTCTTGTGTTTATATTGTTCACAAAAGAAAATATGGTCTCAGAATAGCCCGTATGGTATTGAATGGCCATCTCCAAAATCACATCATCCTTGCTGCTTTCAAAATAAATGGGCTTGGGATTGAGAACCGTCTTATTCTGATTGAGATACTGAACAAACTCTCTGATTCCTCCCTTATACTGAAATTCATGTTTCTCTTCTGTTCTTTCATCCACAATCGATATTTTCAATCCCCTATTCAGATAGGAAAGTTCTCTCAACCTTTTGCTTAAAATATCAAAATTAAAGTCAATCTCCTGGAAGATCTGCATATCTGGTTTGAACTGGATCTTTGTGCCTGTCCGCTTGGTCTTTCCTATTCTCTGCAGCTTGCTGACAGCCTTGCCTTTTTCATAACTCTGAGTGAAAACACCCCCTTCTCTTTTCACTTCCAATTCCAGATGTTCTGAAAGAGCATTGACCACAGACACTCCCACACCGTGCAAGCCTCCAGCAACCTGATAGGTCTTGCTATCAAATTTTCCCCCGGCATGAAGCATGGTCATCACCACTTCTGCTGCCGGTTTTTTTATTTTTTTGTGCCTCTCTACAGGGATTCCGCGTCCATTATCTTCGACCGTAACGCTGCAGTCTTCATGGATGATGACAGAAATCCGGCTGCAGTATCCAGCCAAAGCCTCGTCAATGCTGTTGTCTACGACCTCATAAACAAGATGGTGAAGCCCCTCAGAGCCAGTGCTGCCGATGTACATGGCAGGACGTTTGCGAACCGCTTCTAATCCCTTTAATACTTTTATACTTTCTGCACTATAGTCCTTTTTTTTCATTTGCTTTCTTTCCAAGAGAAATCAAGGGTCATGGAGGAAGGAATTTCACATAACCCGACAGGCATATTTCTGGATCAAATTGTACACGATTTAAGGCTTTTTTTCAACAAAAATCTTGATTTTTTAAACTCATCTCATGGGTTTGTTTTTTGACTTTTTTTCAGGGGTAGACTTGTTGAAAACCCAACAAAAATCAGCTATAATACAGGAGATATGCCAGCAAACCTGCCGCCGCAGTATTTTGAAACGGAAAAAAAGCTGAAAACCACCAATGATCCTGTGGAAAAAATCGAAATCATGGAAGAGCTTCTGTCCATTATTCCCAAGCACAAAGGAACAGAAAAGCTTCAAGCTCTCTACAAAAAAAAGATCTCCAAGCTGAAGTCCAAATCCCAAAAAAAATCAGTCACTGCACGCCACGAACCATCTTATCACATTGATAAATCAGGTGCAGGCCAAGTGGTTCTCATCGGACCTCCTAACTCAGGAAAATCTATGCTTATCAAAAGCCTCACCAATGCCGAACCTGAGGTTGCAGACTATCCGTTCACCACCCATAAACCTTATCCTGCCATGATGAAATACGAAAATGTTCAGGTTCAATTGATTGACACTCCACCCATTACCAAAGACTATTTGGAAGTCTGGCACACCGAACTCATCAAAAACGCAGACACAGTGCTTCTTGTCATAGATATCACCAGCAGAGACCCGGCCGAGGACATCACCGTAATCCAAGATGTGCTGGGTGAGAAAAAAATAGTCCTGTCTCCGGAAAACAATGAAAAACCAACTGACAAAAAGCAGAGCCGATTTCAAAAAAAATGCTTGGTCGTACTCAACAAAGATGAAAGTCCTCAAAACTCAGATGTTAAAGAATTGATCAAAGAACTCATTGAAACCCAGTTCTCTTTTATTTCCTGTTCAGCCGCTCAGAACAAAAACCTGAAATCCCTCAGCAAAAGAATATTTGACAGCCTCGAAGTGATGAGAGTGTACAGCAAAATACCCGGAAAAAAGCCTTCCTATGATGAACCCTTTATATTCAAGCACGGGAGCTCTGTTATGGATATGGCGAAAGCTGTACACAAAGATTTTGCCCAAAATTTCAAATACGCAAGAATCTGGGGCCAAAAAAAGTATGAAGGACAAAAAGTCAATAAAGAATACAAATTACAGGATGGAGATGTGATCGAACTTCATATGTAAGGGGCTTTCTGAGGGACATCAGCCCCCCCTTTTTTTGACATCTTACAATCCCATCTTTTCGGAACATCACACTGCCAAAATAAAAGGGATACCTGTTGTTGTCAAGAGAATGAGATGAAATGTCGTAATATGTCGTATTATTACATGCTATTTCATTATTTTTCAGTGTCTCTAAAATCTTAATATTCTTTACTCAAACAACTTTTGGGGATATAATGTCTTTCAAAATCGGGACGTGGCGCAGTCTGGTAGCGCACAGCGTTCGGGACGCTGGGGCCGTGGGTTCGAATCCCACCGTCCCGATATTTTCAGACCAGATTCACAATTCACATTTCACAAGCCTGTAATTCCTGTTTCCCAAACCAATATCCTCCGCATGTTTGAGCTGCACAGTCCAATCCACATCATTCTTTATCCGAAGGATATCTTTTCCACTCTGCTCGTCGATCAAATCAGCTGATGCCTGGTCCAAAGCAACTGGGTCTTTGGAAGCAAGGATTCCGATATCCTCCATAAAAGGAGGGACGCCTTTGCACATGCAGTCGCAGTCCTTGGTGATATGAATCAAAAAATTGATGCATACTATTTTTCCTTCATAGACTTTGTTCACTGCAAAAGCATATTCTGCCATCTTTTCCTGCACTCGGATTTTATCATCATCCCATGTCATCTTGACAGCTCCTCGAGGGCACACCACCAGGCACTCCCCGCACCCGATGCACTGTTCACTGTCAATAAAAGCAGTTCCCTGTTTTTCACTTATGGCCTCTTCCGGACAGTAATCAAAACAAGTTTGACAAAGATCACAATATTTGGGATTGACCCTTGGATGAACATCGGAATGCTGGTCCAGTTTTCCTGATCTGGAAGCACATCCCATCCCAAGGTTTTTGATGGCCGCTCCAAATCCGGTGAGCATATGTCCTGTGAAATGGCTGAGGCATACCAGAACATCTGAATCCGAAAACAAGCTCGCTATTTTCGCAGTATGGATCCTGGGTTTGTCAATCACAATATCATCACTGTTGCGTCCGATAAGTCCATCAGCAATGATCACCGGAACACCCCATTTCCTTTCATCAAAACCATGTCCATGAGCGAGAAGGACATGATCTGAAGCATTGGACCTATTTCCTACATACAACGTGTTGGTATCTGTGAAAAAAATCCGCCCGGAACGCTCTTTCAAAACCTTCATTGTATCTGAAAGCCATGAAGGTTTTATATATCCTTTGTTCCCTTTTTCTCCAAAATGGATTTTGAGAGCCACGAATGAATCATGATCAATGTTTTCAGTAAAATCCAATCTCCGAAAAATTTTTTCTGTCTTTTGAGACAGAATTTGGGATCCTTCTTCCTGATGGGCTGGAATGAAAAAAACCTGTTCTGACATCAATCTTCTCCCTTTTGAGTCTGCTTCCTATTGGAGGACTTGTTTCACTGCCTTGAGACCGGAACCCTTATCAAATTCATATCCGATTTCTGATAAAGCTTTTTCCACGGCATCCATAGCAAATTCTATTTGAGAATAAGAAATATTTCCCATATGTCCTATTCTAAACACCTTTCCTTTTAACCTGCCCAGCCCTCCAGCAAAAAGCACTCTTTTTTCAGCAAGTTTTGTGCGGAATTCATCATCCCGGACTCCATGGGGATAAATGGGAACAGTGATCGTATCTGCGAAATATTTGTCTTCTGTAAAAAAGGAAAACCCAAGGCTTTCCAGTCCCGCTCTTATGGCACGGGCGGTTTTTTGGTGCCGTTTGAACCTCACTTCCATGGTCTCATCAAGCATCACCCGGGTTCCTTCACAAAAAGCCCTGATCTCGTTCACACATGGAGTTGAAAAATACTTGGATGGATCCTTCATGATGGGAAGCCACTTCATAAGGTCTCCATAATATGCGGGGACAAAAGAAAGGCTTTTTCTCTTGTCCATGGCTCTATCTGAGAAAACCATCACAGCCAATCCCGGAGGCACACCAAAACATTTTTGGGCTGCGGTCAGTATCACATCCACTCCCCAGTCTGTCATCTTCTCTTCGATCCCTCCTGTGGCACACACTCCATCCACAGCAAACAAAATATCTTTGTTCTTCACAACCTGAGCGTATTCTTTAATGGGAGCACAGGCTCCTGTTGCTGTATCCACATGAGTGGATAGAACAAGAGCATAGTCTTGTTTGTCTATCTGTTCTTTGACCTGCTCTGGCTGCACTGCTCTGCCCAAAGGACTTTGAATGATATCGCATTCAAAACCAAAGGCACTGCTGATCTCCTTCATCCGCTGACCAAAATATCCTTGAGAAAGAACCAATGCCTTTTCTTTTTGGTTTAGAAGATTAACCAAAGTCATCTCCATAGACAAAGTCCCTGCGCCAGCCACTATAAAAGATTCTCCAGCTTCACAAAAAACTATTTTCTTTAGATTTTTCAAAGCGTCTTTAAACTCTCTCACAAAAACAGGACTCACATGGGATATGGTCGGCAGCGACAATCTGTTTATAATGCGAGGATGGACCGGTGTGGGCCCTGGAATCAATAATAGTTTTTCTTCTTGCATGATGGCTTCTCCTTTTTCCCGAACTATTCACATCATGAAAAATCCAGTTTAACCTGGACTACTCATGAAAAATGGCCATATTGTTATTATAATTTTCTCTCTGACGATATGCATCACTCTTTAAAGAATAATGATTGACACTTCTTTTCTTGTCTTTATATTTCACTTTATATATCCGAGTGTTTTCAGCATTCCTTCCGTATCCTTATCTATCTGAATCTCTATTTTATCTCTAATGACCTGTCGTACTGTTTCGTCAAGGACTTCCTGCATGAGAACAATCCGCTTCATTGTTTTTTTCTCTTTATACAGGTCTTTCTTTTCCATTGGATCGGTCTCTAAGTCATACAATTCATATTTACCAGAGTCAGGAGTGAAAATCAGGTGGAAAGGATATTCCAATAAAGCAAATTTATTTCTTATGGCTTGGGGTTTGAATGTTTCCTGAAAAATAAAACCACTATCTCTCTCGCTCAGATCAAGAAGACTGGTTCCCTGGAAATGAGGGAAATCTTTGAATCCCATAGTGTCCATAACAGTGGGAGCGATATCCAAAAGAGAAACCGGGTCAGCGATTCGAATCCCTCTTTTTTCTGAAAAAGGATTGTACACAATGAGGGGAACCTTCATATAAACATTATAAAGAAAAAAAATGTGACCAAAGTGCGGTTCTCCTGAATAGTTCCTATAATCACCCAGACTCTCCCCATGGTCTCCCACTGCAAGAATATGGGTTTTTTTCATCAATCCGAGACTTTTCAGCTTTTGGATCAATTCTCCAAATTTTCGATCCATGTATTCCACATCTTTTCTATAATTATCCCTTTTCACATGAAAAGGAAGCACTAGATTGCCTCTGAAAGAAAAGGTGAGTGTTTTGGGTTCCGAGAGATTGGAAACACTCACCATTCCTTTGGGTTTTAGAAAAACAGAATCATTTTCTTGTTTGAAAATCCAACCTTGACCAAAGTCCACATCAATCCCCTTGTGGTCCTCCCATTCCTCAATGCCTAAAATCTCAAACCTTGCTCTCAAAAGAGAAGAATCTTTGATGAAATTGTCTTGGAGTTCAAATGTCAGGTTGTTTTTTCCAGATATTAATTCTATATCCGCCTGGTATAAAGTCTTGTTCAAATCATATTCCCCAATAAGTTTTCCGTTTAAAAATAGTCTGAGATCTGCCGGAGAATCCGGTGGATAATAGGGCTCATGAGGATCTGAATAATGAATCCATAGAAAAAAGTCCTGATGTCTGTTTTTTTCCAGCCATAAAAACACCTTCTGATTGATTTCCTCAGCTGTCAGATACCACCTTTCAGCTAAAAATTCATCATCATAATGGTCAAAACCTTCAGCAAGACCAAATTTCGATTTCAAAACACCCAGCGAGACAAATGCAGCTGTTGAGTAATCCTTTTGTCGGAACACATTCACAAAAGAAGGTCTGTTTCTTTTTTCTCTGATGGCATGTCCGTTGTTGTATGATTTGAGTTGATGGGGTGGTTGAGAGAAAAAAATAGAACCGTGAGATGGAAGTGTAATCGGACTCAAGGCATAACAATTTTCATATAAGATTCCCTCTTCTGCAAGGGAGTCAAAATATGGAGTGTTTGCATTTTTAGAATGAGTGCAGCTCAAATGGTCTGCTCTTTGAGTATCCAGAGTCACCAGAATATAGTTCCCTTTTGGATTTTTTTTGCATCCTGTGAAAGAATAAAATAATACGAACAGCAATAAACACAGCAAAGGAAAAAAGACGGAATTGATTTTCTGTTTTCGCTTCATTATATCAATAATATTGAGTCACCTATTATGAATGAATCCAAAAAATTGTCAAATCTGTCAGCCAAATCTTTAGGATAGCAGCCGCTTCATTCTTGACTTTAGTTTCTTGACCGAAACATACACCTCCACACCATTGTCCTTGAATTTTTCAATATCTTCATTGATGATGAATATGCTCTCAATCCCTGCTCTTCTGGCTGCAATCACATCAAAAGCAGAATCTCCGACCACACAGCAGTTTTCTTTATGAAGTGAGAGGGTTTTAAAAACTTCAAAAAACGGTTCTGCAGAAGGTTTCCATAATCCACTTTCACGAGTCACCACATGATCGAATTTCAGTCCAAATTTGTGCAGAAGATAAAAAACATTATCCTTTGAATTGTTGGTCACTAAGGCTGTCAGAAGTCCCCTTTTTTTTAAGAATTGAAGAAATGAGCTGATCCCTTGTTTCAGAACCGCATTCTGAGTGGCATGTTTCTCATGAGCTTCCAATACATCCCACTTTTTTGTTTTTTCAGGTTCTTTAAGTCCATCCAAATAATTGAGAATGGGTTCTCCTCCAGTGTTCAGTTCTTTTTTGATCTGATCCCAGTCATAGGGAACATCCACGATGGTTCCATCCATATCAAAAATCACACCTCTGATCTTTAGTTTTTCATTCATTATTTTCTATTTTATAGGACATTTCTTATAAAAAACAGAGCGAAATCTTTTTGAGTTTTGCCAAAGTTTCTGATATAATCATCCTGGAAAATTTTGAAAAACAAAGGGAGGCTTACTTATGGGTAAGTTTTTAGCGATTCTCTTAGGGCTCATTGCCATGGCAGGTGGTGTGATACTTGTCATTGTTGTCTGGACACAGGAATTTTTAAACCTTTTATTTGGCTGCATCCCTCCGATTTTGTTCTTTGGCGGCCTGATTGCCCTGGTAGCAGGAATCAGCAGCATCAAAGATGCAGCAAGGACAAAAAAACTTGAAGAAGAAGTGGAGGAAGAAGAAGCAGCAGAATAAAACTCACTTCACAAATCACATCCCAGAATATTTGGCTCTCCTTTTTTGAGGGTCACTTTTTACTTGTTATTTTTGGTAGCTCCCTTTTCAATTTCTTCACTCACAATAGACTGAAGTTCTTGCTTGATCTTTTCCATTCTTTTCAGTTTTCCTTCAATTTTATCAAATAAACCCTGTTGAGTCTTGATTCCTTCCATGATCAGAAAAGCTGCACTTTCAGACCTGGTTTTGAAAAGACCGGACTCAACCAGCCGATTGATCTTTTCATTGGAATCGTCATTAACCCGTATGGTCAAAACGGTATTCCTGGAGGCAAGTGCCTTATCAATGGCTTTTCTTATGGATTCAGCTGTCTTGTTGGCAAATTTCTCAACCTGTTCACCGAATTCATTAAAAGCTCCCTTTTTTCTCTTTTGTTCCTCTTCCTTGGACCTATCTTTTGATTTGGTTTCTTCGGACATTACAATCTCCTTTACATGTAATTAAGAAACAGTATACACGATACATAATTACATTTCAAGGAGTTTGAGTCCAATGATATCTTCACCGCTTTTTAGGAAATCGAAAGCGGGCAGTGATGTTGCGTCGGTTGATTTGTTATGCGATACCCTATTTTTCTTCTCTTTCCGCAGAGACAAGAAACTTGCCGCAGTTCTCACAGACATAAATGTCATTACTGCCCTGGATAGCTGAGCTCATGCCTGTGGCGATGTTGATATAACAACCCATACAAGTTCCATCTTTAACTTCAGCCACAGCAAAACCATACCGGTCCATTAGCTTGTCAAACCGGTCCAGCAGAGCTTTATCCAACTCAGCCCTGATCAATTCTGCCTGTTTTTCCAATTCCTTCTGTTTTTTCTTCTGAGCTTTTTTCTTTTTCAGTTCAATGTCTTGAAGCTTCCACAAGAGTCTTCCCCTGTGGATGATTTTGTCTTCTATGGGGGGAAGATGAAGTTCGATCTCTGAAAGGATCTGATACATTTCATCAGGCGATTCGGCTGTGAACAGTCTCTTCCTGAACTTATCATTAGATAGAAATTTTGCAAGTCCGGCAAACAGGTGGTTGAAGAGACCCGGAATGGTCGGATTCCAAACAATAAGAATGATGAGCTGGACCTTCTTCTTGTCGATGGCTTCAAAATCCACACCATTTTTTAACCGCCCCACCACCACAGCTATGTCCTTTACTCCGGTGTTAAATCTGGCATGAGGCAGTGCCACTTGATGGCCGATCCCTGTGGATTCCAACTCTTCCCGGTCAATGATCCGCGTTAGTATGGGTTTCTTATTTTTGATCAGTTTTTGTTTTTCCAGAAGCTCCAGCAGCTCTTCCAGAGCTTCTTTCTTGTCTTTTGCTTCCAGATCAAAAACGATCTGAGACGGCTTCAGATAATCCGAAAAATGGGAATGCTTGGATTTTTCTATTTCCATTTTTGTTTAAGCTATTCTAACACAAAATCATTCCGCTCAAAAGCAAAAAAATATCTTTACCGCTCTTTTATTCATTTTCTGCTGAAAGAACTGGACTCTTTGAATCGAGGTATCTGGTCTGATTTCAAAAGCAGGGATATGATTTCTTGGACCCATTCTGTGATCTGTACCGTTCCGTCTAAATCCCATTCTTCTTCAAATTCATCCGAAACCTTATGATACTTGGACCTTCGGTACTCTTGACTCTTCTCTTTAATATAATCTTCATTTTTTCCTTCTGAAGTGATTCCCTCATGAAGCCAGACCGCAGGAATGCCGGCTCGGGCAAAGCTCAACTGATCGGAACGGAAAAAATATCCCAACTCTTTATTCCGCTCCGGAATGTATTTGAATCCCAGCTTCTTGGCTGCCCGAGCACAGATCTCTCCCAAATCACTGTGGCTGCCTCCTATAGTGTAAACATCTTTGGTTCTTCCCCAGACGTTTGTCATCTCAAAATTGAGATCAGCCAACACGGATGAAGCGGGGACAGGAAGATGACGAGCAAAATAATCTGAACCGAGAAGACCCTGTTCCTCTGCTGTAACAGCTACAAACAGCAAATCCACATCCAGTTTTTTGGGTTTTTGTGCGTAAATCCGTGCAAGGGACAGCATGCATGCTGAAGCAGAGCAATTATCCACAGCTCCGTTGTATATCTGGTCCCCTTGTTTATTCCGGTCTTTTCCAAAGTGGTCATAATGAGCAGAGAGGATCACAGAGCGTCTCTCCTGTGACTGCGCTTTACCTCTCAAAATTCCGGCTATGTTTTCACTTTTAACAGAACGAAAGACAGGTTTTTGTCTCACTCTCACTTTTAATCCCGTATATAAAGGAGCAAAATCTCTGGATGATGCTTTTTCCAGCAGCTCATTTCTGTTGAATCCGGTTTTCTGAATGATTTTTTCCGCAGTCTCTTTATTGATCCACCCCTGAAAAAAAAGATTTTTTGCCACACCTGGAAGGAAAAAGGTTTCTCCAGACCATGAATTTCTAACCACATCCCATCCATACGTGGCTCCTTTTGTGTTGTGGATGATCAAAATCCCTGTGGCTCCTAAATCTGAGGCCTTCTCAAATTTATAAATCCATCTCCCGTAATAGGTCATATCCTCTCCATTAAAGATCCCGTCCGGATAATTTTCGGGTTCATTGATCTCCACCAGCAGAACTTTTCCTTTGAGGTCCCTTCCTTTGATATCATCCCAGTCTCTTTCAGGCGCCTGAATGAGATAACCCGCGTAAACCAGTTCTCCTTCCACTCCTT
>WJMT01000092.1 GCA_014727835.1 Candidatus Aminicenantota bacterium | reverse complement strand
CAAGATGAGCCCTACTGTCATAAAGATCACAAACACAATGTACATCAGATTCAAAGCAAATCCTTTTTCTCCCAAAAGAGCGATTTTTTCTTTGATCCGGGTTCGGGCACTCAAGAGCAGATCCATCCTGGCAATGATCAGTCCTATGGCTAAGGGAATGATCATCTCCAGATATCCGGTGAAGTGATTTTGATTCACAAAAGTCCCTGTCACTGCATGCAGATTGATTTCCTTTTTATAAAACAGGATCCGGGGTTGACTTCTGGACAATTCAAAAAGCCCGTAAAAAGCTTCAAAAAAACCCATGGCTATCAGCACATAAAAAATCCGCTTGACCTGAGCACGCTGAGTGATGGTCTTTACAATCAGAAACCCCAAAATCACATAAGTGAAAATTTCCATTCCCTGCTGAAATGTATGAAAAGGAGATACAGAAAGACTCATAAACGATCTCCCTTCCAATCCCAGTGAAAACTGTTCATGAAATTGATAAGTTTCGGGACTAATGATCCTCACCAGGAACACAGGAAGCGGAATCATCTGCAGGACCACATACAGAAAAAATCCTCCCAGCAGATACCGCAGAGGTTTCAGCAAAGAAGCATTGTTTGAAGACAGAACCGGCTTGTTCTTCATCACCACATAGGCTCCCAGCATGACCAGCACCGCGACTTCGATCACCAGGATACTCCATTCATAAACCGAAGCAGCCGGAAGCGGAGAAAAAACCAGCACTCCCAAAATTCCGTATTCAATGACCTTTGAGCAGACCAAATCCCGTTTGGTTCCCAAAAAGCCAACCGCTTTCCGGGACTTTTTTTCCAGAGAAGGCCTGGACCAGACATGATTGGCTGGTGTGAATTTGATCATGATTTCTTTTTCATAAAGGAAGGAAGCTTGATTTTCAGTGATTTCTTTTGATTTGCGGCACTCTGCGGTTCAGGCACATAGGATATCTCCCTGTTCTCCACCACACACAAAGGATTGTCCTTGACCAGGGCTTTGGCCTTCTCTTCTCCGATCACCTCTCCGGCTTTTCTCACTGCTTCGGAAAGTCTGGGCAGAATCACCCAGGTGTTGTGACAGTCTGTGGCAATAAAATGCACATATCCCAGTTCCAGAAACCGATACACGGCATCCTGTACCCGGGTCCCGTAAACCCCATTGAAACTTCCCTGATTGACTTGACTGAACACCCCCATCTCCAGAAGCTCGTACAAATAATGAGGATTTCGTCTGAATACCGAGTTTCTTTCCGGATGAGCAATGATGGGAACAATGCCCTCGGTCATAAGTTCAAAGATCAAGTCTTTGACTCCTGAGAACACATGGTCTGACGGAAATTCCATAAACATATAACGGCTTTGATTGAGAACCAGAAAATCCCTGTGCGCTTTGATCTCATCCACCAGATGATGACACACATGCACTTCAGCCCCCAAAAGGATTTCCAGCGGAATGTTGTTTTCCTTAAGTGCTTTGGTGAATGATTTTTGAGCTTTGTTCACCGCATCAAATCCTGATACAGAATAGCTTCCTCTAAAAAGATGGGGAGTGGCGATCATTGTGGTGATCCCGTCTTCCACAGCGATCCGAGCCATCTCCAGGGATGTGTTCAGCTCTTTGGCTCCATCATCCAGTCCGGGAAGTATATGAGAATGAATATCAATCATTTGTGTTTCTCTTCAAGATAAGTGCCCATATATCCATGTCTTTCCGGAGAATAATAGCCTCGTCCTTGGACCTTCATCTCATTATAGACCAATCCAATGATATGGGCATTGACCTTTTGCAAAGCTTTGATGCTGTTCACATAAGCTTTCCGGGTGGTCTTCCCGATCTTGATAATGAACACAGTTCCATCCGCCGCAGTAGAGACAATCGCTGAATCCACCACTGCCAGAACAGGGGGTGTATCAATAAACACAAAATCAAAACGTTCCTTAACTGTATCAATCAATTCCTTCATCCGCGGAGTGTCCATCAATTCAACAGGATTGGGGGGATGGGGACCGCTGGTGATCACTGACATATTTTGGAGTTTGGTTTCCTTGATGGCTTCATCAAGATAGATCTTTCCGGTTAAAAAACTGCTCAATCCATTGAGAATATTGAGATCAAAGACTTTATGCAGTCTGGGCTTTCTCATATCCGCATCGATCATCAAGACCTTCTTATTCAACTGGGCAAATGACACGGCTGTGTTTACCAGAGTGGCTGTCTTTCCTTCCTGAGGAAAAGCGCTGGTGAAAGATATGGCTTTGGGAACATTTTCTGCATGCGAAAACATGATAGAGGTTCTCAGAGTGCGGTAATTTTCCGAAACCGACAGTTTGGGATACTGATGATTGATCATCTCAAACTGTTTGATATCCATGGGTTTTTCCTGGCCTTCTGATCCGTATGAATAGGAAGTATAGGCATTTCCTTTCTTGGCTCCGTCTTTAGAGACAAACGGAATGACCCCCAGAGAGGGCAGGTCAATGAGTCTTTCTGCCTCCTCAGGATCTTTGATGGTGTTGTCCACATAATCAATGAGAAAAGCCAGCCCCACTCCAACAAAAAGGCCCAGCAGCAAACCCAGCATCAGGGAGCGGCTTTTATTGGGATAATAAGGTCCGCCCGGAACCAGAGCTGTGTCAATGATCTTTATATTGGAAGACTTCAAACCCCTCAAACGGGCAGAGACCAGGGTTTCATTCTGGCGTGCCAGCAGGGAATTCAACAGGTCTCTCTTGTTTTCAATCTCGATCTTCAAACTGTTGTACAAAATGGCATTGTTGTTCATCTTGATCACATCTTTTCTCTGCTCTGCCAGAAGTCCCTGAAGCTTGTTCTCCTCTTTCACAGCAGCCCTGTAATCAGATTCAGCGGCTTTCACCGCTTTTTGGATCTCATCTTTGAGCTGGTCTCTCATAGAATCAATTCGAGCACTCAAGCTCACCATTTCCGGATAACTGGGTTTGAATGTCTTTAATTTTTCCTGGTAGGTGTTCAGCATCTGATTGTATTCGGTTTTCAAATTTTGAATAACAGGATTGCTGATGTATTGAGGCAGAGAATCCACTTCCAGGTCTCTCAGTTCCAGGAAAGCGGATTCTGCTTTGATCCTCTCGATCTGCGCTTGAGTCAGAGCTGAGTCCAGATCTCCAAACTTGGAAACCACTGAGCTCTCCTGGTCGCTCAGATAAAGAAGCTCTTTTTCCTCTCCGTAACGCTGGATCTCCCGTTCCTTTGCAGACAGTTCAGACCTCAACTGAGCGATCTGCTCATTGAGAAATTCAGATGCCTGCTGTGTGGCCTCATAACGCATTTCCACTGAATAATTGATGAATTCCTCCACCACTGCATTCACCACATCTGCAGCCAATTGAGGATGAGGAGAGCTGTAGCTGACATTGACCAGTCTGGTCTCTTCAATGGGAGAGACCGAAAGTCCGCCTAAAACCGTAAACGCATACACTTCATTGGGATTCTGTTCAAAGACCGTCTCTGTCTCTTCTTCTTGATCAGAAGTTTTTGATCTGAAGAGCCATTTCAAGGTGACAAAGTTTTTAAACTTTTGGAACAGTCCTGTTTGGGGTTCCTCTGGGGATTGAAATTCCGGCCGGTCCGCCAGATTCATTTTCCGGGCCACTCTTTCTGCAAGGGACCGGCTGGTCAAAAGTCTCAGCTGGGTGTTGAAATAAGCTCCAGTGAAATCATACTGGTAGTAGGGAGATGTGGGAAACGCATCATTGATATTGAGCATATTGGAACTGGGATTTTCAATGATGATGGTAGCTGTGGCTCTGTACAGCGGAACCTGGGTAAACAGTTGAATGGCGCTGATCACCAGAATAACAGCCACGGCTGATACAATGATCCACTTTCTTTTAACGGCAATCCGCCATATATCCAGAAGATCTATTTCTTTTTTGCTTTCTTTATTTATGTTTTCCATTGTCTTTCACCATTCATGATTTGAGGTTTGTATCAAAATATGGTCTCAGGCACAAAAACCACATCATTTTCTTTAAGCGAAACATCATCACTTTTTCCCTTCATGATGGCCTTCACATTCACTTTGATCTCTTCGGCTTCACCTTGCTCATTCTTCCTTTTGATCATCACTCTGCCTCTGGCAGCCCGGTCTGAAAAACCGCCAGCCTGGGCAATGGCCTGAACCAGTGTGGGAATATTGGATTTTTTCACTTCCAGAGCCCCGGGAGAGTTGACCTGACCAAACACATAGACATGGACCATCATATCAATGGGGATGTTCACAATATCACCCGGCTCCAAAGGAATATTCAAACTCGAGTCTCCTTTGATGACCAGATCATCCAGAGGAATCCTCAGGGATTTGCTGGATCCGTCCTCTGTTTCGCGGACCACAATGATTTCATCTCCCGCCTGATCTGTCATGCCTCCGGCCTGGGCAATCATATGCAGTAAAGTCTGGCGGCCCAAGAGCTCGTACCTTCCCGGAGCTGAGACTGCACCAAGTATGGAAACTCTTTTGCTCTGATATTCACTGATAAAAATCGTAACCTGGGGGTCCTGCAGATATTTCTCTTCCAAAAGACGGGCTAACTTCTGCTCTAATTCACTTTTTGTCAGGTCTTGAACCTCGATCTCGCCCAACAAGGGAAGAGTGATGTTTCCATCCTCAGAAACCCGGACTGTCTTGTTCATCTCATCCAGTCCAAACACTGTGATTTCCAACAGGTCCTGCGGACCGATTTTATATTCTAGAGAACGCTGTTCCTGTGCATACACCGGTAAAGCCATGACAAATGCCAATAAAATACAGAAAATCATTAATGATTTTTTCATCCCGCTCTCCTTGCAACTGGGCCTGATTTTAGATCAATACAGGAACACCAAATCATTCATTGTCAAGTTCATATATTATAATATATTGTGGAAATTAATAAAACCAAGCCCTGTGTCAATGGTTCCCGGTCATCATTCACAATTGACTATGGACAACTCATAAATTTTTTATGCCCTGACCAAAGCTTTCAAAGCAGGGACCGGAGCTTTTTTGGCCAGCTCCACAATCAGATCAACCTGCCAGTCAAAATGGCCTTTCTCTCTTATCAATGGAAAAACCCCGTTTGTTTTGGCCAGCTGAAAAAGTTTTTCCAGTTCTTTATCACTCAGTCTGCTGCAGACTTTTCGGGCATAGTAACCGATCATCAGTTCTTTTTTAATGGCTTTTTTCCATTCCTTTTCATAATCCACCAGGTCAGAACCGGTCCATGAATCCGAAGACATTTTCTGCAGAATGGTCTGCACAGCGATCTGGGAACAGAAAAGCCCGTAATAAAGGCCCCCTCCGGTAGTGGTCTTCACTTGAGCAGCGCATTCTCCCACTGACATCACCCGGTCAGAAAAAGTAGGGGATACAGGGCCCTGAGCAATGACCTTGCCTCTGTACTGAAGTTCAGGGCTTTCATGGCCTTGTTCCGGATGCATTTGGGATACAAGTTTTACTAAGTATGCTCCGGCTCCTTTTTCCGTGATCAAACCAACCCGGACTCTGCGGTCGTTAACCGGAATACTCCAGGCAAAAGCACCGGGAGCCACTTTATTGCCGACCATGATCCGGGGAGCGGTCTCTTTGGGATTCTGGAATTCCACTTGGGCTCCATTGATAAAGTGAGAGGGGTATCCCAGACCAAGTTTTTTATGAAGTCGATATTCAATGCCTGTGCTCAAAATCGCTAATCTGGCTTTATGTTTTGTCTTGCCCTTTTGTTGGGAACTGGTGGTCACAGTGACTCCTTGTTTGCTGACCTCCACATCATCCACTCTTGTTCCAGTGAAAATTTCTGCCCCGTTGAGTGATGCTCTGCGTGCCAGGTTCAGGTCAAATTTTTCTCTATCCACCACACACGCAAAAACATCTCCATGGTCATAGCAGAGAGAGGTCCCAAAAGGAGAAACCAACTCCATGTGTCTGAGTTCAAAAAGCACGGAATCCTTTTGAAGCCCAAATTTTTGAAAAGCGTCTTTGCTGATGATCCCTGTGCACAGCACATCTTGACCTATGGACCTCTTCTTTTCAAAAACTTTGACTTGAATTCCGGAATCAGCGAGCAGGCCTGCTGTGTACAAACCACTGGGCCCGCCTCCGATCACCACCACATCATTCATTCAAGTTATCCTTATATTGAGTTCTCAGGGATTATACAAGAAAACACACAAAATTCAAACCGACTCAAAACCCTATTTTTGGTCTTTCTCCCATTTTCCCTTAAAGGAAATCCCAAAAGAACGGATAATCAGCCCGAGGTCAAGCCGAAAACTCTGATTCCTGATATAAAAAACATCATATTTGAATTTAACCTTCCTGGGAGCATCTGCAGAGAGATAGACCTGAGCCAAGCCGGTCAGACCAGGCCTGACATTCTGCCGTTCTTTGTACCCCGGAATATCCTTCAATGCCACCACCTGTGTCCCTGTTTTTTTATGTCTCTCCGCTTCCTCAGGCCTCAAAGCCCGGGGCCCCACAAAAGACATATCCCCTTTGAAGATATTGAACAGCTGGGGCAGTTCATCCATGGCCGTGACTCTGAGAAGACGTCCGATAGGAGTGACTCTGGGATCATTTTTTTCTGCCTGCACTGGAATGCCGTCCTTTTCCGCATCTTTGACCATGGAGCGGAATTTATATGCTTTAAAAATACGGCCTGCTTTCCCTTCTCGTTCCTGGATATAAAAGACCGGACCTCTGTCCTCAAACCATATCAACAATGCAAACACAATCCAGAAAGGAAAAGACAGGATGATTCCAAAACCGGAAAGCGCCGCATCAAAGGGCCGCTTCAAAAATAAACATCTTAGGCTCATCAACACTTCCTCTAAGTGCTTAAGGACTCACTCCCCTCTTCCCTTTTCGGATTTTTTCCTCTGCACCGACCTTAGATAAATCACACCCAGCACCACCACAGCCCCAATGGCATCCATCACAATATCCATCAGAGAGGATTGGCGGGGTTTTAAATAGCTCTGTAAAAATTCATCCAAAACTCCATACCCAATGGTGATGAGCGCGGTATAAACAGCCCAAGAGAGTTTCCAGAGCTGATTTTTTCCGCTCCAGAAAAAACGATACACCAGATAAGCCATCAGTCCGTAAGCCACCACATGGAGAGAACGGCGCAGATAGATGTAATAGAGTCCAATGGTGTGCCGGCTCATATCTTGGTTCAGCCACAGCCAAAACCGGATGTTCCATCTGTACAAAAACGGACTGCTCAGAAACCGGTTCCACAGAGGAAACAGAAATCCCATCCATAAAAGGGGCGGCAGCCAGTACTTAAATGGCTTCGTCACTTTATTCCTCGCAAAGACACAAGAAGGTCCTCGTACTTTTTGAGCACCACATCCTTGGCATACTCCTGTTCCGCACATCTGCGGGCTCTTTTTCCCATGGTTTCTTTCTGGCTTTTCTGTTTTTTCAGGGCTCGAAATATCTGAGCCATCCCCTGCACATCATCGGGCAGCACATTCAACCCGCATTCAGCATCTGATATGATGCGGGCCACTTCAGATTCATCATCTGTAAATCCGATAATGGGACGTCCGGCTGCCATATAATTGTAGAGCTTGGAGGGCACAGAAAGCTGAGTCTTTTTCTCATCCAGGGGGACCAAAAGCAGATCAGATGCGCCTAAAAGCATCGGCAGGTCCTTATAGGGCTGAAACGGAAGAAACATCACATTCTTCAGATTCATTTGCCTAGCTTTGTCTTCAAGTTCAGGCTTTTTCAAGCCCTCCCCCACAATCACCAGACGAAAATTCTCATCCTCTTTAATCATCTTTGCCGCTTCCATGACTTTTTCCAGGGTCATATAACTGCTCAACGTCAGAGTGCCGGAATACATGGCTACAAATTTGTTATAGAGCGAAAATTTACGGGACACCGGATTGTCCTTGGGAAAAGGCCGCAGCAAATCCGTATCCACCCAGTTGGGCACAATGTGAAGCTTGCTGTTAGGCACACTTTTATCCAAAAGATTCTGCTTGAATCCCTCACTGATCACAGCAATCTCGTCAGCTTGTTTGTAGATCCATTTTTCAAACTTTTGAGCAAGCTGAATCGCCCATTTTTGCCTCAAAAGCCCGGATTCAATGGACAGGTCCGGATGGATGTCCTGCACACTTATCAAAACACCGGCTTTAGCCCATTTCCGCGCCACCCATCCCACCAATCCGATCTGAAGCGGAGGAAGCCTTAAAAAAAGCACATCCCCTTTGTTCACCCGTCTCAGGTTCCAGAGGGACCAAAACGTATAAAGAGTCCATGCTATGAGCCGCCCGATGTGATGGACAGTGAAATTAGTGCGGAATCTTCGGACTGTGAATCCGTCGGTCTTTTCTTTATGCATCAGTTGGCCTTTGTAGGGCTTGTGATGAGGAGGCCTGGGTATGGTGGTGATGACCTCTACCTCATGAACATTGGATTGAAGAAAGGATGCCAGCTCATTCATCAAAATGGGCGCACTCCCGAATTCCGGAAGATAATACATGGTGTGGATAAAGACTTTCATGGGTTGTGATTCACCTTTTTCCATTCACAATTCACCATTTACAGTTTTTTTTGATCTGCCCTTCACTTTTCACTGTTTTCTGTTTTCTTCGCCCACACATAAACAAAAGCCGCTGCAGGAACAAACAGCAGCAGGTCCACCCCAAAAAAAGCAGCTGTGGATTCAAAAAAACTGCGGGCAGTTAAAAATCCAATGATAAGAACAGACTCAATAAGAAAAGGTCTGTTCTTTATATCTGCGTTACTGATCCGCTTCAACACATTATTCTTTATGATGACATACCAGATGCTGAAAACCGCGGCCAAAAAAAACAAAAGCCCGACAATCCCTCCATGCATTAAAGCATGGATGTAAGAGTTATGAATATGCTGGGAATCCAAAAGAATCCGGTCAGAATGAAATCCCCATCCCAGAAAAGGAGATTTTTTGATCTCAGCAACAGCCAGCTGCCAGGTGAACTCACGGCCGGTGAGATCCACCAATTGATTCAAGCTCCCATGAGCTCGTTCCTGAAATCCTGCTCTCCAGAGAACAAATGCCGCAAGAGGGCCCAAAAACAAAAACTGCCACCTGAGCCCTATAATATACACCAAAAGCAGTCCTACCACTACCAATCCCAAAAATGCGGTCCGGGATTGTGTCTGCATAATGGTGTAAGCTGAAATAACCAGAGGAGCAGCCCACAAGTACCTCCATTTCGTTTTTTGGGACAAAAGCCTGACTCCTGATATAATGATCAATACAAGCGCAAACCGGGCCACTCCATTTCCTCTCATGATCCCTAATCCAAAAGGAAGCTCATAAAACACAAACCTGAGCTTTCCCCCGTACCCATAGCTGTATATCTCGGGTAGCAGACCCAAAAAAATCAGAACCACCACCGCATAATTCACATAGAGAATCTTTTTGATTCGATCGAGAATATCTTCCCCGGAAAGCACCAGCCAGACTGCCAGAACCGGAGCCAAATAAATCCCTCCCCAATAAAGCGCGGTCATTTTATCCGGAGAAAAAAAAGAAACCGCCAGCCCCACCACACAGTAATAAAAGAAAAAACCCACCGGATTCGACAAAGACGGAACCTTGGCTCCTGCCAACAGCATCCACATCAAGCAGATATAGAGTGCCAAAAGGGGCAGAAAAGCCCTGGTTCCCTGAAAAAGAGCCAGGGGATTGGAAAACATGGCTTCTGTCACATTATAAATCCCTGTAAACAGACCTCCCCATATCATCAACCACAAGAAAACCGGAACAGATAACATTATCTCAGTCTCATTGACCATTCACAGCTTGCGATTCGCCATTCACTGATTGATAGATCTTTTCCATCTGCTTTCCCAGCTCATCCCAGACATAATGCTCTTTGGCTTGTTTCCGGGCTGTTTTGCCCATCTTTCGCCTTAAGGGTTCATCTTTGTACAGTTTCTCCAAAGCCAGGGCTAAGCCGTTGGCCACCATATCCTTTGTCCTGGGCTCCACCTTAATCCCCCATTTATTTTTGATGTGAAATCCCGGCCCGCCTATATTGAGACCCACCACTGGCTTTCCCTGAGCCATGGCCTCCACCACCACAGCGCCTCCGCCATCACGGAGACTGGGAAAAAGAAACACATCACATTTTTGCATCAAATTTAAAAGCTCTTTTCTTTGGACCCACGGCATTATTTTCACCCTGTATTCAAGGCCTGATCTCTCAATCAGACTCTCTAAATTCTTCTTTTCTCTTCCGCTCCCCACAATCTGAAATTGAGTGTTTTGATTTTCCTGACAAAAGAGGTGAAACGCTTTGACAGCCAGGTCAAATCCTTTGAGTCTGTGCAAACGGCCTGCTGTGAGCACCAGAAAATCTTCTTGGTTTTCTTTCTTTTTGGGAACAGGCCCGATCTCTTTTTTGTCAATTCCATTGACCGGAAAATAATGCACTTTGGAATGATATTTCTTTGGTATTTTTTGTTTGGTCTCTTGGTTGCACACCAGAATCGCTTCAGCTCTTTTGACCAGCCGTCTCCGGGTCCAGAGTCTCCGTCCCACCCACTGGGCTGCCACCCGTGACTTTTCAGCAAACCGGCCGTAAAAGCTGAATTCTTTCAAAAGCTCAGGCGGGACAGTCTGTCCTCCCCCAACTGGCCCCCATATAAAAGGAACAGGCAGGAAAGCTCCGATGAAACTGGGGATCCAGTCATTCCCGAATGTCACCTGGTGGGCCAAGTCAAATCCGACTCTTCGATGCAGTTGCCGTGCCTTTTGCCACGCAGCAAACTGCCAGATGTAATAATAGATGCGCTCGCCAAATCCAACTTTATACAGCAGCTTTTTCAGCCAGGTCAGATTCACAAAAATAACTTGGACACCCTCCAGTTCTCCTTTGGCCATCTCTTCCAGAACAGCTTCCCTGTTGTAGCCGTGAGTGAGCACCCAGACTTTATGGTGTTTGTTGATCTGCTGCACCAGCTTCCATCCCACCAGGTCCTCTCCCGGATGTAACTGCATAGAGCCTATGGGATTGAAAGCATAAGCGGAAATCAGGACTTTCATTGGCGCTTTTTGTCATTGCGAGCTTCTGAAAAAAGCATGACAATTTTTTTTTGTCTCAGTATTCTGCATTTATTGAGAAAAATAAAGCCTCAAGATTATTTGCAAAATCATTCACGATCTTTTCCCACGAATACTTTGAATGAACTAATTCTCTTCCTTTCAAACCTACAGAATTCGCTTTATCAGGATGAGCTAATAAATTGAGAACTGCTTCTGCAAACTCCTCTCCACTGTCTGCAATGATAATATCTCTTCCTGGTTTAACATCCAATCCTTCAGCTCCTTTTAAAGTTGAGACAACTGGTTTTCCAGCGGCCATATATTCCAGGATCTTCAACCGGGTTCCTGAGCCTGAAAATATGGGAGCCACACACACATTACAGGCTTTAATGAACACAGGAACTTCCCTATATGAAATCACTCCCGGATTTATGATGAATTCTTTTTGGAAAGGAATTTTTCCTCCTAAAACAGCCAACTTTGCTTTTTTCTGTTCTGATAAAACTTTAGGAAATACCTTATAAACTAAAAAATTTAAGGCCTCTTCAGTTGGTTTGTATCCAGCAAGACCCATGAATAAGATCACTTTCCCCTCTATTCTATACTTTTTTTTAATATCTTTTATCTGTTCATGCTTGACTTCATTGAAACTTTTTATATCCACACCGTTGGGTAAGAGGACTGGCTCTGCCCCATACAGTCGTTTAAACAAATTCGCATCTTTTTGGGATACAGCTGTGCTTAAATCAGAATGATTCATCAGCCATTTTTCTGAGAATCTGGTCATTTGAACAACAGGCCAACTGTTTCTTTCTCTTCTCAACAAATACTCCACATTATGAGAATGATAAATTGTCACCATATCAAGATTTTGCCAATTCATGAGTTTGGCAAGAATAAAATAATAAAATGTCCAGGAGGCGCCTTCCAGTATCACTGCATCTGGCTTGAGTGTCCTAATTTTTTTCACAATCGTGAAAAAAGAAAGAAAAATCTTGAAAAATTTAAGCACCCGGTTTTTTGAAGCAATCTGAATATTTATTAATTTCACCCCACCTGCTGATTCCTGTGGCATCTTATCTGTTTCTTTATGATGGCTGATCTGAATGAGATGTTTCTCTCCGGGAAGATACTTGGCCAAATTGTAAGAGACATTGGCTGCTCCGCTCTCCGGAGGATAGGTTTCATAAAAAGAAATCAAGGTTTCTCTCATTATCAACAGTAGTTTCTGTTATTCAGATACATATATATATTTCATTTATTTATATGTCTATTTATATGTCTTTTATAAAGCTTCTTCTCTTGAAATTTTTGTAGAATATAATTTGGACATCTGCGCAACAAATATAATAAACTATTGGGACTGTAGAATATATGAGAAAGAGCTTCTATCCAAAGCCCATCCCTTATGGCAGTCGTTAGAAGTCTGTATTTTGTTATTTTTCTTTTTTCATAAAGAACATTTTTGACTGATTCATCAATCCAATCTAAAGATTGAAGATACTCAGACATTTTCAATTCATCTAATATTCCTCGATAGCTAGATGACAATGAACCTGGAGCAATCCGCTGATAATATAGAGGCTCATTTACAATAATAAGATATAAGCCTGCTCTATAAAGCTTTAGCATGATCTCCAACCACTCATTTCCTCTAAATTTTTCATTAAATTCCAAAGAAAATTTACGAAGGATACCGGTGGGTAATATAGGCTTCACATCAAATCTGCTTTTAATCAAATCGCATGGCTTCGGAAAAGTAACAAAGTTAGTACTTATGTTTTGTTCTCTAAGTTTAGATTTCCAGGGTATTAATTCATTATCTTTTCCAGAAAAACTCAGCATTACATCACTTCCTATAAACGCATGGGGATAACTATTAGCTGTTAATAATAATTTTTTTAATCTCTCTTTATGCCAAACATCATCAGCGTCAATAAAAGCTATCCATTTGCCTCTTGCTTCCTGTAGACCTATATTTCTAGCTGCACTAGGCCCTCTGTTGAACCCTAATTTTTTTACTCTTATTCTTGGATCTCCAAATTCATGAATTATTTTAAGTGTATTATCTATAGACGCATCATCAATAATAATTAATTCAAAATCTTTAAAAGTCTGATTAAGCACTGATTTGATCGCTTGGAAAATATACTTTTCTCCATTAAATACAGGGAGGATAGCAGAAACAATCATATATTGTTTTCCATATAAATAAGTGAGATCTTCATATTAAATTCTAGCTACTTTGACCTATAAATTCTTCAACAGTAGCTCTTGTTTTTATTTTAAAAATCTCTATTGAGAATTTTTCAGAATTCTTTTTTAAGTGCTCTCGGATCTCAGCCTGTTTTTTGTTATCGTTTAAAGTCTTCTTAATTTTTAAAACAGCATCCTCTTGATCTATATAAATAAGTTCTTTATGATCAACTATCTCCACCTGCCCCCCGCTAAAAGGAACCCAAACTATATTTCCGGCTTTAATCATCTCAGCAACTGCTATCCCAAAAGCCTCATTCTTGCATCCAGAAATTCCAAACTTATGTTTAGATATCATCTTTTTCTTTTCCGCCCCGTATTTTGGTCCCTCAAGAAAGCACCAACTGCTGTTCTCCTCAACCACTCTTTTAAGCGTTTTATTAAAAGAAGTGTAAGGACCACCTCCTATGATATGAAGGTGGACATCATGGCCTTGTTCTCTAACCTTTTTTAGAATATGTATGATCTGATCAAACCTTTTCTCAGGCACTAAACGGCCAACAGCTACAAATCCATTGCTTTTTTCTTCCCAGGGGATATCTGGGAATTTCTCTTCTACCGGCGGATAAATCACCTGCGCATTAATTCCATAAGCTTCTTGAAGAACCTCCGCGCTCCATTTGGAATTCGCAATTGTCGTGTTTCTCCTCCATCCTTCTTTGGTCCCCTTAGAAATCCACTCTCCCAGTTTTAGATACATTGTTCTTATAAAAGATCTTTTATAAACCAATCTAGGAAATGTCCCTGACACAGAATGATGTTTTCTTCTCAAATCATCATCAAATGAAAAATCAGCAATATATTGTATCCCCTTTTTCCCAAAATCCATAACATTATAGGACGAAATCATCAAATCAAACTTATCAGAATTCTTCTTGCAGTACTTTGACAATCTGTAACTTCTCAACGCATCAAATCTTTTTTTTAACATTTGAGGGATAGGAATCTCTATGATACCAATTTCATCATATTTCAAATCGGTCCCATAATAGTCATTCAATGCTCCAAGATCTATCCTCCCCATACTAATCAGGTTAACTTGTTCCTCTTCTTTAAGCGCCTCAACTATCCAAAGTGCTCTCGCTTCTGATCCTCCTCCAGGTTTGAGGTGAGGATGAACAATAGCAATTCTGTTTTTCTTCCTAATCATCTAAACTAAAAAAGCCCCAATATATTAATCCTCTTATCTTTTTAAATAGGTCATATAGATAATTCCCTGCAATAATCAATACAATACATTTAAAAAGATACTGAACCTTCAGACGATTTTTAAATAAACATTTCATCAAAGTTCCTAATGCCATTAGACGATTTTTTTCAATTATTAATTGATAAAAATTATAAAAAAACAAACCATTTTTATTTTTTTTTGTGCTATCAAAAGGACTAATTCGGCTATTTTCTTTTCTCCATTTATCCAAAAACATGTCATACGCTTTCTCTCTCTGTTTATTCCAAGCTGTTAAACGAAGTTTGTTATGATGGTGAACAATAATTTGGGGAGAATTTATATAATGAAAAGTGTAATTTTTAGCGATTCTATAAAACAAATCAATGTCATTGAAACCTCTTAAACTTTCATCAAATCCTCCAACAAGTTTGAAAATTTTTTTTCTTACAATAATTCCAGAAGTGCCTATATGCATCGCATTGCCTTTTAATAATGATTCATAAATATAACCACTTTTTAAAGGTGTTGTATTGTGATAAGAGATATCTGTAAGATCGTTTTTTTCTAAATGTCTGGGGTATAATCCTCCCCAAGTTTCAGGTAATTTTTTTATGATATAGAAAGACAATTTTAACCAATTAGGAAGAGCTTCATCATCAGAGTCAAGAAATCCTAAGAAATCAGCACGGGCTTTTTCTGCTCCCAAATTTCTAGCCCCTGCTCCACCTAGATTCTTTTCTGTTTTTATGTATTTAATCCTATTGTATCTTTTCATTATTTCTTTTATTTTTTCCTCAGTATTATCAGTTGAACAGTCATCTACAACAATAACTTCAAAGTTTTCATAAGTTTGCTTCAACAAGCTGTTTGTAGCCCTTATAACCATGTTTTCTCTATTGTAAGTGGGGACAACAATGCTAAAAGTTGGATTTTTTAAATTCATTTTCTCAGAGCTTGACAGCTTTCCTTTAATATAGGAATTATTCTATACTGAAATGCGATTTCAGTAAAATAGATCATAAAAACGTAAGTTCCTGCCCCAACTATAATCAATAAAGCAAATGTCCAAAAGTTTTGTGAAAGAAAATATTTCACGATAAGGACTACTAAACCAGCAACAATTGAATTTAACATGGGAATGCCTATCGATATAAAAAATCCTGAACCATGAGGAATAGATAGAAGTCTGCTTGCGATTTTCAGAAT
>WJMT01000091.1 GCA_014727835.1 Candidatus Aminicenantota bacterium | reverse complement strand
GGGTTCATCACAATAATGGATACCTGGGATTGCAAAAAGAGGGACACCGTATTAAATTCCTCATTGAAAGAAAAATAATTTTAAAAAGGAGGAATAACGATGTCCCTATCACTATTGTATCATGCTTTGGGCCTTTATGGATTTCATCAGTTAAGGTCCTGGCAAAAAGGTGGCGCTTTGTACTTGGAGGTTATTCGATCAACGAAGCGCTGCGGAGCCTGCAGCACATGGGATGTGAAGAAAAAAGGCTATCGATGGAGGGTGATTCGACTCTTACCCATAGGAAAGAAACCGGTATTTGCGCGGGTGAAGATTAGGCGGTTCTACTGCAGCCACTGCGGGAAGATCCGGTATGAAAATATCTCATGTGCGGATCCGAAAAAGCATTTTACCCATACCTTGGAGGAATATGTGATGGATCTCTGTGCGTATATGACTATAAGGGATGTTGCTGAGCATACGGGTCTTCACTGGGCCACAGTCAAAGAGATAGACAAGAAGCGGCTGAAGCGTCGGGTTCCCAGGGAAAAAGACCTCAGAAAGATAAAGTTTTTAGGCGTAGATGAAGTGAGTGTCAGGAGAGGGCATAATTATCTGACAGTGGTGGTCGATCTGGAGACAGGACGGGTGGTTTATGTGGGCGAGGGCCGCCGGGTGGAGAGTCTTTCTCCTTTTTTTAAACGCCTCAAGCGCATTGGAGTCAGACCCAAAGCCATTGCTATGGACATGTGGAAGCCTTATGCCAAAGCGGTGCGTCTCTATTATCGGGGTCTTCCCCTTGTCTATGATACTTTTCACGTGCTTGCGGATTACTCCCGAACTCTCAATAAGATCCGGGTTGATGAGGCCAATAAACTTGAAGGTACTCCAGAAGAAAAGGTGATCAAAGGAACTCGTTATCTTCTGCTTAAAGGACAAGAAAAACTCTCTCTCAGAGCGCAGGAGAGGCTCTGGCGGCTCCTGCGCATCAATCAGCCGATCTTCATTGCGTATGTGCTTAAAGAGGAGCTGCGCCGGCTCTGGAAAATGCCCTCCAGACAAAAGGCAGAAAAGTTTCTCAATGAGTGGATCCGCATGGCCTTTGAGTCAGGAGTGTTGTTGCTGGCGCGTTTTGCCAGAAAGCTTTTCCGTCATGCCTGGGGTATCCTCAATTATTTTGATTTTCCTATATCAACCGCTAAAGTAGAGGGCACCAACAACCGCATAAAAGTGATCAAACGAAGAGCATACGGCTATCGAGATCTCGAGTATTTTAAGCTGAAAATATACAACTTATATGCCACCAGGTACTCATTATTGTGATGAACCATAGAGGGATACAGGCTCAGCTCTCCCGGCAGATAACTGACATGCTTGCGAACAGCCACTCCATCTTTCCGGCTGTCAAGCCCGAATACAGTCGCGCTGCCCTTTGTGGGATGGATGATATCCAGGATCACTCTCTGGGTAGTTGTTTTTCCAGCGCCGTTAGGGCCGAGAAAACCAAAAATTTCACCTTTTCGAACAGACAGATTGACATCTTTTATCCCGCGGTGTGTTCCGTAATAAACCGACAGATCATGGGTTCGAATGACAGGTTCTGAATTCATTGGTTATAGATTATACTATTTTGTCTCTATTTTCTATGCATCTTTTTAAGTCTCGGTAGAGTGAATTAATGTGTCTACTTTTTAGCATTTACATAAAAAGAAGTGATGTAATATCTGTTAACTTATTTTTCAATGAAAATCGACAATTTCTGTGAAAACCTGAATCAGACTTCTCGGGCGTTGGTTATGTTATAGCAAGATTAGCATGAAAACAATTCTCGTTTAGGTTCATGATATTTTGGGATAGACACAGGGGACCAGTCATTTTTGCGCCTGCACTGGTTTTGTGTAGACCACTTCACCTCCGATAACGGTCATGTCCGGTTTGATCTTCCAGATGTCTTCAGCCGGGATGGTCATGTAATCAACAGGGATGACCACAAAATCAGCAAGCTTGCCCACCTCGATGGATCCCAGGATGTTTTCGGCAAACATAACATAGGCACCGCCCATGGTGGCAGCCTGTATAGCCTCCTCTCTGGTCATAGCCTGTTCCGGGAACCAGCCACCCGGAGGGTTGTTATCTCTGTCCTGTCTGGTTACAGCCGCGTGCAGAGTGTAAAAGGGATTGTATGGAGAAACAGAATAATCTGTTCCTGTTGCCACCACAACTCCAAGGTCCAATAGATCACTCCAGATATAAGCATATTTTATACGCTCAGGCCCCAGTCTGGATTCAGCAAAGTGCATATCTTCGGTGGCATGCAAAGGCTGCATAGAAGCAACAATTCCCAGTTCGGCAAGTCTGGAAATGTCATCAGGAGAAAGCACCTGACAATGCTCAAGAGCGAATCGGGCATCTTTACCGTCTGCCCCAGTTGCCTCCAGTGCCCTTTCATAGGCATTGATGGCGGTCCGATTTGCCGCATCACCGATGCAGTGTATTCTCATATTGAAACCTATTTTGAGCAGCTCGATCGCCGATTTCGCTATTTCGTCTTCGGTTTGTCTGGGTTCCCCACAATAACCAGGATAGTCGCTGTAGGGCTCCAGGAAAT
>WJMT01000090.1 GCA_014727835.1 Candidatus Aminicenantota bacterium | reverse complement strand
GTGACAATGTGAATCTGGATATCGAGTTGATCACTAATGTGGCCATGGAAAAAGGCCAGAGATTCGCCATCAGAGAAGGAGGCCGAACAGTGGGAGCAGGCACTGTCTCTGAAATCATCGAGTAACCCTTTTAGAGAGAGAAAAAAACGAGGAAAAGCGAGGAACAATAAAATGGAAAAAATCAGGATAAGGCTAAAGGCATTTGATCACCGGCTTCTTGATAAATCTGTGAAAGATATTGTGATCAAAGCGAAGAGGACCGGTGCCACTATTTCAGGCCCCATTCCTCTTCCTACCAATATCCACAAGTTTTGTGTTCTTCGCTCTCCCCATGTGGACAAAAGATCCCGTGAACATTTTGAGATGAGGATACACAAAAGACTGATTGACATAAACAATTACAACAATGACACCATTGAGGAACTGCAGAAGTTGGACCTTCCGGCTGGGATCGATGTTGAGATCCAGGCATTTGGAGAGGGAGGATGATAATGATCGAAGGATTGATCGGTAAAAAGGTCGGAATGACCCAGACATATGACGAAAACGGGAATGCTCTGCCGGCCACTGTTATTTTAGCAGGACCATGTACGGTTATCCAGAAAAAAACCAATGAAAAAGATGGTTACAATGCTGTTCAAATCGGATTCTATGATAAGCATGCGTCCAAAAAAATCACCCGGCCGTCCGCAGGTCATTTTAAAAAAGCAGATGTGCCCCCTACAAAAATTTTAAAAGAATTCAAATTTGATCCCGGCAGTGAAGTCAAGGCCGGAGACCAATTTTTTGCTGATTTATTTGAATCCGGAGAAAAAGTGGATGTGATCGGAATCAGCAAAGGAAGAGGTTTTACTGGTGTGATCAAAAGATGGGGATTCCATGGAGGAAAAGATACTCATGGATCTATGTTTCACCGGCATCCCGGTTCCATAGGCCCGTCCGCAGATCCCTCCAGAGTGATGAAGGGGAAAAAACTTCCCGGACGCAGTGGCCATCAGAATGTCACAGTCAAAAATCTGACTGTTGTCCAGGCAAAAAAAGAAGAAAACCTGCTGGTCGTTAAAGGAAGTGTTCCCGGAGCAAACGGAGGTTATGTTTGCATCAAAAAAGTCAATTTTAAACAAAAGCCGCAAAAAAAAGAGAAAAAAGGGTAAAAAATGCCAAAGGTAAAAGTACTTGATCAGACAGGAAAACAATTGAAAGAGCTGAATGCTCCGAGTGATGTCCTTTCTTATTCTGCTGATCCGCATCTTCTGTACGAAGCTATTCTGAATCACAGAGCAAACCAGAGGAAGGGAAGTGCCTCTACCAAGACACGCAATGAGGTCAGAGGAGGGGGCCGAAAACCCTGGCGGCAGAAAGGTACGGGAAGAGCCAGGGCAGGGAGCATCCGATCTCCCATATGGAGAAAAGGAGGCATCACTTTCGGACCTCATCCCAGAAGCTATTCCTATAAATTTCCAAAAAAATCAAGAAAGAATGCCCTCAAGTTTGCTCTGTCTCAAAAATATAAAGCAAAGCAGATTAAAATAATCAAGGACTTGAAAATCGATAAACCCAAAACTAAAAAAGGCGCTGATTTATTAGAAAAACTCAAATTGGATTCCGCTTTGATTGTGGATTCTTATGAAAATAAAAATTTAATATTGTCTTTGAGGAATGTCCCTGGAGTCAAGGTTGTTGATTATAATCAGATAAATGTATATGATGTCCTCAAATACAACAGCCTTGTTTTTTCTCAAAAATCATTTGATTCATTGATGGAGAAGTTAAAGTGAGTGTTCATAATCCTTACAAAGTCATTATTAAACCAGTCATAACAGAGAAGAGCACCATGCTGAAAGAGAAAGAAAGAAGCATTTGTTTTGAAGTGCATCCTCGAGCAAACAAGATTGAGATCAAGGACGCTGTGGAAAAGTTATTTGATGTCAAAGTGGATAAAGTCCGGATTGTGAAAAAGAGAGGAAAAAAGAAACGAATGGGGAGAAGCGAAGGAAGGACCAAAGACTGGAAGAAAGCCTATGTTACACTCAAAAAAGGCGAAAAGATGATCGAATATTTCGAGGCGGTATAAAATGGCAATAAAGACATACAAACCTACTTCAGCCGGTCTTCGCCACAGGACAGGGATCGTCTATGATGACCTGACCCAAAACAAACCTTACAAGCCCCTTTTGGAGCCGCTTAAAAAGCACGGAGGCCGAAGTTCCAGAGGCCAGATCACAATGAGACACCGAGGCGGCGGAAACAAACGTCTGTACCGGATTATAGATTTCAAGAGAGACAAAAAAGGTATTCCCGGGACCGTGGAGACCATTGAATATGATCCCAACCGTTCTTCATTTATATCATTGATCAAGTATAAGGACGGAGAAAGAAGATACATTCTCACTCCCCGGGGCTTGAAACCGGGACAGACCATTATATCTGATGACAGACAGGTGGATATCATGCCCGGAAATTCCATGCCCCTGAGAAACATTCCCTTAGGTATGGTCATTCACAATATAGAACTGA
The DNA here is from genome assembly GCA_014727835.1 of Candidatus Aminicenantota bacterium. Lineage (GTDB taxonomy): Bacteria > Acidobacteriota > Aminicenantia > Aminicenantales > Aminicenantaceae > WJMT01. Next base: position 36,057 of record WJMT01000090.1, on the reverse strand, counting down.
GGCCTGGAAAAGGAGGCCAGATTGCAAAATCTGCGGGATCCAGAGCTCAGATTTTGGCCAAAGAGGGTGATTATGCTCAAGTCCGAATGCCCTCTTCTGAGATCCGAAAGATCCATTTGGACTGCAGAGCAACGATAGGAGAAGTCAGCAACCCGGACCGCCAAAACATATCTCTGGGAAAAGCAGGACGAAAGAGACACATGGGAAAACGGCCCCATGTCAGAGGCTCAGCTATGAATCCCATAGACCACCCGCATGGTGGAGGGGAAGGAAAAGCTAAGGGAGGCCGCAATCCTGTTTCACCTACGGGACAACCCACTAAAGGCTACAGGACACGACGAAACAAGAGAACACAAAAGTTTATTGTGAGAAGAAGGAGTCGATAATCATGAGCAGGTCGTTAAAAAAGGGACCTTTTGTTGATGAGTCGCTTTTGAAAAAAATCGAGTCAATTGATACCACGAAGGACAAGAAAAAAGTAGTCAAGACATACTCCAGAAGGTCAACCGTGATTCCAGAGATGGTCGGATTGACCATCGGTGTTCATAATGGAAAAAAGTTTATTCCTGTATTTGTGACTGAAAATATGGTCGGTCATAAATTGGGAGAGTTTTCTCCCACCCGCACTTTTAAGGGACACACATCCAAGGCCGCGAAAGCGATAAAGATAAAAAAGTAAAATGAAAAAACAAGATATCATTTCCAAAGCAGCAGTCAAGCACGTGAGGATTTCGCCCAGAAAGAGTCGTCTGGTGGCGAATCTGATCAAGGATAGGTATGTCGGAGAAGCTCTGACAATACTCAAATTTTCCAAGAAAAGAAAGATCAGCGCGATTATAGAAAAGCTGCTTCGTTCAGCGATTGCCAATGCCCAGCAGAAGAGTCCTGAAGCAGATGTAGACGACCTGTACATCGGAGAAATCTATGTCAATCAAGGGCCGACGTGGAAACGATTCAGAGCTGCAGCAATGGGAAGAGCGGTTCGAATCCTCAAACGAACAAGTCATATTCATATATTTTTAGAAGAAAGGAAAGGGAGATAAAAGTGGGCCAAAAAACACATCCATATGGTTTCCGGTTGGGTTATAACAAGGACTGGAGCTCGAAATGGTTTTCAAGAGGCGAAGATTATAAGCGTCTGCTGCACCAGGACTTAAAGATCAAGAAAATTGTCAAAGAACAGTACAGCCATGCTGGCATATCGGAAGTCATTGTGGAAAGGATCGGCCCTAAAATAAGAATCATTGTGTATACAGCAAGACCTGGGATCGTTATAGGAAGAGGAGGAAGGGAGATCGAAAATTTGAAGAAGCGCCTTCAGGAAATTGTGGAAAAAGAGGTGTATATCGATATCAGGGAAGTGGACAAGCCTGAATTGAATGCCATTTTGGTTGCCCAGGGGATTGCTGTCCAGCTGGAGAAAAGGATCGCCTACCGAAGGGCCATGCGAAGAGCTGTAAATACAGCTCTCAAAATGGGAGCCAAAGGAATCAAAGTGATGTGTTCCGGAAGATTGGGAGGGGTGGAGATCGCCCGTTCTGAGTGGTACTTGAAAGGACAGTTGAAACTCCAGACTCTGAGAGCAGATATTGATTATGGTTTCACAGAGGCTAACACCACTTACGGAAACATAGGGATCAAAGTGTGGATATACAATTCAGATAAAGAAAAAGAAAAAATGACCTCACGGACTGATGAAATAGAGGAGATTTAGTCATGTTAATGCCAAGCAAAGTCAAGTACCGCAAACAACAGAGAGGACGGATGAAGGGAAAAGCCATCCGTGGAGGAAGGTTGTCCTTTGGTCAGTTTGGGCTTCAAGCGCTTGAGCCTTGCTGGATGACTTCAAGACAGATCGAGGCAGGACGAATCGCTATTGGCCGTTATCTGCGTAGAAAAGGAAAGCTCTGGATTCGGGTTTTCCCATGGAAACCTGTGACAAAAAAACCCACCGAAGTGAGAATGGGAAAGGGCAAAGGTGATCCTGAATTCTGGGTCGATGTGATCAGACCCGGCCGGATGATCTATGAGCTAGGCGGAGTGGAAGAGAAAACGGCCAGAGAAGCCATGAGAAGAGCAGACAATAAACTTCCTATCAAAACCCGGTTTGTATCACGAGACAGCAGGGAATTAAAATGAAAGCACAAGAATTTAGAGAAATGTCTGAGCAAGAGCTGGAGAACAAAAAGGGAGAATTGGAAGACCAGCTCTTTAAATTGCGGTTTCAACAGTCTATGGGACAGCTTGAAGATGTCAAGAAAGTCAACTCCGTAAAAAAGGATTTGGCCAGATTGAATACCATATTGACAGAAAAAATAAGAGGGAACAAAGAGAATGAGTGAGACAAAGGAAATGAGCAGAAAGAAAGAAAAGACCGGTGTTGTTATTGGGAACAAGATGAAAAAGACAGTGAAGGTCTCTGTGGAGCGTCAGGTCAGGCATCCTCTGTATAAAAAAGTCATCAAAAAGAGGAAAAGTTATTTTGCTCATGATGAATATGAAAAGTGCAAAATCGGAGATATAGTGACCATCATTGAGACCAGACCGTTGAGTAAAAGAAAAAGGTGGAGAGTGAAGGAAATCACAGATTTAGCCCCTGGCGAAAAGACCAAACAAAATGAAGACAAGGGATAAAAAATAATGATACGCCAAGAGACAAAACTCATCATTGCTGATAATTCAGGAGTGAGAAAAATTCTTTGCATCACTCCACTGGGCGGGGGAGTGGGAAGAAACGCCACTATAGGAGATGTGATTTCCGCTTCAGTCAAAGAAGCTCAGCCCGAAAGTGAGATCCCTAAAGGAAAAATTGTCAGAGCTGTGGTGGTAAGAGCCAAAAAGGAAATCAGAAGATCCGATGGTTCATACATTCGCTTTGATGAGAATGCGGCGGTTATCATAAATGTTCAGGGAGAACCGGTTGGAACGCGTGTTTTCGGGCCGGTGGGAAGAGAACTCAGAGACAAAAATTTTATGAAGATCATCTCCCTTGCACCGGAGGTTGTGTGATGAACAGGATGAAGGTGAAAAAGAACGATACGGTCATGGTGATTACAGGAAAAGATAAAGGAAAAACAGGAAAAGTCCTGAAAGTTATTCCTGAGAAACAAAGCGTGATTGTTGAAAAATTGAACTTTGCTAAAGAATTCATCAGACAAGACCAAAGCAAAAACATCCAGGGAGGGATCATGGAAAAAGAAGCTCCCATCCATGTTTCCAATATCAAAGTCTTTTGTCAGGAATGCGGACAGGGAGTGAGGATCCGGACCAATGAACTGGAAGATGGATCCAAGGTCAGAGTGTGCAGCAAGTGTGATATAACATTAGAAAAGGCAGAATGAGGTCAAATATGAGTCGGCTCAAGCAAAAATTTGAAAAAGAAATTGTTCCTGAATTGATGAAAGAATTCTCTTTAGAGAACCCTATGGCTGTTCCCAGAGTGGAGCGAGTGGTCATCAATATGGGTATCGGAGAAGCCCTTGAAGACATCAAAATTCTGGATAAAGCTCAGAAGGAGTTGAGTTTGATCACCGGACAATGGCCTGCCATAGGAAGGGCAAAAAAATCCATATCTACATTTAAATTGAGAAAGGGAAAACCGATCGCATGTTATGTGACTCTCCGGAAAAACAGAATGTATGAGTTTATTGACCGTTTGGTGAATATCGTGCTTCCGAGGGTCAGGGATTTCAGAGGGGTTTCAGCCCGTTCATTTGACGGAAGCGGGAATTACACTTTAGGAATCAAAGATCAGCTGGTTTTTCCTGAAATCGATTACACCAAAGTGAATAAGACAAGAGGCATGAACATAACCTTTGTCACATCTGCTGAAGATGACAAGCAGGGTTATGTTCTTTTGAAAAAAATAGGTATGCCTTTTAGTGAGGAGTGAAAAGGAAGGGAAAAGTGGCGAGACAATCATCCATTGCAAAACACAGAAAGAAGCCAAAATATCGAGTGAGATACAAAAACCGGTGCCAGATTTGTGGTCGGCCCAAGGGTTATCTCCGCAAATTTGATTTGTGCCGGCTGTGCTTCAGGGAGTTGGCCTTAAAAGGAGATATCCCAGGTGTGACCAAGGCATCTTGGTAGAGAAAAAGAGAGGGTAAAGACAATGACCTTAACAGATCCGATTGCAGACATGCTCACAAGAATTAGAAATGCAGGAATGGTCCGAAAAAAGCAGGTTGACATTCCTTCGTCTAATATGAAAAAAGCCATAGCAAAAATACTCAAAGATGAAGGCTATATTAAAAACTATAAAGTCATTGATGACAAAAAACAGGGAATCTTGAGATTGATTTTGAAATATACTGAAGACAAAAAAAACGTCATTTCAGGAATGGAAAGAGTGAGCAAACCCGGCTGCCGCATTTTCTGTAAAAAAGACAGTATACCTAAAGTTCTAGATGGATTGGGAGTGGTGATCATCTCCACCTCTCACGGAGTTTTCACAGGGAAAAAATGTGAAGATATGGGATACGGAGGAGAGGTGCTATGTCAAATTTGGTAAAAACCCAAAAAAAGGAAGGTCAAAATGTCTAGAGTCGGTCAGAGACCCATAGAGATTCCAGAAAAGGTCAAAGTGGATGTGCGTTCAGATAAAATTGAATTCCAGGGTCCTAAGGGTAAAAATGAATCTCCTCTTTTTGAAGGCATTGAAGTCAAGCTCAAGGACAATGTGTTGGTTTTTAAAAGAGAGAAAGATGACCACCAGACGGCTTCTTTCCACGGACTTTCCCGGACTTTAGCTGCCAATGCAGTTCAGGGAGTCACCCAAGGATTTTCAAAAAAACTGGAAATCGTGGGAGTCGGATTCAGAGCCAAAATGCAGAAAAACAGGCTGGAGCTGAATCTAGGATACTCAAAACCTGTCATTTATGAAATTCCTGAGGATATTGAGATCGAATTGGAAAACCCGAACACCATTGTGGTCAAAGGAATCAACAAACAGAGAGTGGGTCAGGAGGCACATAAAATCAAGAGTTTCCGGAAGCCGGACTCTTACAAACTTAAAGGGATCCGATATTCCGGAGAAAGACTGATAAAGAAAGAACGCAAAGCAGGAGTAGGAGCAACCAGTGTTTAAAAACAAAGTTTATAAAAAGAAACAAGCCAAGCAAAGGATCAGGAGGAGAGTCAGAAAAAAGATCAACGGGACCAAAGACAAACCTAGGATCCATGTCAGCCGCAGCAACAGATACATCTATATCCAGGTAGTGGATGATATCAATGGAAAAGTGCTGACTTCTGCTTCCACTTTGGAAAAAGATTTCCGCGAAAAACAAGACAACACGAAAAACATGAAAGCTTCCCAAACTCTTGCCAAAACCATGGCAGAAAGATTAAAGAAGAATAAAATAAAGAACATTGTGTTTGATCGGGGTCATTACCCCTATCAAGGTCGGATCAAAGCTCTGGCCGAATCGCTGAGAAAGTCAGGTATTAACTTTTGAGGGAACTTTAAGGAGGAATAAGAGTGGACAAACAACGATTCAAAAGAGATGAAGCTGAAGATGAATTTAATGACCAAGTCATTTCTATCCGAAGAACAATGAAAGTGGTCAAAGGAGGGAAAAATTTAAGTTTTTCTGCTCTTGTAGCGGTAGGAAATGAAAACGGCCTGATCGGCATAGGAAAAGGAAAAGCTAGAGAAGTCCCCCCAGCCATAAGAAAAGGCGCCCAAGATGCCAAAAAGCATATCATTGAAGTTCCTCTCAAAGGGACCACTATTCCGCATTTCATCAAAGGAGTGCATTGTGGGGGTCAAGTGATTCTTCGCCCGGCATCTAAAGGAACCGGTATCATTGCCGGAGGAGCTGTAAGAATTATTCTGGAGCTGGCTGGAGTGAAAGATGTTCTCACTAAATCAGTCGGCAGTAACAATCCTTTGAGTGTGGCCAATGCCACCATAAATGCTTTAAAGAAACTCAAAAACCCAAAAAAACTTTCTGAGCTCAGAGAAAAAGATGAGGATGCGATATGGCAGTAAAAGAGAAAGAAATTAGGATCCGGTTAGTGCGAAGTTTAGTGGGACGTCCCCAGAAGCAAAGAGAGATCGTCAGGGGAATGGGATTGAGAAAACTGAATTCCGAAGCCATAAGAAAGGATAACCCGGCTATCAGAGGAATGATATCCAAAGTATCTCATCTAGTCCAAGTCGAGGAGTTGAGTTAAAAATGAAATTAAATGAACTTTGCCCAGCAAAGGGAGCTCAAAAGAACAGAAAAAGAGTTGGGAGGGGTCCTGGCTCTGGTAGAGGCAAGACTTCAGGCCGCGGGACCAAAGGTCAAAAATCCATTTCTGGTTACTCACGAAAAATCGGCTTTGAAGGCGGGCAAATGCCTCTTGTAAGAAGGGTACCCAAAAGAGGATTCACCAATATTTTCCGTAAGGAGTATTCTGAAGTGAATATTGATCAGCTCTCTAAAATCAAAAAAAAGACCATCAAAATCAAAGACCTCTTAGAGGCTGGAATCATAAAAAAGAAATCTCAGCCGGTGAAAATCTTGGGGCGCGGGGAAATCAAAAGTGCTAAAACCGTTCATGCCCACAAATTTTCACAATCCGCCAAAAAACAGATCGAAAAAGCTGGTGGAAAAGCGGTTACTATTGGAAGTGAATGATGTTAGAAAGCATAAGAAACATTTTCAGTATTCCTGATTTAAGGAGACGGGTTCTTTTTACTCTCGCAATTTTAGCAGTTTACAGGATCGGAGCGCAGATACCCAATCCTGGGATCAGCAGCTCTGCACTGGCAGAATTCTGGGAGTCTCAAAAGGGGACAATCCTGGGAATGGTGGACTTGTTCAGCGGACGAAATATGTCGCAAATGACCATTTTTGCCTTAGGAATCATGCCTTACATCAGTGCATCCATCATTCTTCAGCTGTTGCAGGTGGTGTGGCCGTATCTGGAAAGACTGTCTAAAGAAGGAGAGCTGGGTCGGAAGAAAATCACACAGTACACACGATATGGGACTCTGGTCATCTGCATCATCCAGGCCACTGCTATCAGTATATTTTTAGAAACGGCCAAGACACCCGGAGGAGCTCCCATTGTTCCCAATCCTGGGCTGGGATTTAAATTTCTGACAGTGCTGACTTTGACCACAGGAACGGTTTTTATCATGTGGCTCGGAGAGCAGATATCGGAGAGAGGAATCGGCAACGGCATTTCTTTGATCATATTCGCAGGGATCGTGGTGGGTTTTCCCAATGGTCTTCAGAGCATCATAGATGGATTGAGAAGCGGGGAACTCACTCCCATCAGAGTCATCTTTTTGGTTGCCTTGATGGTTTCGGTGGTGGCCATCATTGTTTTTGTGGAAAGAGGGCAGAGAAGGCTGCCGGTCTCTTATGCCAAGAGAGTAGTGGGACGGAAAATCTATGGCGGCCAGAGCACTCATCTTCCGCTTAGAGTGAATACCGGAGGAGTGATTCCCATCATATTTGCTGCTTCCATTATCACCATCCCTTCCACGATTGCCCAAATGATTAAAGTGCCGGTTCTCAGACGCATTGCTGAGCAGTTTGCCATGGGCATGCCCCTTTACAATCTGTTGTATATCGCCTCCATTATCTTTTTCACTTATTTTTACGTCTCCATTATTTTCAATCCATCTGATGTGGCAGATAATCTCAAAAAATACGGCGGATTCATTCCTGGGATACGTCCGGGGAAAAACACAGCGGATTACATTGATGGAGTGCTGTCCCGGCTCACCTTAGTGGGAGCTGTATATCTGGCAGCTGTGGCCATCATCCCGGAAATTCTGATCACAGGATTCAAGGTGCAGCCCATTCCTCTGATCGGAAACTTTTTGGATCAGAATCTTCCTGAATGGTTCACTCAAGGCCTGAATGTTCAGTTTTATTTTGGCGGAACATCGATTCTCATTGTGGTGGGGGTGGCCATGGATACATTGCAGCAGATCGAAGCTCAACTGGTTATGAGACATTATGATGGATTCATGCGCCGTGGACGGCTCAAAGGGAGGAGAGGATGAGATTGATTCTTCTCGGAGCTCCTGGAAGCGGAAAAGGCACACAGGGAGACTTGATTGAGAAGAAGTTTGGTTTTCCTAAAATATCTGCCGGAGACCTTCTCAGAAAAGCAGTTAATGACATGACTTCCATAGGAAAAAAAGCGCAGCATGGCATGCAAAAGGGAGAGCTGGTAAAGGACCATCTCATCATTGAACTGATCAAACAGAGAATACAAAAAAATGACTGTAAAGACGGATATATTTTAGATGGATTTCCGAGAAATCTGTCTCAAGCCTATTCTTTGGAGAAAATAGATCCTGGGCAAAAAGAACTGGCTGTTGATATTCAGATTCATAAACGCACAGTAATGAAGAGGCTTTCCTCTCGCTACATTTGCTCTAAATGTAATCATATATATAATATAAATAAAGAAATAAGGCCGTCTGCAGAAAAGAAGTGTGAGCAGTGTGGAGGAAAACTCATTCAGAGAAAAGATGATAAACCGGAAGTCATCAAAAACCGGCTTGCTGTATATCATCAGAAGACCGAACCAGTGATCAATTATTATAAAAAAAAAGGTGTTTATAAAGCAGTGAATGGTGAATCCATTCCACAGGTTGTGTTTGAACAAATTTGTTCCATTATCAATGAAAGCAATATGGAAGATAATGAAGTGGAAGCTGTGTCATGATCATTTATAAAAATCACAAAGAAATCCAAGCCATGAAGCACAGCAATCAAATCGTTGCGCAAATTCTATCTGAGTTGAAAGATATGGTGAAACCTGGGATCCGAACCAAAAAATTGGATGAATATGCTGAGAGAAGAACCGAGGAACTGGGAGCCAGACCGGCTTTTAAAGGATACAGAGGATATCCCGCTTCCCTGTGCACTTCTGTTAACGAGGAAATCGTGCATGGGATCCCTTCCTCAAGAAAACTCAAAAAGGGCGATATTCTCAGCATGGATTTTGGAGTGGTCAGCCATGGATTTTATGGAGATGCAGCTGTCACAGTTCCCGTAGGAGAGATTTCTCCTCAAGCTCAAAAACTGATCGAGGCGGTTAGAGAGAGTCTTGACAAAGGAATTGAGCAGATGAAGGTCGGAAACAGGATATCTGATATCTCATCATCAGTCCAGCAAAGCGTTGAATCCCATGGATTTTCCGTTATCAGAAATTTTGTGGGTCACGGGATCGGATTGTCTCTGCATGAAGAGCCCCAGGTTCCTAATTTTGGTACTCCGGGACATGGTGCCAGGATCAAACCTGGGATGGTCTTGGCCATTGAGCCCATGATTGCAGAAGGGCATTTTGAAGTGGAAATTTTGGATGACAATTGGACAGCCGTTACCAAGGACCGAAGTCTTTCCGCCCATTATGAGAACACTGTTGCAGCGACTGAAAACGGACCAGAGATACTCAGTGTGTATCCTAAATCCGGAGTTGAAAATTACAGGGAGAGAAAGCATGCCTAAAAAGGATGATGTTTACGAAACCGAAGGGACTGTGATCGAAACCCTTCCTAATGCCATGTTCAGAGTCGAACTGCCCAATAAACACATCATATTGGCACACATTTCAGGAAAAATGCGCAAATACTTCATCCGCATCTTACCTGGAGATAAAGTCTTGGTGGAACTTTCTCCCTATGACTTGACAAAAGGACGGATCATTTACCGTTATAAATAATTCATATGACGAGGACATAAAATGAAAGTCAAAGCATCGGTTAAAAAGATGTGCAGAAACTGCAGGATCATCCGAAGAAAAGGAGTCCTGAGAGTGATCTGTACGAATCCCAAACACAAACAAAAACAAGGATAGATGAGGAAAAAATGGCAAGAATAGCAGGAATCACACTCCCGTCTGAAAAAAGGATTGAAATCGGATTGACTTATCTCTATGGAATCGGGCGTTCCCGGTCCAATTTGATCCTAGAGAAAGTGAAGATAAGTAAAGACAAAAAAGTAAAAGATTTGACGGAAGAAGAAATAAACAAAATCAGGAAAGAAATCGAAAAAGGACAAAATATTGAAGGAGACCTCAGAAAAGAAGTCTCTGGAAACATTAAAAGATTGATAGATATCAGTTCCTATAGGGGACAGCGTCATAAAAAAAATCTTCCTGTGAGAGGTCAAAGGACCAAAACAAATGCCCGGACCAGAAAAGGACCTTCCGCCAGAAGAATAAAGAAATAGAAAGGAGCTGCTGATGCCCAAAAAAAAGACAAAGACAAAAACAAAGAAGAAAAAAGTCAAAAGAGACATCGGATATGGAATCGCGGATATCTTTTCTACTTTCAACAACACCATCATCACTATCACGGACCAACAGGGAAACGTGATCTGTTGGGGAAGCTGCGGGTCCGCTGGTTTCACCGGAGCACGGAAAGGAACTCCTTATGCGGCCCAATTGGCTGCCCAGGAAGTGGGAGAGAACGCAATAGACTTGGGTGTCCGTTATGTGGATGTCAGAGTCAAAGGTCCTGGAGCCGGAAGAGAGTCAGCCATCAGAGCACTTCAGGCAGCAGGATTGGAAATCAAATCTATTAGAGATGTGACCCCTTTGCCTCATAATGGATGCAGAGGAAGAAAGAGAAGAAGGGTCTAAACACCTGAGGAGGAATTGAATATGGCTCAAAATCAAAACAGCACTTGCCGTTTCTGCAGAGTTGAAAAGACCAAATTGTTTCTTAAGGGGCACAAATGTCATACCGACAAATGCCCTGTGGAGAGAAAAGCCTATCCTCCTGGAGAACACGGAAGAGCCAGGAGAAGAATATTAGGATATGGGATTCAGCTGAGAGAAAAACAGAAATTAAAGAGATACTATGGCATGTCTGAAAAGCAATTCAAATTGTTTTTCAAAAGAGCTGAAAGAAAAAGAGGCGTGACAGGAGAAATCCTTCTATCCATGCTGGAAAGACGGCTGGATAATGTGATTTATTTGATTGGTTTTGCGTTTTCCAGGGCTCATGCAAGGCAGTTGATCACTCATGAACATTTTCAGAAAAATGGAAGGAAAGCCACAGTTCCGTCCATGCTGGTTGAAAAAAACGATATGATCTCCATTCATGATACATCTGTTGAAAATGAAGACCTCAATGCTATTATTGAAGCGAACAAAAACAAGGAAGTGCCTGCTTGGCTGGATGTCAATGCACAGGAAAAGACAGCCACTGTTGTCTCCTTTCCGAAACGGGAGGACATCACCATTCCTGTTGAGGAAAGATTGGTGGTGGAATTGTATTCAAAGTAAGACACGTTAATATAAAAATAATGCATCCCCTTTATTGAGAATAGAGATAATTAAGTGAGGGTACCGAAAGAGGAGGAATGATGACCAAAATAGGATTTCAAAGGCCCCGGCATCTTGAATGTGATTCAGAATCACTCACAGATTCATATGGAAGGTTTTTTGCTCAGCCTTTTGAAAGAGGATATGGCATCACTGTCGGCAATTCATTGAGAAGAATACTGCTTTCTTCAATACCTGGAGCAGCCATAACTAATGTGCGGATCCAGGGGGTTCTCCATGAGTTTTCAACCATTCCAGGTGTGGTGGAAGATGTGACAGATATTTTGCTCAATTTGAAAAGCCTTAGGTTAAAGATGAACACAGCTGAACCAAAGGTCATGACATTGAAAGTTAAAGGACCGATTGATGCCAAAGCCTCGGATATTGAGCATGATTCTGATATCGAAATCCTTAATGAGGATATTCATATCGCATCTTTAGATAAGGATGGAAAACTGGATATAGAAATGAGGGTAGAGAATAAAAGGGGATATGTTCCTGCAGACCAGAATTATGATAAGGATTTGGGAGTGGATTTCATCCCGCTGGACTCGTCTCATTCACCTGTGATCAAGGTCAACTATGAAGTCAACCCAGCCCGGGTCGGCAAACGAATTGATTATGAGAAACTGGATTTGGAAGTCTGGACCACTGGAGCAATGAATCCCCAGGATGCGGTCTCCAACGGTGCAAAGATTTTGCGGGATCATCTGGTCATCTTTATGAATGTGGTGGATGAACCTCTAGTGAGAGACGAGAAAGAAGAAAAAGAGGAAATTCCTTATATGAACAAACTGGACATTTTGACAAAATCAATTGATCATCTTGAACTGTCCGTCAGGTCAAACAACTGCCTTCGCTCAGCAGGCATCAGTTATGTCTATGAGCTGGTGCAGAAAACCGAAGAAGAGCTGCTAAAGACAAAAAATTTCGGCCGCAAATCCCTTCTGGAAATCAAGGAAACGCTCAAAGAAATGGATCTGGAGCTGAACACAGAGTTTGAACCGGCTTTATTGGACCAAATTGACGAGACCATTGAATCTCAAGAAGAAGAAGAGGAAGGAGAAGAGGAAGAATGAGGCATAAAGTCAAGCGTCACCGTTTGAACAGAGACTCAGCTCAAAGAAAAGCACTTTTACGAAATCTGGTCACTTCCTTTCTGGAAAAAGAACGGATCAAGACAACCAAAGCCAAAGCCAAAGCTTTGAGGCCGGTTGCAGAAAAGATGATCACACTTGCCAAAAAAGATACCCTTCATGCTCGAAGAAGGGCCCTGAGATATGTTTATAAGAAAGATGTGGTGCAGAAACTTTTCCAGGAAATCGCCCCGCGGTTTTTGGAACGTCCCGGTGGCTATACCCGGATTGTGAAATTGGAGCCCCGTGCCGGAGATGGAGCGGAAATGGCTGTGATCGAACTGGTCGGAACTGAGTTTGAGAAAAAGGCCAAGAAAAAGGAAACGGTTGCAGAAAAAGCCAAATCCGCTGCTCAATCAAGAAAATAAAACATTATTTGTTTTCAGTGACCCAGAGTTTTTGCCCCGGATAGATTTTTGAATATTTTGTCAGCCCGTTTATACTCAACAGCACATTCAGTCTCATCCCAAATCGTCGGGCAATTTTATAGGGCGTATCTCCAGCTTTCACGGTGTAAAAAACGGCTCCTTCCGGAGTTCCGGATTGGATGACCAATTTCTGCCCTACATCCAGTCTGCTGCTGTTCAAATTGTTCAGATTTTTTATGTTTTGAATCGTGGTTCCGAACGCATTGGCAATAAGGTAGAGAGAATCTCCCCGCCTGACAGTGTATATGAGATTGTTCCCTTGTTTGGACAGGTTCCTGGAAGGGACTGATGTGGACCGGCTCCTTGAGCTCCCCGGGACCTTCAATCTCTGTCCGGGACGGATCAGGTATCTCCGATTCAGCCGATTCAATCGCGCAATTGAGGAGATAGATGTTCCGTATCTGCTGGCGATTTCAGAGACGGTTTCTCCTCTTCTCACATAATGGATGAAATAAGTGGCTTCCGGGGGGATCCAGCGAGGAAGAGAATTCACCACAGAGGAGGCCATTTCCAATGTCCCGGCAGGGACTTTAAGGGTGTATTCTCTGTCAGGTGTGGATTTGTGCCTGAGTTCAGGATTGAAGTCAGCCAGCTTTTCAGGAGGAAGTCCCATTTTCGTGGAAAGAGTGGATAGTTTGATAGGCCGACGAATGGTGATTTCTTGGTAATTCAAAGGTGGGTCTGGTGTTGGGAGGCTCATATTGAATTTTCCCGGATCGTTGACAATGAACACAGCAGCAATGAACCGAGGAACAAAACGGGACGTTTCTCTTGGGAGCATAGGGTAAAGGTCCCAGAAATTATCCAGGTAATTGATTCGCTGATTTCTGATGATTCTTTGGACTCGAAATTCTCCGCAATTATAAGCAGCGAGAGCTGTGGTCCAGTCTCCGAAATAAGAATGAAGCTCTTTGAGATACTGGACTGCTGCTCTGGTTGATTTCTCGGGATCCATTCGTTCATCGATCCATCGGTCTCTTTTGAGTCCGAATCGATAACCTGTGGAAGAGATAAACTGCCACAGGCCCAGAGCTCTGGCTCTAGAGTAAGCTCTGATCTTAAACCAGCTCTCGATCATGGGCATCCATGAGAGTTCCCGGGGCAGCCCTTCCTTATTGAGCTCATCAAGGATCATTTCTCTGTATTGACCTGACCTCTTGTAGGCCTGTTGGAAGAGCTTTTTTTCTTTTCCAGTGAAACTTTTGATTTCTTTGAGCACGTACTTATTCTCAACCAAGGGAATCGAACCGTGGTTTTCTCCCAAAGCACCGGTGCGGGAAGCATAGATCTCTTGGATTCTTTGGGCGATCAAAAGACGCAGGTCATTTTTATCCTGAATAAGGGCAGAATCCGGAGGGAGTTTGATATGATAGATGAGGTCATATGCACTGTCAAGAAAGGAGATGGCATCGTCAATGTGACCCTGGTCCCAAGCCCGCAGGGCTTCTCTATAAATGCCCATGGCTTCCTCCAGAGCTTCTGATGGTTCGATCTCTCTTTCTTCCTTGGGAGCCTCCGGATATATCTTCTCTGCTTCCTCTTTGCTTTCGCTTTTCTGGATGTCCTGAGCTGCTTTGGTTTCTTTCTCCTCTACTACTTTCTCTGCAATGGGTTCAGGTTTTGTCTGAGAAGGGGGTGTGGAGACTTGCTCTGGCTGAAGAGATTCCTTATGGCGTGAAGCACAGTTAAAGAGCAGAAGGGATGTGATGAGGATGATGAATCCGTTGATTATGTATTTATGATAGTTCATATGATTTCTAAATAGAACACTTTATAGCATTGTTGCCTTTTAGAGTCAAACACAATCATTAATCATTTCGTTGCATTAGTGCATGAAAGAGCCGCACCTGGATTTCACGCATTGGCTGTTTTTTTATGCCAGGACCAGGCGGTTTGGAGAATGATGTCTATGTCCGAGTAGTTCAGTTCCCATCCCAGAAGGTCCTGGGCTTTGGCATGGGAAGCCACCAGCACAGCCACATCTCCTTTTCTCCTCGGTTTTTCTGTATATGGGACCTTTTTTCCGGTGGTGTGTTCTGTCCTGGTGAGGATCTCTTTGACAGAATAACCCTGGTTTGTTCCTAAATTGATGAACTCGCTTTGATGGTGCTTTTTCAGGTATTTGAGAGCGAGGACATGGGCTTCAGCCAGGTCTGTGACATGGATGTAATCTCTGATGGCTGTTCCGTCTTTGGTAGGGAAATCTGTGCCAAAAATTTCTAGTTTTCTGTTCCGATCCAGAAGAGATAACAAAACATTGGGAATGAGATGCGTCTCAGGATCATGCATCTCCCCGAGTTCTGTGTCAGGATCTGCACCAGCTGCATTGAAATACCGGAGAGACACAAACTGGAGCCCATAGGCTCTTTGGTAATCTTTGAGGATTTCTTCAATCATGAGTTTTGTTCTTCCGTAGGGATTCACAGGGTTCACAGAATGGGATTCTGAAATGGGAATTTGGTTGGGAGTCCCATACACAGCTGCACTGGAAGAGAAAATGAAATATTTGACTTCTGTTTTGAGCATGGCTTCGAGGAGATTCAGACTGTTTATCAGATTAGCTGAATAGTATTGATGAGGGTCGGTGTAAGATTCTCCAACTTGAATCAGGGAAGCGAAATGAAGCACAGCTTTGATTTCATGTTTTTGAAATATTTCCAGAATGCCTTTTTTATCTTTCAAGTCTTTTTCAATAATTTGAGAAGTCCCTTGAGGAACCAATTGTTTTTTCCCTGAAGAAAAATTATCCAAAATGATGGGATCAAAACCATGCTTGATCAATGATTTGGTGGTGTGAGAGCCAATGTAACCGGCTCCTCCTGAGACAAGAACGGTCATGACCCCTCCTTTTTGATCATCTGTTGAGCATGTTTCAGGCCCTGTTTTTTGGTCCTGAATTCATCATCGAGCTGGAGCTGATACAGTTTTTTTAAAATCCGCCCCATTTTTGGGCCTGGCTTCACTCCCAGTTTTATGAGGTCTCTTCCCATAATCAAAGGCTTGATGGTTTCTCTGGATACATTGAGTTCTTTGAACTGATTCAGGAGCCAATGGCCTTGTTTGTCCAATCCTTGAACAGGAGTCTCATTTCGACCAGCCCTGTCAGCAGCATCCAGGACAATGAGCAGTTCAATTTCTCCGTCCACATCTGCAGCCAAACGGTTGAAGGCTTTTTTGGTGATCACCTCTCGGTTCTGCCACAGTTCAGAGGCCCGGTGATGACAGCGTATCATACGAAGAACGGTGTTTTTCAGGTCATATCCCTCTCTGGTATGGATTTTGTACTGATTTAATATTTTTTTAACCTCTTTTTCTCCTCTTATGTCATGACGGTTGTTGGTGATGACCATCCGGCCTTTTTTGTATTCCCATTGAGCTGTTTCCGGTTTTCCGATGTCATGAAAAAGGGCGGCTAGAAGAAGAACCAGTTTTCTCTGTGCTTGGATGTTGCGGATCTCTGCCAGTCTTTTGGCTTGGTCCACAGTTATGGTGGTGTGTTTCCAAACCGTATGATGACCGTATGTGTCTTTTTCAGGGTGAAACAAGGAATCTTGGATGGAAAGCGTGAGAGTATACAGAGAAGGAAAAAGCTGGCGCAGAGCATCCAGCTTGAACAGTTCATCCAGACCTTTGGACGGGGAAGGAGAATTCAGGAGAATTTGAAACAGTTCTTCGGTGATCCGCTCCACGCTCAAACCTGTCAGGTCAATGTGTTTGGATACTTTGTATATCCGGGGGTCCACCTTGAAATCAAGAGTGGAAGCAAACCGGGCTGCTCTCAATACCCGCAGAGGATCATCAGGGAATGAATCGGGATTGGTGAGCCGAAGGACTTTGTCTTTGACATCTTGAACTCCGTTGAAATGATCGATCAGAGTATCGTCTGAAAGACGGAGAGCCATGCTGTTGCATCGGAAGTCGCGTCTTTTCAGGTCCTGTTTAAGGGGGATCTCAGGATCGGCTTGGATGATAAAGTCTTTGTGTCCTCTTTTTTTCTTGTTTTTTGGAAAGTCTTTTCTGGGCAGCGCGATGTCATAAGTTTGATGATCGATGACAAATTTAATCACGCCAAAACTTTTTCCTACCAGGTTGACTTTGCCAAAAATTTTTAAAGTCTCAATGATTTTTTCTGCGGGAACACCAGTGATGATCAGGTCCACCATCCCGGATTTGCTGCTTGGATCCAGCAGTTTATCCCGGATGTATCCGCCCACAGCAAATATGTTTTCGCCGAAATGCTCCACAAAAAAAGTTTTGTGCGGAAAATCCGACTTGATTTTTTTCATATGTTTTTCTCTGTTCTTTTAATCCATATTTGATGTCATTGGGATGATATACCAGAAATGGGGAGAAATCAAATATCGATGTTTGGCTCAATGATCCTGGGCGACCCTGGAAAACTTGTTTTCTGGTGGAATTATTGGCATAATAAGAAATCCTGAAATCCATCTATCCAATAACCTGGATTGTTTTGAGGAAAATCGATGAAAAGAACAATCATTATTTTGACTCTATTCTTGTTTATGGGTTGGAATGCGGTGTGGTCTGTGGGCCTCAGACAGGATATCGGGATCTCATTGGAGGAAAAACAGGTTCAGGACCTGTCGCGCTCAGGGCTGAAATTGGTGTTTTATGTGAACCTGGTCAATTCCTCATCCCAAGATTATTATCTGAGTCGATACTCCTACCGTTTTTTTACAGGCCACAAAGAATATCTGCGTATGCAGGTGCCTGTTGAGCAGGAGCTCAAAATCGCAGCCATGGAGAGCACCATGATCGCTTTGCCGGTTAAAATCACCTATGATCTGCTGTTTGACACCGCGCCTGAGACAAAAGACAGTGAAATGGTTCAATGTTATATAAAGGGGGAATTCGAATTTCTAAGCGAGCGCAGGAGAAGACGGGTCGTCCCCTTTGATTTTAAGGGAGAATTTCCAATTTTCACCCCTCCTGAAGTGAACATTCAAGCTATAAAAATCAATGACCTCACCATCGCTGGATCGGATTTTGACCTTCAAGTGCAGTTCGTCAACAAAAACGGATTCGAGCTCCTGGTGAACAAAATCCATTATTCTTTCAGAATCGGGGGATATATGATCAGCAAAGGCAGTATTCCAGGAGACAAAAGCATTGAAAAGTATGGAAAAAAAACATTCTCCCTGAATGCCCTGGTTAATTTTTATGAAGTGGGTAAAGACATCTATGGATTTTTTCAGCTAGACTCTGTTTCTTGCCGGTTTTCCGGTGAGATCAGATTGGACACTGTATGGGGGATCATAAACCTGCCTTATGATATCGAAAAAGACACCCCCTTACTGAGATAATATAGGGCCGCAAAGGAATGCTCAGTGTCATTATCCCGACTTTCAACCGCGCCTCATATTTGAAGGAAGCCATTGATTCTGTTTTAGAGCAGGACTGCTTTTCAAACAGCTCTTCCATCCAAGAGTATGAACTGATCATCGTGGATGATGGCTCCACAGATAACACCAGAGAGGTGGTGGATTCTTATGATGAACCGCTTCGGTATGAATATCAGGAACACAAAGGAGTGAGTTCTGCCAGGAACCGGGGATTAGAGCTCTCCAAGGGAGACTTCATTGCATATCTGGATTCAGATGACCTTTGGAAAAAAGAGAAGATCCGTCTGCAAATGGAATACATGAGAACAAATCCTGAGGCTGTGGTCTGCTGCACTCAGGAGATTTGGATCAGAAACGGTGTTTTTGTCAATCCCAAAAAAAAGCACAGGAAACACTCTGGATGGATCTTTGACAAAGTCCTTCCTTTATGCCTGCTGAGCCTTTCTTCAGCGCTTTTCAGGCGAAAAGCGTTTGATGAGATCGGAACATTCGACCAAGAGCTGCCAGCTTGTGAGGACTATGACCTGGGAATCAGGCTGGCGCACAGATATCCTGTGAAGTTTCTGGATGACCGGTTGATCATCAAGAGGGGAGGACACCAGGATCAGCTGTCAAAGAAGTATTGGGGGATGGACCGGTTTCGGATCAGGGCTCTTGAGAAAGCGCTGGAATTGGACCTGACTGACACACAGCAGGAACTGGTTAAAAAACAAATGCTGAAAAAATGCTGCATTCTGATTGGTGGATTTGAAAAAAGAGGGAAAAATCTTCAAGCCGTGAAATACAAGAGAATCATTGAAAAATTTGGTTTGGACACCCTAAAATACAAAGAAAGGAGATAACATGAGTGTATTTGATGTCATGAAATCAAGAAGAAGCATCCGAAAATACAAAAGCAGATCCATTCCGGATGATGTTTTGATCCGGGTCATGGAAGCAGCCCGGGTGGCCCCTTCAGGAAAAAATCTCCAGCCCTGGAGATTTATCATTGTGAAGGACCCGAAAAAAAAGGAACAGCTGGCTGTGGCATCCAGGAACCAGTCTTTTGTAGCCCAAGCTCCGGTGGTGATCGTGGCCTGTGGATACCCGGACCGCTGCTATCAGCATCAAGGGGATTATATGAAGTCCTGGCCTATTGATGTGTCTGTGGCGCTGGACCATCTCATGCTGATGGCTTGGGAAGAGGGACTGGGAACATGCTGGATCGGAGCTTTTTATGAAGATGAGGTGAAAAAGGTCCTATCCATTCCGGATGAGGTCAAAGTGCTGGCCCTGACTCCTCTTGGATACCCGGCTCATCAGTCCAAAGACAGAGGGCGCAAAGAGCTGGGGGAGATCATCTCCTATGATGAATATTAATGGATTAGGATGATTTGATTGACTGGAAATTGATATGATTTTATAATACTCTGATAAAGAATGGAGCGGCAGTGAGGTCAAAATGATAGATGAAATCGTGATTTCAAAAGCCATTACCGAGACTTTTTATAAAGAATTTCTGGATAACCTGGAGTCTGATGTCATTATTTGCGGAGCAGGCCCTTCGGGCTTGTGCGCTGCTTATTATTTGGGAAAAGCAGGAATAAAGACTGTGGTTTTGGAAAAGTCTCTGCGGCCGGGGGGAGGCCTTCCCGGCGGTGGTATGATGTTCAATAAAATCGTTATTCAGCAGGAATCCAAATCTATTCTGGATGAGCTGGGAGTGAAGACCACCCATTACAAGGACAATTACCACACGGCATCTTCTTTGGAGACCTTGAGTCTGCTGCTCAGCAAAGCCATCCAACAGGGAGTTGGCATCTACAACTGCATAAATGCAGAGGATGTGATGATTGTGGACGAAAAAGTCACTGGGGTGGTGATCAACTGGACAGCAGCAGAACTGGCCCGTCTCCATGTGGACCCATTGACCATGAGAAGTTCATATGTGGTGGATGCCACAGGTCATGATGCTGAATTGGCTCAGGTGATCTCCCGGAAATCCGGAGCCCAGCTTCTAACCCCCACCGGAAAGGTGGTGGGAGAAAAGCCCATGTGGGCAGACAAAGGTGAAAGGGATCTCATAGACAACACCAAGGAAGCTTTCCCCGGCCTTTATGTCACAGGAATGGCCGCAAACGCGGTTTTCGGGGGTCCTAGGATGGGACCTATATTCGGAGGAATGCTTCTCTCTGGAAAAAAGGTTGCAGGATTGATTCTTGATCGGCTGAAAAACGAATAAAATCGGCTGTTAAAACCAGTAATTGATTCCGATTGAGATTTGATATCCGCTCAGGTCAAACGCTTCAAATCCCTGGAATCCTCTATATTCATCATCTGAAAACTGGCCTTCCACATAATTGTATTTGAATTCAGCCTCCATGCTCAGTCTGTTGGCCACAGGAACCATCAGTCCGCCAAAAGCATGGGCCCCGAAGGTGATGCGTCCTCGTTCATAGGCATTGGTGTAGTATATAGGATAGACTTCAGCTCCCAAGTCTGTGTCCACCCATTCGTCTGCAAAATCAATAGTGTCTCCTTCTAATTGGACGCTCCAGAGGAATATGCCTCCTCCGGCACCGATATATGGGATGATCTTCTGGGCTCTTCCCAGGGGCAGAAGTTTTATGGATACCAGAATAGGGGTAGAGGAAACTGAAAACACATGATTAGGGATGAATTCTTCATTATAAACTCCTGAATATTCGTTGGGATAAGCCCAATTCCCGTCAAAGAATTGATATCCTACATAATCCTTGTAAAATCCGACTTTTTGTTCGTTGTATCCCTCGATACTGATCAGGAGGCTGGAATATCTGGTGAAAAAGTATTCATAGGAAAAACAGAAACTGGAGTGCTGAAAATCGGTTTTGGTGAAATCCATGTTTTCAAATTCGATCTGCCAGAGGTCGCTCTGAGCCCTGGGAATGAAATATCCGACTCTAAAAGTGACAATATCAGAAAAAAGCATTCCAGGGATAAGAAAAACAGCCATTAAAGTCAAAATTATGTATTTTTTCATTTCATTGCTCCTTCTGCTGTTATGATTTGCAAAAAATATGCCAACTTTAAAAATCCTTTCTTCAGGGTAGAGCCAAAACTAAAGTGTTACCTATAAAGGTCATCTGTCCTTTCATGGATCAATCTGTGGTGATTTCATGCTGGAAGACATCACCGCATCTCTATTATATAGGAAGTCAGAGGAAACACAAGATGCTGTCAATCAGATTTGACTGATTCGCGAGATGTAAGCTTTCACATCAAACTTTTTCTCTGTGGCTTTGGCGCTCATATAGCGGATTTTCCCAAAGATGGGGCGGTTGAACCAGGCCCGGTCATGAACACCTCCTATGGACCAGGCGATCCCGGAGTAGCCGTTGGGATCTCTTCCGTCCAGCTCATACTTATCGTTGAGATAGATGGCGTTCTTTTGGGCGGTCTCCGGGGACTGGGACCATTCCAGTATCTTTTTAGCCCAGTACATCCTCATGAATCCGTGCATTTTTCCTGTTTTCTTCATTTCATCCTGAGCTGCATTCCATAGAGGATCATGAGTTTGACTGTTTTCCAGCCGCTCTCGACTGTATGTGTCAGGTCTTTTGTCTTTCAAATGCTCCTGGAGTGACTTTTGAGCCCAATTCGGGAATCCTTTGGGGTTGTCGTAGTTTTGATTGTAGAAACAGTAATTATCCGAAAGCTCACGCCTTACGATCAGCTCTTCGAGGAAAGCTTCTATATTATCCGTATCTTGTACATTTTTTTGTATTTCCAAAGCCGCACGCTGTGCAGATATCTGCCCGAAATGAAGAAAAGGGGACAGATGGGATTGAGCGTTTTTATTGGGATCATTTCTTTGAGAGTCATATTTTTCGATTTTATGATTGATGAATTCATGGAGTGTCTCAGCCGCGGCTTTTTCTCCCGGATGGATCCAATCGACTTTGGGAACAGTTTTATCAATATGAAGGCTTTTGATCGTGTTATCCCAGTTGATCGGCGGTTCTTTGTTTTCAATCCAGGAAAAGGGATGTGTTTTGAGCTTTGGGATAGGGGTGAGAAACTCATTCAAGAGCTTTTTCACCTTGGGGCGGAAGGTATAAGCAGCGTACTCCTGTTTGTCTGAGGATATCCAGGTGGGGATGATGTTGTGGGCGTCCACTTCAAAAACCGGAAGGTCTACTTTGTTAGCTACTTTGTTCTTCCATGAGGTTTTGATTCTCAATGGATCAAAATCGACAAACAGGGCACTCACATGATGTTTTTTTAAGAAGGGAGGCAGCACTTTTTCAGGGCTTCCCAGAAGGAGAAAAAAAGGAAGGTTCTTTTTCCTCAGATCAGCTTCCACTTGTCTCAATCCCTGAATCATAAAATCATACTGACGAAGACCGGCCTCCAAAAATTCAGGAACCAAGCAAAAAATCACTGCCAGGGGAGTTTTTTTCTTTAAGGACTGTTTCTGGGAAAGAAAAAGAGCCCAGTTGTCTTTCACTCTCTGGTCCCGACTCATCCAGTAGACCACAGGTCCTTTTTTATCAGGGCCTTTTTTGATGATTCGAACTCGCTTGTTTTCCATTTTCCCGATTCCTTCCTTTCTTTTTACACAGCTACTGGCACGAACATATCACACATATTCAATAATATACAACATATATATTCTTGCCCTGTTTTGTTTTGTCTGATATAAGATAATCATGAAGATTCAGGTTATCAACGTCGATCTGACACGCATAGAGAAGGAGAAAATTGAGCTCATATCCCGAGTTCTCTGCACAGATGGAGTGGTCATCTATCCCACAGAAACTTTCTATGGATTGGGAGCCAACTGCTTTTCCAAAGAAGCTGTGGCCCGGATTTATCGGCTGAAACAGAGGGACCGGAAGAAACCTCTGTCTGTGATTGTTTCAGGAATGGATATGGTGGAGGAAATCACATCGGAAAGACCGGAATTGTTTTATCAACTTTCAGAACAGTTCTGGCCCGGCCCTTTGACCCTTGTTCTCAAAGCCAGCAAAGAATTTCCGAAATATATCACGGGTTCGTCTAAGACCATTGGAATCCGGTGGCCTGAACACAAATGGCTGAATTTTCTGGTTAAAAAGACCGGTTTTCCCATTACAGCCACCAGCGCCAATTTGGCAGGTGAAAAAGAGATTGCTTCCGCAAAAAAAGCCATTGAAATTTTTGAAGGTCAAGTTGATTTGGTTGCAGACGGAGGAAAAACAAAAGGGGAACTTCCCTCCACAGTCTTAAGCCTGGTCTCCGGAAAACCCAAGATTCTTCGTGAAGGCGCCCTTCCCTTAAAAAGACTGGAATCCTATTTCAAGTGACTTCCATTTTCTCTCAATTTAAGGAAGCTTAAGAGAATCTCACATGAATCATATTGTACAAACGCAAGCGTCCTGCGATTTTTATGTCTCGTACCATCTTTTTGCTCCAATCCTCTTGGATTGGCACTCTTGAAAACATGGAGTGATCCTCTATGACTTTGAGGGAGCTGATCCATTTTTTGAGACGGGATGCTTTTTTCAAGTGCCACTTAAGAAGTGCAGATGAGTCCATTCTGCTTTTTCTTAACACAGCTCTGTTCGACATCCATACAGTAAACCTTGACATGGCATCAAAGAGCATATGAGCCGAGGGAAAAGAATCAGCCAATTTGCAGAACAGTGTTTTGACATCAGAAGGTTCAAAGTAACACAAAACCCCGGCAGCCATGAAAACAATGGAGCGTCCCTTTGTTTTTGGTAAGATTAGGTCAATCCAGGTGAAGTCAAACACAGACTTAGCGATAGTGATTTGCCGTTCTGAATCTGGAATCAACTTTTGCCGCAGTGCAGCCGCATCTGGAAGGTCGATATTGATCCAAAGGACATTCCCGTTGTCAATACGCTGGAAAGAGGTGTCCAGGCCTGCTCCTATGTTGATCACAGCAGCATTGCTTTTTTGCTTAAGGAATTTTCGAATACATTTGTCGAAATTGTAAGCTCTGATGGACCATGCGAGTTGGTGATTCTCCATATATTTTGTCTCAAACTTTGAGAAGTCATAGTCGATGCTTTTGATGATGTCTCTCGCATAGCCATCACAGAGGATGGGATTACTCTTTTCAGCTTCTTTGGCCCTCGCCCATAGAGGAATGATCAGAGTCTCCTGCACAGCCCCCAATTCAATCTTAACATCTTGATCTTTCATGCTGTCCTCTTTTTCAAAGACATATTAGATAATTCTAGGGACGGGAATGCATCTTAAGGGCTCTTGAGTTCAGCTACCCTCTTCCGCGCATCTTCGACTTCCGGAAGTCCAGGATCTGCATCCTTCCACAGATCCAAGAACTTCTCGAAATACTCTATGGCTTTGCCGTTCCAGCCCTTTTGCTGGTAAATTTCCCCTAATTTATAGTAGCTCAGGGCATAGACATCTCCGTAATCAAATCGGCCTGCGTTTGAAGATATGATCATTTCATACTGCTCCTGGGCTTTGTCAATGTTTCCAGAGCCATAGTAAGCGGATGCTAAAGATTCCAGGTAATCAGCCCGTTTGTTGAGGGGATCAGAGGACCATAGAGTCAAAGCCTGTTGAAAATGTCCTATAGCGCCGTTATAATCCGTTTGTATGAGCTTAATTTTACCCTGGAGATGATGGATGAAATGCAAATGATCCGGATTGTGGGAATCCTGAATCAGGACTTTGAGATCATCTATGATTTTCAGACAATCATCAATTCTATTCATCCGGAGAAAGGTCAATCCCTTAATGTGCAGGGCTCGCCGTTGTCGGTATGGATTCTCTGCTCTGAGGGCATAATCCATGGCCCGCTCACTGTCTTTGAGAGCCTCTTGAAGGCGACCTGACTGAAGGTCAATATAAGCGCATTTCAGATAAACTTCTGAAGCTGGCCAGAACACTCCCACTTTCTCGCACAAGTCAACATAGGGTATGATTTTTTTCCTGGTTCCCTTGTACATTCCCTGTGCAATATTGAGACATGTCAAACCGATGATTCCGTGATATTGAGCTTGCGGGCTGTCCTGTTCATAGAGCCATTGGAAGTCATCAGCGGCTTTTCCATATTCCCCCATATAAAAATAAATTTCCCCCCTCCGGCGGAAATTCATTCTGAAAGCAATGGTTCCCTTCTCAGGATCCAAAGCAAGAGATTTTTTAATTTGGACAAGAGCGAGGTCATACTGCCCCTGCATTCGATAATGAAGAGCCATGTCCTGATAAACCACAGGATTGTCCGGATATTTCTGAATCTCTTCTTCCAGGACTTCTCGTGCTTTGTCATAGGAATCCACCTGCCGATAAACAGAAGCCAGGCTTCCATATCCGATTATACTCAATCGGTCATTTTTTCTGTTGTTTTCATAATGCTCGATGGCCTTTTGTTTGTTTCCAATATCCCAATAGATGAGTGCCAGGTTGTTATTACCGGTAGGGTCATCCGGATACAGTTCCAAAAGCTTCTCATAGGCTTCAATGGCCTTATCATAAGTCTTTTCCAAGTGGCTGTAAAAATCTCCCTGGATGGAGTAGCGTTCTCTGGCTGAAAGCCTTTCTGAAAGCTCCAGGGCTTTTTGCATGTATTTTTTCCTCAGAGGTCGAAATCCTACATTACTATAACTTGTGGCCATAGACCGATAAGCCATGGCAAACTCAGGATCAGCAGCCACTGCTTTTTCCATTAGCTCAATGCTTTTGGAGAATTCTCCAGTCAGGTGGAGCTTTCTCCCTTCAATGTAAAATTTCAGTGCTTCAGGGGATGAGGTGGTGATCTTCTCAATATCCTCATCAATATCATCTGCGATTTTTTCAGGCGAAATCTCAAAATGGATTTTGACCTTTTTGGTCAGCTCATCCACCATGGTTAAAAAGCTCTCTTCCCCCAGTCCCTCTACCTGGTCGGAGCCAATGGATTCCATTGAGGATGTTTCCTGAAGAATGGCATTGATTCGGAACTGTTCACCGGCTCTGGCATAACTTCCCCTCAAAATATGAGAGGTTCCACCCCGTGCAGCTATTTCTTTTAAGACCCCAGACGAGAAGCTTTGGGCCTCATCTTTGTTCAGGTCAATGAGAATATCCATGAGCTTATCACTGCTTAAGACCCGGATGTATTTGGACTGTGTGAGGTCTGCAATCAAAAGCTCACACAAAGCTTTGCTCCAATGATCCAATTCGTCGTCTCCGGTGTTGTTTTCAAAATAAACCACAGCCAGAGAGGGTTTGTCTGAGGGGAGTGGAACAACCTCCTTTTGTGACCAAGGCTTCAGGAGCACGAGGACTGCGATCACCACTGCCGCCACAGCGAGAAAAGGAATGAAAAGGTTTTTCAAACCAAAAGTGACTGTGATCTCCCTGGAGGTGAGGGGCTTTTTCTTGGGGATTTTTCTCTCAGTAGTGGGAATTCCCTGTTCGATTATCTCGAGCTCTGAGCGCACCTCTGCAGCACTCTGAAAGCGATTTTTCTTATCCTTTTCCAGACATTTCAGGATCACCCGGCTTAATTCGTCCGGCATCTGTGTGTTCAGCTCTTGGGGGTTTTTGGGCATCTCACTCTTATGTTTGACGCCAATAGTAAAGGGAGTGTCTCCCTCAAAAGGAACCTGTCCGGTGACCATCTCATAAAGGACCACGCCCAGTGAGTAGATATCAGACCTCTGGTCAACATCCTTGCCTTCCACCTGTTCCGGACTCATATACTCCGGAGTGCCGATCATCACTCCGGCCCCGGTGATGCCTTCTCCCTTCAGGGAGCGGGCTATCCCAAAATCCATGATCCGGGCGTTCCCCTGTTTATCGACCATAATGTTCTGAGGCTTGAGGTCCCGGTGGATCACTCCAAGATCATGTGCTCCAGACAATCCTTCACAGACCTGCTTGGCAATGGATAGAGTCCGGGCTGTGCTTAAGGGAGCCGCTCGTCGTATAAAGCTCTTCAAGTCCTCTCCAGGGACATACTCCATGGTGATAAAGTGAGTGCCTCTCTCTTCCATAAGCTCATACATCCTACCGATGCTTTTGTGTGCCATCTTCCGGGCCACTCTCAGCTCATTGCTGAATCTTTGGATGGTCTTTTTATCCGAAGCGATTTCAGGTTTGATCAATTTGAGAGCCACTTCTTCATTCAGTTTTTTGTCAATGGCTCTATAAACTCTCCCCATTCCGCCCTTTCCCAGTTCTTCTATGATTTGATACCTTTTGGCAAAAGTGGAACCAGTGGTCAGCTCTTCTTTGGGAGTCTCCATGGTTTTTGTGAGGGTGTTTTTCTGGGAGGGAAGGGGAGTACCGCATTTTCCGCAAAAAACAGTGCCTTCAGGATTTTCATGCTGGCATTTCGGGCAGATTGTGGTCATTTTCCCTCAGATAGTTGGAATGTATGAAAAGATTATCAATTTCAAAAAATAAAGTCAATGAGAGGCTATCACTGCAGCCAAGATCGTCTCAGCTGGAACAGCTCCTGATGCTTTGATATTAACTAAAAAATGGAAAAAAACCGCTGGAAATTTATTTTGATGCAAAATAAGGCTATTGAGAAGAGGGTCAAAGGAAAGGAACAGGGAATAAAAAAAGTGTCAATGAAGAATAAATCTAAATTACTGGACCTTGGAGCCGGTGGGGATGTCTTCAACAAAAAAAGGAATCACGGCTGTGCCGTCTTCTTTAACACCTGCCAGAAGCATGGCTTGAGATTCGATTCCGTGTATGGTGGCGGGTTCGAGATTGGCGATCACCACCAGCTTTTTTCCCACCAGTTCTTCAGGTTCATAGGTATCTGCAATGCCGGCCACCATCTGTCTTTTTTCATCTCCGATGTCAGCTTCCAGCTTAACGAGCTTTCGGGTTCCTTCCACTTTTTCAGCACTCAGAATCTCAGCGACTCTTAAATCCATTTTTTTAAATTCATTGAAAGATATTTGACTCATTTTTCCCTCCTTTTTGGGTTCGCCTTGAGCGGCTTTTGGTTCGTCTTTGAGAAAATCTTTGAGGTCCACTCTAGGAAATATGGGTTCAGGCTTTAAGATTTCACGGTAAGCTTTGTAGTCTTCAAACTTCAAATCAGGAAGAGATGCCTGTTCAATTTTTGTTTCTTCTCCCAAGAAATCCCAGATCTTTTGTGCGGATTCAGGCATGACCGGATACAGGAAATAGCTGATTCCCCGCAGAGCGCAGGCGGTCTGATACAGAATACGGGCCAGCCGCTCTTTTTGAGTTTCATCCTTGGCTAAGCTCCACGGCTCACTGTCAGCCAGGTATTTATTGACAGAATTGATATAGGTCCATATCTCTTCCAGAGCTTTGTTTATGGAGTGATTGTCATAAAAGTCAGCGACTCTTGATTTCAGAGCATCAAATCTTTTTCTGAGGCTGATGTCATCGCTCAGTTCTTCACCGAGAGTGGGTATGTTTCCGTCAAAATATTTCCGGATCATGGTGAGGGTTCTCTGGACCAAATTGCCCAAATCATTAGCCAGATCAGAGTTGCATCTGTGGATAAAGCCCTCGTGGGAAAAATTTCCGTCCAGTCCGATGGGGATTTCCCGGAGCAGAAAATATCTCAGAGGATCTGTTCCAAATCTTTTAAGAATAATGTGCGGATCAAGTACATTTCCTTTTGATTTAGACATCTTTGTTTTGTCTTTAAGCCACCACCCATGACCGTACACAGTTTGGGGAAGCGGAAAATCTCCGGCCATGAGAAACGCAGGCCAGTACACCGCATGGAACCTGAGGATATCTTTTCCGATCATATGGATATCCGGGGGCCAGAAAGACTGATACAGGTCTTTGTTCCATCCATATCCGATTCCGGTCAGATAATTGTTCAGGGCATCAAACCACACATAAATGGACTGTTCCGGGTCATCCGGGACTGAAATTCCCCATTTCACAGTGGATCGGGTGATGCTCAGATCCTTAAGCCCTTTTTCCACAAAACTTCTGATCTCATTCATTCGGCTTTGAGGTCTTACGAAAAGAGGTTTTTTTTCATACAGCTCCAAAAGTTTATCCTGATAAGCAGATAGACGGAAAAAGTAGCATTTTTCAGAGACTTTCCCTGCCTCTTTACCGCAGTCCGGGCATATTTTATGTCCCTCTTTCTCCAAGGGCACATCTTCAGAAAGAAAGTTTTCACAGCTCACACAGTAATATCCTTTGTACTCCCCTTTATAGATGTCTCCTTTCTCCTTGAGGTTCTGAAAAAGCTCCTGCACTCCCTTTTCATGCCTTTTTTCCGTGGTCCGGATGAAATAATCATAAGAGATGTTCAATTTCTTCCAGAGGCTTTTAAACCGTTTGACTACTCTGTCGGCCAGCTCAATGGGCTCCATTCCTTTTTCCTGAGCGCTTTTTTCGATTTTTTGTCCGTGTTCGTCAGTTCCGGTCAAAAAAAAGACTTTTTTGCCGTCCAGTTTTTTATAGCGGCTGATGGCATCTGCGATGATGGTGGTGTAAGCGTGCCCGATATGAGGGACATCATTCACATAATAGATCGGTGTGGTGATGTAGAAAGTCTTTTTATGTCTCTCGTCCACTGGTCAGTCCTCCTCTGATTAAAGTCATAGCTTCTGTGCGTGTGGCGCTGGAAGTGCGAAAAGATCCTCTGACAGCTGAAGTCACAGTCAGAGATTTGGGCTTTTTCGCCCCTCTCATGGACATACACATATGTTCTGCTTCGATCACTACCATGACCCCTAAAGGTTTCAAATTTTCGTTTATGGTGTCTGCGATCTGTTTGGTGAGTCTTTCCTGGACCTGGAGCCGCCGCGAAAACACTTCCACAGCCCGGGCGATTTTACTCAATCCCACGATGCGTCCCTGTTTGGGGATGTAAGCCACATGGGCCTCTCCTGCAAACGGAAGCAGATGATGTTCGCACATGGAATACAAGGGAATGTTTTTGATGATCACCAGCTCATCGTGTTTTTCTCCCTTTATGGGATGGAGAAATTCTGCGGGATCTTTTTCTGTTCCTTCCAGGATCTCCTGGAACATGGAGACCACTCTTTGGGGCGTTTTCTGAATTCCAGGACGTGTGGTGTCTTCTCCGATTCCTTCCAGGATGAGTTTGACGCCCTGCTTGATTTTTTTTGAATTCACTGTTTTCTCCTCAAATGGATGCCTTTATTCCTTTTTTCCGGTGTTCAATTCTTTGATGGCCAGTTCCATGACCTTTTTAAGGGGAAGATTTTTTTTGTCCGCCACTTTTTTGCAGTCGGCAAATTCCGGCTGAAAATTGATGGGTTTTCCTTGAAATTCTGCGACTTTGACAGAGATGGTCTCATTCATAACTGTGACATTGATTCTCTTCCGTTTGAGTATCTCTCTTCTGACCGGAAAATATCTGAGTCCTATGGAGCTGGTCTCCTCAAACACCAGAGCTGTTAATGGTACTATTTTATTGAATTCTGCAAGCAAGGTCAATTTTGTGGCCATTCGGTTTTTTTTCATGACCACTGGTGTCATGAATACATCCAGGGCCCCTTTTTCTAGGGCTTTATCTAGGAATGCTGCTAAAATCTGGGGATTGGAATCATCGATGTTGACTTCGATCTGATAGATTCGCTGTTTTGGGCTGTAAGCGTCTGTTTCTCCATAAAAAATGCGCAGGATGTTGGGGAATCTCTTGAAATCTCTTCCTCCGGCACCGCAGCCAACTTTTTCATACATCAGTTCCGGGAAAAGATTGAAATCTGTCACTATAGATGAAATGATAGCCGCACCAGTGGGAGTGACCAATTCCTTTTGGATGTGTTCTGAATAAACAGGGATGTCTTTGAGAAGTTCTGCCACTGCAGGAGGGGGGACCGGATATGTGCCGTGTGCGGATCGAGCAAAACCACTGCCTAAATTCAAGGGGGAAGAGTAAAATTCATTGATGTTGAGCTGTTCTGCCAGCAGACAGGTTCCCAGGATATCCACAATAGCATCATCTGCGCCGGCTTCATGAAGATGGGTGGAAGAAAAATCCCTTCCATGCACTTTGGCTTCAGCTTGAAACAGGCTCTTGAAGATCAAACTTGCTCTTTGTTTGACGGTGTCGGAAAAAGAACTTTTTTGGATGATGTGTTCAATATCAGCCCATTTTCTGGATTGATGATCGGTTCTGTTTACCGAAACATCCACTTTAAGCGCTCTGAGGGAAGCTCTTTGGGTCTCTTTGACTTTGATTTCAACAGGGAGATTCAATGAGGCGATTTGGTCTTGAAAAAGCACGGTATCTGCGCCCAAGTCCAAAAGAGCTCCCAGGGTCATATCTCCGCTCACTCCTGATGAGGCATCAAAATAGGCGTATTTCATTTTTCTTTTTCCTCTGAACGGTTTGGTTTTCTTTGGAATTTTTTTGTGATTTTGGGAAGCACATCTCCGGCTTTTCCTCTGATACTGATGTCTGCATTGGACGTGAGGGGAGTGGACTCTGGATTGATTTCTATGACTTTGACTCCGGACTCCAGGGCAGTGAAAGGAATGGAGGCAGCCGGATAAACCAGAGCCGAAGTGCCGACGACAAACATCACATCTGCCTTGGAGCTCAAGCTCACTGCCTGATTCAGGACATCCATATCCAAGGCCTCTCCAAACCACACCACATGAGGTCTCATGAGGGCGCCGCATTTGGGACATCTGGGGGGGGTTTCTTTAAGGGGCACGGTGTGGTCTTCTCTGATGGTTCCTTGTTCTGTGCACCTCAATTTCCAGATGTTTCCGTGAAGTTCATGGATGTCCTCAGAGCCGGCTTTCTGGTGAAACCCGTCGATGTTTTGGGTTATGATGTGAACAGATGGAAACATCTTGCTCCACTCGGCAAGGGCTTGATGACCGGGATTGGGTTTTTTTTCTGAAATGATTTGCCTTCTCCAGTCATACCACTCCCAGACAAGTCTGGGATTATCAGCAAAGGCCTGAGGTGTCGCCAGGTCTTGGGCTCTGAATTGTCTCCACAAACCGTCTTTTCCTCGAAAGGTGGGAATCCCGGATTCAGCAGAGACTCCGGATCCTGTAAAGGCAATGATGCGTTCTGCGTTTCTGAGCAGCTTCACTGTATCCAAGATAAGATCTTTGTTGATCATAAAGATTTCCTTCGCCATAGAATAACTGAATTGGCCTCAAACCTCAAGCAGGAAAACAGAGGAGAGCCCCTGTCTGCAGCATGGAATCATGTTTGTTTGTGCACTTTCTTGATTTCCTCTCCCATTAGTTATAAATTATATGAGACCTGAGTTATCCAGAAGAAATCAAGGAGGAGACATGACGGATTCAAGCCGAAAAGACAAGCCCACTGCAGATATCGGCATCCTGGGAGGCACGGGTCTCTATGATATGGAAGGAATTCAGGACCTTCGAACCCTTGAACTGAAGACTCCTTTTGGATGGCCTTCAGATGCTTATACGTTAGGTGTTTTAGAGGGCAAAAGAATTGCTTTTCTCAGCAGACATGGAAGAGGACACAGGATCCTCCCTTCGGAAATCAACTATAGGGCGAATGTCTATGGATTCAAAATACTGGGAGTCAGCCGCATCATTTCTGTCAATTCAGTGGGATCTCTCAAAGAAGAAATCAAGCCCAGAGATCTTGTGTTTCCGGATCAGTTTTATGACAAGACACACAGAGACTGTTCTTTTTTCGGAGGGGGAGTGGTTGCTCATATCGGTTTCGCCAATCCCGTGTGTTCGGATATGTCCCGGGTGCTGTATGAAACCGGCAAAGGAATGGATCTCAGAGTTCATAACAAGGGGACTTATGTGTGCATCCAGGGTCCACACTTTTCCACCATTGCGGAATCTCAAATTTATAGGAAGTGGGGATGTGATGTGATCGGAATGACCGGGGTTACAGAGGCGAAATTGTGCCGGGAAGCAGAAATCTGTTATGCCAGCATGAGCCTGGTTACAGATTATGATGTGTGGCATGAATCCGAAGGGCCTGTTTCAGTGGAAATGATACTGGAGAATATGGAAAAAAATGTGAAAAATGCCAAAAATCTCATCAAAAAAGCAGTCAAGGACCTTCCGGAATGTGAGGATAGAGCTTGTGAATGTGGGGATGCATTGAAAAACGCCATTGTCACAGATCCCAGTAGAATCCCCTCGTTTACCCGAAAAAAAATAGACCTCATTATCAGCAAATATTTGAACTAGGAAACGAAAGGAAGCAAATAAATGAGCTTAGTCATTATCGGATCTACAGCTTTGGACACCATAGAGACTCCTTTTGATAGAAGGGAGAGGATTGTTGGAGGGTCGTGTTCTTATGCTTCTCTGGCAGCCAGCTATTTCACAAAGCCCAAAATTGTATCTGTGGCAGGAGAAGACTTTCCCAGGGAAATAATCAAGAAATTCAATAAAAAAGGGATTGACACCAGGGGAATGACCCTAGAAGAGGGAAAGACCTTTTTTTGGGAAGGCCGTTACGGACAAAACCCCAATCAAAGAACCACTCTCAAGACAGAAATCAATGTGTTTCAAGATTTCAAGCCTGAACTGCCTCCAGATTATAGGGAAGCGGATATTGTGTTTTTGGGAACCATAGACCCGGAACTTCAGCTGGATGTGCTCTCTCAAGTGAAAAATCCTCAGCTTACTGCCATGGATACCATTAATTTGTACATTGAGAACAGGAAGAAGTCTTTGCTGGAGGTGATCAGCAAGGTCGATATTTTTTTTGGCAATGATGAGGAAGTCAAAAAAATCACCCAAGAGAACAATCTCATCATAGCTGGGCGAAAAATGCTGGAGCAGGGACCTTCTTTTGTGGTGATCAAAAAGGGCGAACACGGAGTGATCATCGTTGAAGATCAATTCATCTCTGGAATACCGGCCCATCCCTGCGAAGATGTGAGAGATCCGACCGGTGCTGGAGACAGCTTTGCCGGGGGGTTTTTAGGGTACTTGGACCAGGTGAAGTCATTTGAAGAAAAGGACATCAGACGGGCTGCTGTGTATGGAAGTGTGATGGCCTCATTCACGATCGAGGACTTTGGCACAGACCGGTTGATGACAGTGACCCAATCTGAAATCAAAAAGCGTTATAAAGAATTTAAAAACCTGGTTTCATTTTAGAACCAGATAAAGACAAATCTTCAAAGGAGGCCTGGGTGAGCGAATCAAATTATCCATTGGAACCGTATAAAATCAAAAGTGTTGAACCTATAAAAAAACTGAACCAAAAACAGAGAGAACAGGCTCTCAAGGATTCCGGTTATAATGTCTTTACTATCCCCTCTGAAAAGGTCTACATTGACCTTTTGACAGACAGCGGCACTTCAGCCATGAGCGATCATCAGTGGGCGGGAATCATGACCGGTGATGAGTCCTATGCCGGATCCCGAAATTATTTCCATTTTCAGAAAACAGTCCGGGATGTGTTTGGATTCAAACATGTGATCCCCACCCATCAGGGGCGGGCTGCAGAACGGATCCTCTTTGAGGTGACCACAAAAAAAGGCGATTATGTGCCCAATAATATCCATTTTGATACCACCCGGGCTAATCTTGAGTTCAGGGGTGTGGTTTGTGATGATTTGGTACAGGACAGCGCTTATGACCCTGATAAAGAGGCACTGTTTAAAGGAGATATGGATATCAAAAAGCTGGAACAGTTCATTTCAAAGAAAAATCCCCAAAATATTCCCTTTGTGATGATCACGATCACCAATAACAGCGGAGGAGGACAGCCGGTTTCTTTGAAAAACATCAAAGATGTCAGCCGGATCTGCCGGAAACACAACATCCCTTTGTATCTGGATGCATGCCGGTTTGCTGAAAATGCCTATTTCATAAAAAAATATGAGTCCGGGTATTCTGGAAAATCCATTCCTGAAATCGTGAATGAGATTTTTTCTTACGCAGATGGCGCCACAATGAGCGCTAAAAAAGATGCGCTGGTCAACATCGGTGGATTTGTTGCTGTGAATGATGATGAGCTGGCTGAAAAACTCAAATACAATCTGATCCGAAGCGAAGGATTCGCCACATATGGAGGATTGGCTGGACGTGACCTTGAGGCTGTTTCCAGAGGTCTCAAAGAAGTGCTGGAAGAAGACTATCTGGAGCACCGCATCGGTCAGGTGAGGTATTTGTGGGAATGCCTTAACAAACAAGGAGTTCCTGTGTATTCTCCCCCCGGAGGCCATGCGGTTTATTTGCTGGGCGACCGGTTTCTCCCTCATATTCCCCGGAATCAGTATCCAGCCTGGGCTGTGACCGTAGCTCTGTACAGGGAGGCGGGGATCCGGACTGTGGGAATCGGCGGAGTGATGTTCGGAAAGACAGACAAAAAAACCGGAAAAGAGATTTTCCCCGAACTAGAGCTGGTGCGGCTGGCTATTCCCAGGCGTGTCTACACATTGTCTCATTTCAATTTTATAGCAGAAGCCGTGATTCGGACTTATCAAAAGCGCAAACATATAAAGGGATTCAGAATGGTTCATCAGGCGCCATACCTTCGTCATTTCACGGCTGAGATGGAGGAAATCCCATAGTTGATAGGGGGGTCAAACCCGGTAAAACCACATAAGGGGCACCCAAAGGGAGTGGGCATAGGGTAGTTTTTTGTGGTTGACGAAAATGTCTGTCTTTTCCCAGTCCACCACAATGTTAAAGACCTGGAACAGGCTTTCTGCCTCCTGGGGAGTAAAGGTGACGGAATGCCGGATCCGATCCCCCTCTCCTTTCTCCTTGTAGGTGGCGAGCTTTTTGGCGATATCCACTGCTTTTTTGTATTTTTTGGTGGGTTTGTATCCGAATTCTATGGTGATTTTAAAAACTTCAGCATCGGTCCGGTCGCGCAGGATGTTATTCAGCACTTCTTTTTCAGCAGGCTCCGGTTGATCTTGTTCTTGTTGGCTCATCCAGGCTGTATCC
>WJMT01000089.1 GCA_014727835.1 Candidatus Aminicenantota bacterium | reverse complement strand
GTAGATCCGATCTCCCTTCTCATGGAATTGGTCATAGCACAACTCCTCTTTGACATGAAGACCAATCAGGATGAAACTGGCAATCCCTACCGAAAGACCTGCGATATTAATGAATGAATCAACTTTGTTCTTTTTTATGTTTCTGAATACGATTTTGAGATAGTTAGAAAACATAGTAAGTCCCCAATAAAAAGCATTCTTCATGTAGGTTGGAACCGCACTTATGACCTGCCGCCAATACCACAATCTCGCCCTCAATATCCCTCTGTCTTTAGCCAGCTCATGGAA
The DNA here is from genome assembly GCA_014727835.1 of Candidatus Aminicenantota bacterium. GTDB lineage: Bacteria > Acidobacteriota > Aminicenantia > Aminicenantales > Aminicenantaceae > WJMT01. Next base: position 27,585 of record WJMT01000089.1, on the reverse strand, counting down.
CTGCTCTTCCAAATCTCCCACTATACAGTGAGGGTGTTTGTAATTCATAAGAATCAAAAGAAAAAATTTTCCCAAACGGGGAGGACGGAATTTTATATTTCTCATTTCCGGTCTCTTTAACTTTTTTTGAATGAAGCGTCAGGCAGGTCCTGCCAGAATTTTTTGTGAATCTCCTGCAGGGCCTCTAACTGGTCCAGACCCTCCTGGGTGATCCGGTAATAACGCTTACTTTTCCCGCCGCGCTCTGAGGTGGCTTCTCCTTTTTCTGATTCCAAAAAACCTTTGTTTTCCAATCTGTCCAGAGGCACATAAATGGACCCAATGGACCAGTATTTGCCGGTCATTTTTTGAACATATTTGCGGATTTGAACGCCATAAGCTTCATCCTTGAGCTTCCAAACTGTGAGAAGAATCAATTCTTCCGGACGCGATAAATATTTCATGAGAATATCCTTTTTTCTATATTATAGAATTTAATTTCATCAAGTCAAGTTATTTTTCTATATTATAGAATTTTAATTTTCCATGCTTTTTTCGTCTCCTGAATTATGATAATATTGTGAGGGTGCCCAATCGTATTCAGTCAGTGAAAGAACATTTGGAATGAAGAAAAGCAAAGGGGTCAAAATCATAAAAACAATCCAGTCTCACACTCCTGTCCGAATCAATGATATCGGCGGTTGGACCGATACCTGGTTTGCAAAAAAAGGAAAAGTGCTCAACATGGCGGTCTCTCCAGGTGTGGATGTGAGCATAAAAGTCTGGGAAAATATCAAGAATGAAAAAGAGAGGGTGACCATTCATACTCAAAACTACGGTGAAACCTTTCAGGTCGACCCTGATCACCCTAAATATGATCAGCACCCTTTACTCCAGGCTGCCATCCATTCCATCTCCGTACCCAAGAAGTTCAAACTAGAGATAAAAATTCACTCCCGGATTCCAGCAGGAAGTTCCACCGGAACCTCGGCTTCTGTGTGCGCGGCCCTTTTGGGAGCCCTTGATCAAATCACTCCCCATAAACGCTCTGCGTCCGAGATCGCCTCTTTAGCCCATCAAGTAGAAACAGAAAAATTGGGATGGCAGAGCGGGATCCAGGACCAAATCTGTGCAGCTTACGGGGGTGTGTGCTTTGTTGACATGTACAGATATCCCCAGGCAAATGTCACCAAATTGAAACTCAAACAGAATATCAAAAAAAATCTGAACCAGCGAATCTGTCTTGTTTATTTGGGCAGCGGACACAGTTCATCTGCGCTTCATGAGGAGGTCATCCGCTTCCTGGAAAAAAAGGGCAGTCAATTCAAATTGATCCATCAAATGAGAGATCTGGCTCAAAAAGCCAGAAACCTTTTGAGCCAAGGAGACCTGGAATCCTTTGGAAAAACCATGATCGATAACAATGAATGTCAGCGCTCTCTTCATTCCAAACTCATCTCCAGTCAAGCCGAGTCCGTGATTCGGATCGCTCAAAAACATCATGCCGCTGGATGGAAAGTCAATGGCGCAGGTGGACAAGGAGGCTCTCTCACCCTGCTGAGCAGTGCCCGGAAGAGTGAAAAAAAAGAGATGCTGAAGGAGATCGCCTCGCTGGGAAAGGGAATCCAACACATCCCTGTTTCTCTCAACCTTCAGGGATTGAAAGTCTCCACTTCAAGCTGAAAATCTTATTTATGCAAAAGGTCTGTCAATAGACGGCGAAGGCAGAGAAAAGTACTCGGGTCCCTGTTCTGTGATATAGATGCAGTCTTCCAGCCTGATTCCGTACTCTCCGGGAAGCACCAGCATAGGCTCGTTGCTGAAACACATTCCCGGCTCCATGGGCCGTTTGTTTCCTTTGACCAGATTGATCCATTCATGGCCGTCTAAACCAATGCCGTGTCCGGTGCGGTGAGGACACCCGGGAAGTTCATATCCTCCGGGAAAACCATAGTCCTTATACACTTTCCGGGCCGCTGCATCCACATCCTCGCAAGGCACTCCAAGTCCGGCTTTTTCAAAGGCAGCTGTCTGAGCTCTTTTTGCCAGATTCCACATCTCTGTCTGCTTCTGAGTCGGCTCTCCAAAAACAATGGTCCGACTGATATCAGACCTGTATCCATCCACACCGCAGCCTCCGTCCATAAGGACAATATCTCCTTCTTTCAGCTCGATCCTTTTCACACTCCCATGCGGGCTGGCCGAAGCTTCAGCGATTTGAGCATTGATTCCGCCGCTCACACCCAGGGCTTGATGGGCTGCTGAAGAGATCTCTCTGAAATCCTCCTTGGTCATTCCTTTCTTCAGCATGGCCACAGAAGCTTTGTAAGCTTGGATGGTGATATCTGCTGCTTTCTGCATGAGAGCGAGCTCAGCCGGGGATTTGTGCACACGACATTCCACGGTGACCGGGTCCGCGCTCACGTATTCCAGATAAGGGGCCTGCTTCCGGATTCCGTCAAAAAGGAAAAATCTCACTCTCTCCTCAATCCCGATCTTTCCTGAACGGATGTCTCTGTCCTGAAAAGCCTGGGCCACCCGTTTATAGGGACTCTGGTGTTCTTCCCAGGTCCTGATATCCTCACCAAACCGGACCTGTTCTCTGGCTCTTCCTTCTTCAAAAGCCGGGCAGATCCACACCAGATCTCCCTGAGCCGGAAGGATCAGCGCAAACATCCTCTCGCTGTTCCACCATCTGGCACCTGTGAAATAAAACATGCTGGAACCAGGCTCTATATACAGGGCTTGAATTCCGTTTTCCTTCATCAGACGTCTTGCTTTATCCATCCGTTCGATCCGTTCCCCATCGGAAATGGGAACGACATCATCAGTCATAGGGCTGAGTCGGCTGATCGGATCATCTTTTTTGATCTCATTCTGATCAGACGCACAGCGGGAGCCCAATAAAGCCGCTCCTGCTGTACAGGCTCCTAATTTAAGAACATCTCTTCTTTTTACTCCCATAGATGACCTCCATTCATAAATCCATCCATATCAAAAATAGGATATAAAAAAGAAGGATAAAATTCAAAACATAATTGCATTCAAGATGAAGATGAGAATTGAGTCATTCAATGAAATGCAAAGGCTATTTCTTACCAAAAATATGATCAGCCACCAGCTCCCAACTGTATTCTTTTGCAACCCGGCTGTAGACTTGTTTTCTCATTTTCTGATAGTCTATTTGATTTTGATTCTTCATCAGGAAGATTTCTTCGATTTTTTTGGCCACTCTTCCAAACACCCTCCTGGCTCTATGGTATATGTGACTTTATCCTCCATCCCCTCTTTGGAAGCAAATTCTTTTGAGACCACCACCGGAAGTCCACAGGCCTGAGCTTCTAAAGCCCTCCATCCCAATGAATCCATGTCATTCAGGCAGATCAAGACATCGCCGGCCGAATAGATGTCCGGAAGCGTTTTGCGGGAAAGCCTTCCTAAAAACCTCACTCTGCTGGATCCAGAAATTCTCTTTTTGAGCCTTTCTGTATCCGGCTTTCTCCCCAAAAATAACAAATTAACAGGGTGCTCTCTATCTTGGAAAACCTGTTCATTGAGGAGACCCGTTTATGAACCGAATCGCTTCCTTTTTCCGCTCTCTAGGAGTGATCCGTGTTTTTATTTCTCTCCCATATCCCTAAAAGACGTTGGCGGCCCCACAGGCTGTTCACTTCAAAAACAGCAATCGCCCCCTCATAGATATCAATAATATTGAACGAATTTCCGAACACACTTCTCTGGTATATACTGCTCAATGAATTGGCATTGACCACAATAGAGTCCTCGACCTGGGCAGCAAAAGGATGAGAAGACGTGCCAGTGAGAATAAGGTCCACTCGAGCATTGGCCAGGTCCCGCAGCAGGTCCCCACTGTCTTCCAAAAGACCCTTCTCCCTGCTGTGTGGAATGGGAAGCACATTGTGATGAAGAAACACAGCTTTGATGTCTTCCGGAGACTGAAGTTTTTCCAGAAGAGCTTTTCTCTGACTGGGACCTACTATTCCCTCCTGGGAATCATATTGAGCCGAACTGATTCCCTGAAACAAAATCGTCTCGTTTGAAAATCTCTGGTCGATCAAACCAAAATACGTGGGAAAAAGATAGTATCCTAAATAATTGATATCGCGCCCGGCCGGAGTGTAAAGGATGGGAAAGTCAAACTCAGATAAGAGGCTGAGCGCATAATCATAATCCCCTGCTATCCCTTCTCGGACAATCCCGCCACAGTGAACCAGGAGATCTGGTTTCAGTTCTTCTATAGTGGCCATGGCATTGGTGAAATTGCGCTTCAAAAACGGCCTGGAATCAGAAATCAATGTGTTGGCTACCTGAATGGCTCTGAATTCTCTCTTTCCAAAGTCAGAAAAAATTCGTCTCTTGCGCTTGGCAAAGGAATACTGCTGAACTTTCCCGTCTATGCGTAAGGTCTTGACTTTCCGCTCTTTATCTTTGATCTCTATGACATTGTAGGAGTTGATATCTCCGTATCGAGTCTTTGTCGCACTGGCTGTTCCCGCATTGATAAAAACCGTGTTTTCAATCTGGTAGATATTGGGATAATGACGATGCCCTGAAAGAACCAGGTCAAGGTCTTCTTTTAAAATCAATTCGAGGATATCTCCAGCATTGTATAAAACATTCCGCTCTCGGCCTGCCATGGGAATGGGGATGATATGATGATGAATGGCCAATATTTTAATAGGTTTTTCACCATATTTGTTGAGAGCATCCCGCATCATATTGAACTTCACCATGCCCACACGGCCTTGATCGCTGTCCTCAAAAGCACTGTTGACATAGATGATGACCGCATCTCCCACTTCTCTCACTCCGTTTAAGGGACCGATATATTTTTCAAACAGAAAAAGCCCTCCTGAACGGGCGTCATGATTTCCTGGAAGCATGATACAAGGGGTCTCGGTGCAGGATAAAATTTCTCTGGCCTTTTTGAATTCCTGTGTTCGCCCTCCCTGAGTGATATCTCCGGAATGAATGACTAAATCATAGACTCCATCTTTGACTTCTTTGAAAACATGCTCAAAAGCCTCTGAATTGAAAGCTGAACCAACCCCGATATGAGTGTCTGATATGTGCAGAATCCTCATTCTATTCCCTTGAAATATAGGTCTCCAGTGTCTGTCTCACCATATGCTCCAGGTCCCTTATGGTCACAATGCCCACTACTTTTCCTTGTTCGGTCACCAATAAATGCTTTATTTTATTTTTGGACATGGTTTCAAGGACTTCTCTTATGGTTGTGCTGATATTAACTGTGATCAAATCAGTTGTCATAACCTGCTTCATTTTCATCTCCGGAGTGAATCCCTGGGCAACGGCCCTCTTCACATCCGTATCGGTCATGAAACCCACCACCCGGCCATTGTCTGTGATGACCAATGAGCTGATATTGAACTCCACCATTTTGGACACTCCCTCTTTGAAAGAAGCCTCTTGATTGATTCCAATAAGCCTTTTGGTGACCACCTCCCTGACCGGTCTTTTCAAGTCGTAAAAAGCAGAATAGCGTGTGTTCATTGACTGACCTCCTGTTCCAGTGTGCAGATGATATCATCCATTATAGTAGCTATGGTTTTGTCTATATTGTCATTTTCAATAATCATCACTCCGTTTTCCAAAGCCATATCTTTGATAAACTTCTGGATCTCGGTAATGTTTTTGATCTGATCCACGTACCGCTCCGGATCTCGACGGCTTCCTTCAGAGCGGAAATAAATCTGCTGAATATGATTCTGCACATCTGATATATGCAGAATATAGTGAAAGCAGAACATATCCTTTTTTTCTTTGGTGAGGTCGATCAGACCAGGCACCAAGTGGATACCGTTGATCATGGTGTGGATCCCCTCAGTGACTCCTCTTTTGATAAAAGCAAGGACTCCTTCAGCCACTGAATTGACCTGCTGAGTGAATGCAAAAATAAGATTCTCTTTGACAAAAGGATTCTCCATTCTTTTCCCTGCAGTGAAACTGGATTCATGAAGGATAGGCATGAAATCATAAGGCACCATATATCTCATAATCTCTCTGATTCCGTCTGATCCGATGGAACGGGTGATCCCAAGCCGGTGAGCGATATCAGCAGCTATGGTCGATTTTCCGACTCCGGTGCTCCCTCCGATCATGATCACCATGGGCTTGCGCAGATATTTGATCTCTCTGGTGATCCGATAATAACGCTCCTCAGTCTCATACCCTCGCGTGAGTAGGCACTCACTCACCAGGCATTTGATGGACCCGCTCTCCACTTCTTGCCTGCTCTGGCCTGTCAGCTTTCTCTGGACCTCCTCCACGATTTCATAGATCTCACTCATCGGAATGCCCGTACGGGTGATGGATTTGGCCAGAATCCCCTTTGAAAAAGGATAACGCTTTTTCCCTTTGATCACCTCTGTCACTTTTTACCCCCTTTAAAAACAGATTGACACAGATCCAAAACAGCTTTTTCAAGATCTGAAACATTCCCCCCGATCAACACAGATTTATTGTGCATGAACACAATGCCACATTCCTGTTCTTGAGCTGTTTTTGCCGCCACATCAATAGAAGCCGCCTTGATTTCAGTCAGCAGCACATCTGCTTTTTTCAGCCCCTCCTCTAAATCATTCTTCAGCTTCTTCCTGTTAGACAGATTTGTGGAAATCCCGACCACAGTGCACTGGAAGGTCTCTTCCACATAACGGCTTAAAATGTCCTTCATGACTGGTTTTGCTGTCACAGACATAAAAACATTTCGTCCGGTGATATCATCGTGGGGCTCTGGCCTGAATACAGTGAGCGCAATATCCATTTCAGGACAAAGACGGAGGATCTCTTTTTCCAATTGTTTGATTTTCTCTTGAGAAGCTATGGGCTCTTCGCACATGGTCACCACCGCAAGGTCCGAGCGCATCAAACGGTATTCTCCGAAAAATCCTGCGATATGCCTGAGAGGCTGAGCTGCCCCCACCACGACGATAGAGGCATCTGTGGCCACTGGCGGAAGAGTGGGCCCTGATCCCTCCATGATCACAAATTTTTCAGGCATTTCATTGGTTTTTTCGGCCCCTTCCAGTACATTGGACAAAACAGGACTTCCGGCCATTCCTCCCCCGCATCTCCGACAGCCTACTGTCGGGACTCCGGCCAGCACAGCATCCTCCCAATAATCTGAGGCAGCATGGCCTCCTTTTTCCGCAATGCTGATGAGTAAATCCGCGGACACATCCAGCTTGTCAGGAATGATGACTTCTGGTTCTGGAGGGCCTCCTCTTCCCATTGCCACCACAACCGGATCAAATGCGTTCTTGTCAAGGAGGCGGGCAATGGTCACACTGACCGCGGTTTTTCCCACTCGCTTTCCGGTTCCTATAATACTCAAACTGGGCTTTTTAAGAATTTTATTTTGAGCTGGAGGTTTGAAGTGAAAATCAGCTCCGACATAAATCCGGCCTTCATACAAAATAAGGGAAGCGATCCGAAACCTCTGGTCATAATCAACCACCGGTTCATCCGAAAGGTCCACCACCACTTCACAATCGGTTTCATTGACTGCTTTTTGGAGAATCCCCAGAGTCTGTTGAAAATAGCTCCCTCCCATATAAATCCGGTATTTATTCTGGCTGCTTTGCAATTCTTGGACTGCGTTCTGCACTTTTTCAGTTCCCCCGACAAACAACAGCCCCGCTACATTTCCTCCAGATCTTTCAAGTTCACGGATGGTCCATTTTGTTACTGGAGGATAATGCTCGCCATCCACCAAACAGAACAATCTCTTTCCTTCAATGATATTTGCATCAATCATGTGCTCATGCCTTAGGAGGGAAATCTCAATCTATTATCAGTTTGCATTCAGATAAATGGGATCTTTTTGTTTTATCATCCTGCACAGATTATAATACAACGGCTTGTTTATCTGAAACCTTTTTTATTTCAATCCAAAGGAGAAACAGAATACAATCACAAATTGATTTCATAGAGGACTTCACATTTGACCTCATTTCCTATATAAATGTGCTGATAGACATTCTTTGCTATAGGAGGCTGATATGAGCAAAAAGATAAACCGCCGTGATTTCATTAAAAAGAGTGCGTCCATGGGAGCCCTGTCCTTCTTGGGATGGGGAGTGACCTCAAGCTGCACAAGCCAACAAACAGCCATGAAAGAACAGGCTGGAGCTGTGGATATTGCTGTGGTTCAAGGTCAAGACTATGCGCTCAATACCACAAATGCTGTGGATCATCTCGGGGGCATGGATGCTTTTGTATCCAGCGGAGATAAAGTGGCGATCTTAGCCAATCCCCAGAGAAACAATCCGGGAGCTTTCACCAAACCTGACCTTCTCCAAGCCACCATACAAATGTGCAATCAAGCCGGAGCCCAGAGTGTGACCTGTATCAGTCAGCTACCAGACCAGAATTGGGAGGCCACCGGTTTGAAAAAGGTGGTTTCTGATCAAGGAGCCGGGCTTGTGATCGTGGACCGAAGCGACGACTCTCAATTCAAAACTGTTTCCATCCCCAAGGGAACTGCGCTGAGGGAAGCTCAGATCATGAACGAATTCTATAACTATGATGTGCTTATTGACATGCCCATCACCAAAGACCATGCCGGAAACAAATTCACAGGCACCATGAAAAACCTGATGGGGCTCAGTTCCGGGAAAACAAACCGTTCCTTTCATAAAAAAGGATGGCAGACGGACATCAATGCCATTGACCATCTGGAGCAGTGCATTGCTGATCTGAACACCATTATTCAGCCAGATCTCTGTATTGTGGATGCCACTGAATTCATCACCACCAACGGTCCTTTTGGACCCGGCGAAATCATCACCCCTCAAAAGGTTGTGGCTGGGACAGACAGAGTGGCTGTGGACAGCTACTGCTGCACATTGTGGGGACTGCAGGGCAAAGACATCCTTCAGATCACCAAAGCTTTCAATCTCGGAGTAGGTGAGATGGACCTAAGCAAAGTCAGAATCAAAGAGGTGTCTGTCTGAGACTTGAGCATATTTAGATCAAAGAATTTTGGATGAAATTCCGTTCGTTATTTCAAATCTTTGTTATTTCTATGGGGTTGGTTTCTGTCTTTTCTTTTTCCCTTCAGCCAGAATCCACACAAGGGATCGTCCAATATCTTCCAGACACCGGTGCGCTGTCCGGCTGGAATCAAATGGGAGCTCCCCAAACAGCTAAAGGAGAAGACCTTTTTTTGCTCATCAACGGAGGAGCTGAGATTTACCATGAATACGGATTTGAAAAAGCGGTCATCCAGTCCTACAAACACCAAAGCGGTCTATCCCTGAATGTGGAACTCTATGAGATGACGGACTCCATCAGTGCTTACGGGATGTTCTCTTTTAAAACCGGAAGCCAGGGACAAATCCTGGATATCGGATTGGATTCGCTTCTGGAAGACTATTATCTCAACTTCTGGAAAAACAATTTTGTGGTCACTGTGATCGGATTTGATGCCTCTGAGTCCACCCAAAGGGCTTTGATCCAGTTTGCACAAATCATGGAGGCCAAACTGCCGGGGGGAGGAAAAAGGCCTCCTCTAATGGATTTGTTCTCTGCCCGTGACAAAAAGATGGTCCGCAGAGTTTTTATGGAAGGGAACCTCTCGTTTTACAACCAGTATGAATTCGATTCTGAAAATATATTTGGGATTCAAAAAGGAGCGGCTGTTTTTTATAGGGACCACACCGTGTTTTTACTGGAATACTCCAGCAGAGATAAGGCTCTGTTATGGTTTCAGAATGCCTTTAAACACCTAAACCAAAACCAGCGTTTCCAAAGTCTCAAGATGTCTTCTGAAGGAGGATCCTTTCTGGACCAAGGTAAAAATTATATTTTTATCCTCCCATTCCAAAAATTCATCCTGATTTATCTAGGGAAAAACGATTCAAACGCCCGTAAAAAGCTGGAAAATCTTAAAAAGAAGATTTCCGAATACTAGAAATCACAGCCCCACTGACAATCATTCCTGTGATAACATCCCATTGTGATATAACCTCCTTGGTTCATTCCTTCACTGGGATCAACCAATCTGTATTGAAGCACCACATAAGCAATCAGATCAACTTCAACTTTTTCATTGTCTACCATAACATATTTTGTCTCATAAATCCTTTCCACACACACACAACAGATATCAATTTTTAGATTTCTATCTGGATATTTCTGAAAAAATGCTGGGATCTCCTCGCCCGAAATCATGTTCAAGACGTCACTGTCATCTTCCATCCGAGCTTCTATTTTGTTCAGAATTTTTGGTGCTTCCTCATAATTTTTTTCTAATTCTGCCTTTAATTGAGTGAGATGATCTAAAAACAAATCTTTAGGGTTCACCTCCCAATCCCGAGACAAGAGATAGTCTTCCACATCATCGCTAAAGTTCATCTTGGCCATCAATTCTTCTTTTTCTGTCATTTCCTGGGTCTCCTCGGGTTGAGACACCACAGCTGAAGTTTCTTCCTCTTTTGTCGCCTCTTCTTTAGGTGCACATAACGTCAAGACAAATAGGCAGAGAACCAGAAACGAAAAAACAAACACCATTCTGTTTTTCATAACACCCTCCTTTTCAAATCACAAGATATTTATATTAATGCCACTTTCTTCAAAACTCTGATGAAAATGACATTGAGTTTCGCAAATCCCTGTATTTTTTCATGTTCTGTTTGTGTTTCTTTTTTTGCTGCTTCAATATTGCCACAAACCGGGGGGCATCCCTAAGATTATCGTAGCAAGGATTATTTTTTAGGATGGTAAATCCATAAAAATAAGACTGACTTTTCTGAAATCCATACTCTATTCCATAGAGAATGTTATCCACAGCCTTATCTTTCATCCCCAAAATGGAATAAACACAGGTTATGGGAAGAGTGTAGTGATCTTCCACTTCCTTTATAAGCTCCAAAGCTTGTTCCTTTTGTCCTTTTTTTGCCATTAAAAGGGCACGGGTCGGTTTGAACGAAGTTTCCCATTCACTGGGCTTCAATTTCAAAATTCTGCGGACTTCATCGAGTTCTTTTTGAGCCTGATCAAATTGACCCATCATGATCAGGTTTCTGGCAGAATAAAGGTGAATTTCAGGATTGTCCTTTTCAATTTCACGCCGCTTCTCTAAGGTTTTTAATCCTTTTCTAAACTCTCCGATGTACATGTGGCATGAAGATTTCAATAAATAGGCTCTCAAATAGGAAGGTTCCACTCTGATAGCTCTGGAAAAAAGTTTCAGGGCTGGCTTGAACAATCCAATGCTGACCAGAAACTGAGCCGCGTCTGAAATCACCAAAGGGTCATCAGGGTTTATTCTCAAAGCTCTTTGAAAGTATTCATGAGCCTGATCCAAATCTTCTTGGTAAAAATAAGCCCATCCCATGGATACATTGGTTTCAGCTAAGTTGGGATTCAACTCATAAGCTTTTTCAAAAAATTCCATCATTAGCATCAAATGTTCTTTCTGGTCGGTCTTTACAAAATACGCTTCATAGACCGCCCCTTTTCCCCAGTATGCTAAAGCAAACTCAGGATCGATAGCCAGAGCTTGATCAAATTTATCTTGAGCATCCGAAAGCCATTCCTTAATATTTTCATACTGGCCACTTTGTTCCAGAATCTTCATTCCCTGTTGATAGAGCAAAGAGGCTTCGATCTTTGGGCTTTCTCTTTGTCGAAACGCCAGAAGACCGCTTTCCACAAAATAAAGATTCAGGTCATGGGCCACACTTTTTATTATCTCATCCTGGACATCCTGATAATCCATTTTTGCAAGTTCATATTGATAATCCTCTAAGTGTCTTTGTCTTCTGTTCTCAATAGAAAAAAGCTCTGCTGTAATGACGATGTTTTCATCCTGGGGATGGACTGTAGAATCCAGAAAGTATCGAACTTTCTGCTCTTGGCTGATCTTATTGATATCGTGGTTATCTTCCACATAATTATGGGGAATCACCCTGAGTCCAGGGCAGGACTCATCAAGACGACCGATGAGCCCATGGGTCAGTGTGTGACAAAACCATTCATTCACTTTTTCGGGAACCATACTCTTAAAGGGCATAACCGCAATGGATTGATTTGGCTTAAAGGAAGGTCCGAACCAGTTGAACAAAAAAATACCGCTTCCTGCTGCCAACAAAGCCATGAGGACTAAGGCTAAGGGCACGAATCTTTTAAGAGTTCTCTTGTTTTGTTTTATTCTTTTTTTGGCGAATGAAGAAACAAAATTTCCGGTTATTTCCTGTTTCACCCGCACCAAATCAGCTATGAACTCAGCTGTGCTTTGGTAGCGGTTACTGGGATCTTTTCTCAGACATTTTTCCACGATTCTCTCCAATTGAAAAGGGATATCCCTTTTCAATTCCGTAAGGGGGATGGGGGCCTCATTGAGAATGGAATGAAGAATCAACTGCTCATGAGTGCTTTCAAAAGGAAGGCTTCCTGAAAGCATCTCATACAACACCACTCCCAAAGACCAGATATCTGTGCGGTGGTCCACATGTTCTCCTGACGCCTGTTCCGGCGACATATAGGAAATCGTGCCTTTGATCGCTTTGGTCTGTGATAAATCTGTATCTCCTTTCATTTTAGCCAGACCAAAATCCATGATCTTCACCTGGTTTTTGCGGGTTACAATGATATTGGAGCTCTTTATGTCCCTGTGGATGATCTCTTTTTCATGGGCTTCCTGCAGACCATCCGCGATTTGGACCGCAAAATCCAGGGCTTTCCCCACTGGCAAAGGCCCTTTTTTCACTATTGTTCTCAGGTCCTCTCCCCCTACATATTCCATGGCTATAAATGTGCTTTCTTTGTGCTGGTCAATCTCGTGCACTGTGCAAATGTGAGGATGATTGAGAGAGGCGGCGGCTCGGGCTTCCTGAACAAACCGTTCTAAATTTCTTTTCTCCTCAATCACATGAGGCCGGATAAACTTTAAAGCCACTTCTCGGCTGAGCTTGGTGTCATAGGCTTTGTAAACCACTCCCATTCCTCCAGAACCAAGCTTATCCTGAATTTTGTAATGAGAAACCTTTTGCCCGATCATGACAGTTTGATTAAGTTTTCATCAAATTAAAACCGCTTATTTCCCTGAAACTATTTTTTTATATCAAAGCTTTTCCTAGAAGTCAATACATACTGGCCTATTTTGGATCAAATACAAGCATCCATTACCCATTGCTGGGTGGAATTTCCCTCCTGCTGTCATATAGACCTCATTTGAGATGAACTCTTTTTTGGTGTAGACTTTCTAATAATGACTATGAGGATGGGATGCCACACTTAGAATGGAAAAAAGGGATCTGCGGCATCTGTCCTGCCGGCTGTTGGGTGGAGGCAGGATTCAAAAACGGGAAACTCAAGGATATACGAGCTGATAAAGACCACCGCTTAGGAATGCTGTGCCGCAGAGGAGAGCACGCTTCAGAGATCGTCTATTCCCCTCACAGGCTTCAGTCCCCTTTGAGAAGAACAGGCCCTAAAGGAACATACCAATTTGAAAGCATCACCTGGGACCAAGCCTATGAGGACATTGTTAAGAATCTGAATCAAATCAAACAAGAATCAGGTCCAGAAGCAGCTGCTATCTACACAGGGCGGGGAGCTTTTGAACTCTCCCTGAATGACATGTACAAACCAAAGGAGGCTGCAGTGTCCTCTGCTTCCAATATTTTGTTCCCGTTTGGCTCCCCCAATACCATGGGAGTGGGAGCCCTTTGTTATGTCTCCTTTGCCATGATAGCCCCTCATCTGACTCTAGGACGAATGCTCATCAATATGTTTACAGATATTGAAAACGCAGAGCTGCTTCTGGTGTGGGGAGCCAATCCAGCCACTGACTCCCCACCTCTGGATATGTACAGATTAGAGGCAGCTGCCCAAAGAGGGGCTGAAGTCATCAATATTGACCCGCGGCACACTGAGACAGCGGAACGGATCAAGGCCAGATGGATTCCGGTCCGGCCGGGAACAGACGGAGCTCTGGCATTAAGCATGATCCAAGTGCTTATCCAGGAAGAACTGTATGATGAAGAATTCACTCAAAACTGGTGCCATGGTTTTGAAGAACTCCAGTCTTATGTCCAGCACTTCACTCCAGAAAAAGCAGAGCCCATCACTGGAGTTCCTTCCCAATCCATCATAGAGATCGCTCAAAAAATCGCTGCGGCTAAAGGGGCTTGTCCTGTGATGTACACAGGACTTGAATATTCCAACTCAGGAATTCAAGCTATTCGTGCTGTGCACACTCTGTTTGCCATCGCCGGACAATTGGATGTTCCGGGAGGCATCGGCCTTGCCATGCAAGACTCTCATTTCCCCATAAACCGTTCGTGCAACCAGGAAAATCCGGCTGTCCACAAAGCTGTCGCCAGGGATTTATTCCCCATTTACACTCATTACAGAGGAGAATCTCATGCCTCAGGATTGGTCCCTTCAGTGCTCCATTCAGAACCCTACAAAATCCGCAGTCTGATCATCCACGGAGGCTCCATCCTCACCTCGTGGCCACAAACTCCGATTTGGAGACAAACTCTTTCTCAGTTAGACTTTCTGGTGACCATTGACCGCCAATTGACTGCAGACTCTGCCTACGCTGATATAGTGCTTCCTGCCACCACCATGTTTGAAATCAATTCATATATGGTCTACGGACCCATTTTTCGGCTCCGTGAACAAATCGTTGAACCCCTGGGAGAAGCGAGAAATGATTATCTGATCATGGCTGAACTGGCTGACAGATTAGGTTACGGACATCTGTATCCTCAAACAGAAGAGCAGCTCCTTGAATTTGCTCTGAAAGATTCCGGATACACTCTGGAAGAGATTAAAAAAGCAGGAGGATGGGTCAAAATCCAGTCTCCGGTCATGGAATATAAAAAATGGGAAAAAGGAAGTCTCCGCCAGGACAAAGAACCCGGTTTTGAGACTCCCACTCAAAAATTCGAGATCAAGTCCTCCATACTGGAAGACTACGGATATGAGCCTCTGCCAAAATACACAGAAGTCAAAGAAGGCCCCCTCTCTTCTCCGGAACTGGCTCAAAAATACCCCTTAGTCTTCAATTCAGGCGCCAGACCGCAAACAGATTTCCGCTCCCAGCACCATGGGATCAAAGGTCTGCTCAGAGATAATCCAGAACCCACTGTAGAGATCAACCCCAAGGATGCCCGAAAAAGGAACATCGAGACCGGAGACCTGGTCAAAGTCAAAACACCCAGAGGAGAAGTCCCCTTCAGAGCCCGGGTGACCTCTCAGATCATTCAAGGGTCTATTGAGTGCAATATGGGAGGAGGAACACCTGTAGGGCCCAAAGCCTGGCAGGATTGGAATGTCAATGAACTGACAGACCTTTCCAATTATGATGAAATCTCCGGATTTCCTGTGTACAAAGCACTTCTCTGTGAAGTTGAGAAAACTGCCCCGGGAACCGAAAAATCCAAAAAAAGTGCTGCTTCGAGGACTCAGATGAGCGAATCATCTTCTCCTGTTTTAGCGCCTTCCCCAAAACAGATCCAGCGGAACATCTACCTTGATAACAACGCCACCACACAGATGGATGATGCAGTCAGAAAAGAGATGATGCCTTATTTAGAAGAAAAACAAGGAAATCCATCCAGTATCCATGAAAGCGGTGACACAGCCCAAAAAGCAGTGGAAAAAGCAAGACGGCAGGTGGCCCGGCTGATCCATACCAAATCCCGGCGGATCATCTTTACGGGAGGAGGTTCGGAATCCAACAATCTCGCCATCAAAGGAATCGCCTTTGCCTTGAAAAACAAGGGAAATCACATCATCACCAGCCAAATCGAACACCCGGCCAATCTCAAAGCCTGTGATTTTTTAGAGAGATCCGGATACAGAGTGACCTATCTCAGAGTGGACCCATACGGGACAGTCTCTCCGGAAAAATTAGAAAAAGCCATCACTGAACAGACCATACTGATCTCCATTATGATGGCCAACAATGAAGTGGGGACTCTTCTCCCCATAAAACAGCTCTGCCGGCTCTCGCATCAAAGAGGAATTGTGTTTCACACCGATGCAGTGCAGGCAGTGGGAAAAATCAACGTCAATGTGGAAGACCTGGATGCGGACCTTCTCAGCTTGTCCGGGCATAAATTTCACGGGCCCAAAGGCGTGGGAGCCCTGTATGTTAAGAAAGGGATCCGACTAGAACCTCTGATTCACGGGGGAAAACAGGAGAGAGGAATGAGAGCCGGAACTCATAATGTGCCAGCTATTGTGGGATTGGGCAAAGCAGCGGAGATCGCTTTCCAGAAACTTCCTGAGAGCGATCAGGTCCGAAAACTTCGGGACCAGCTTGAAAGAGGGATCAAGAACATCTTTCCAGAAGCTGAACTCAGCGGTCACCTTGAAAACCGCCTTCCCAACACTCTAAATCTCATCCTTCCAGGCATCAGAGGAGAATCCTTAGTCATTGCTCTGGATCAGAAAGGTATCGCCTTGTCCTCGGGCTCAGCCTGCAAGTCCGGATCCCCTGAACCCACTCATGTCCTGTTAGCTATGGGAAAAAGCGAACAGGAAGCTCACTGTGCTGTGAGATTCTCGCTGTCAAGAATGACCCGGAAAAAAGATATTGAGGAAACAATCTCCGTGTTCCAAGAAGTGATTCAGGAAATGGAGTCCACCATCCGTTTTCTCCCTTGCAAATGAAAAGTGAGGTGAACATCATATGAGTTCAAATTATCGTGTCCTTAAAAAAAATGATTTGGAAAAAGCCAGCGTTCATGAACACACTTTTTCCGGTGATGTGTTGGTGGGATTATCCAAGAAACCCAAAAGAATCTCATCAAAATATTTTTATGACCAGAAAGGAACCAAACTGTTTCAGAAGATCATGGACCTCCCTGAATATTATTTGACCAAGTGCGAATTCAATATTCTCAAAACAAAAAGACAGGAGCTCAGCCGCCTTGTCAAAAAGGAGCCGTTCAACCTGGTCGAACTGGGAGCCGGAGACGGCCGAAAGACCCGCCTTCTTCTGAAAGATTTTCTCAACAGAAAATTGACCTTCAAATACATTCCTATTGACATTTCTGAATCTGCCATGAAGATCCTCACTCATGAACTCAATCAAAAAATGCCTGAACTCAAAACAGAGGGTATCGTGGCTGAATATTTTGAAGGTCTTCGATGGCTCAGCAACCTCAGCTTTCACAAAAATATGGTTCTTTTTCTTGGATCTAATCTCGGAAACTTCAACAAGACCCAATCCCGTGTCTTTCTTCACAATCTCTGGAATTCGCTTCAGGACGGAGACTATGCAGTGATCGGGTTTGACTTAAAAAAAGATATTGACATCATGCTCAGGGCCTATAATGATTCTCAAGGCGTGACCAGTGCCTTTAATCTCAATTTACTCCGGCGCATTAACCGAGAACTGAGAGGAAACTTCAATCTGAAAAAGTTCCGTCATTATTCCAATTATGATGTGTTCACCGGTGCCATGGAAAGTTATTTGGTCAGTCTGGAAAAACAGGAAGTCTTTCTCAAAAAAATCGGTCAGTCTTTTTCATTTCAAGCCTGGGAACCCATTCACACAGAATATTCTTACAAATATCTTTGCTCAGACATTAAAAACTTAGCTCAAGAAACCGGTTTTGAGATTGAAAAACAGCTGTATGACTCAAAGAGATACTTTGTGGATTCCATTTGGAAGGTGAAAAAAGCCACTGCTCCGGAGGGGACCTCAAAATGAAAGAAAAAAACATGAGGGCCAGGACCTGGACAGCCCTTTTATGGGGAATAGCCTGGGGAATCACGGAAGCCACATTAGGGCATCTTCTTCATGCTGTTAAAATCCCTGGACTGGCGGGTTTCATCATGTTTCCTGTGGCGGTCTTTTTTATGCTCAGAGTGTATTTTGCCACCAACAGGATGTCCCTTATTCTATGGACTTCCTGTATGGCAGCTGGTTTCAAAGCATTGGATATTTTTATCATTCCTTTTGACGTGCTATCCGCATTGAATCCTGCCTTAGCCATCTTAAGCGAATCTCTGGCCCTGGTCCTATTTCTAGCATTTTTTCACAAAAGATCAATCCAAAATTTTTTTTCTCTCTTTTTTTTAGCCATAGGATGGAAATTCATCTATACGGCTTTCCTTACGGTTTTCAGGCAACTGTATGCTGCAGATAATTTTTTATACCTAAGCCTGAATCACGTCTTTCATTTTTTCTTAGTAGACAGTCTCGTCTCCAGTGCTTTGATATTTCTGTTTTTCAAGATCCCTCCATTCTCAACGGAATGGCATCGAATGACCTTGGAACAAAGAGGGATCTCATCCTATTCTAGTCACTGAGGGTATTTAGATATTTTTCATAATCCTGAAGTGTATTGAGATTTCTAAACCAGGTTCCGTTCTTTATGGTCACTTCTTTTGTCCGGCAAATTTCAAACAATGGAAGTAAAGACCGTTCTCCTGAATCCAGAAGCCGGCTCATTTTCGGAAGAACAGACTTGGAATAAATTCCAAACAATGGCTCTTTCATTCCTCTGTGAGAACAAGCGATCACGATCTCATATTGGCCTGCTTGCTCGATCATTCTTTCTATTAAAACGAGGTCAATATCAGGAATATCACACGCGATCACAAAGCTTTTTGGATTCAAGGAACAGGAAAGGGCGGATTTGATGCCCATCATAGGACCTTGTCCGGATTTTTCATCCGTCACCAGTTTATAGGGGAGGAACAGGAAGTTCTTTTTTTGGGTCACACTGATCAAAACTTCGTCAAAAAGGCTCTCAAGTTGCTGGATAACCCGCTCAACCAAGGTTCCTTCCGGTGCAGGAAGAAGAGCTTTATTTTTTTTCATCCTCCGGCTTGCTCCTCCTGCCAGAACAATAAGACTCAAGGGGCGGCCGTCACAAAGAAATTTGGGATCCACATCCCCATGTTAAAGAATCCCTATTAAAAAGCAAGAGATGATTGACTCTTTAGATAAGACGATAGATAATCTGACCAGGAATATAAAAAACATGAAGCCAACAAAACAAACTTTTAGTGATTGTCTCAACCCTCAGTTTCCCCATCTGCTCCGCCACATCAGAGACGTGATTGAAAAGGCAGAGAAGGATTTTTCCAAGAGCAATGCCTCCCAAAAAGAGAGCTATCTCTGGGAACACACTTGTTTGGTCAGCAACCTTGCCTATGAAATTTGTCTTCTCCAGCAAGATCCCCCCTTACTGCCTGTTATTGCCTCGCTTTTTCATGATACAGGGAAATTCCATAAAGGCGAATATCATGGCCATGACACTCCGGAAGAACATATTTCTTCTCAAGTGGCCAATCAGATTCTAAAAAAACAGGGAATGAAACAAAGTCAGATCGATCTGGTCACCTCCTCCTTGGAAACTCTTTATGACGAGAACAAGCCCTTGACCGAGATCGCTAAAATCGTCCATGACGCTGACTTTATAGCCAAATCAGGCCATATGGGAGTGGCCCAGTTTTTCATCAAATCAACATTGAAAGGGCAAACTCTGATTCAAAGCCTGCTCCAGTCTTCAAGCCGGGAACTGACCTATGGTTCAGTGCTGCCTCAAAACATGAAAACAAAGGCAGGAAGAAAAATGGCCCTTCATAAAAAGGAAGTTGTTTTGTCTTTTTTTGAGGGCCTAATCAGAGAGTTGAATCATCATGGAGCCGCTCATTTGGAGATCAAAAAAAAATCCTGGCCCTGCCCCAGACATCCTGAAAAAAACATCCCTATTTCCCTGGTCCTTCCCTCGGTCTGTCCTCAATGCCAGGAAGATATGGATGTGTCTCATTCAACACAAAACGGCCTCAAATGCACTCAGTTAGTGACGAACATCCGGTGTAAACACTGTTCCTGGGAAAATCAAATCTCTTTTTGCATTCCTGAAATCTGCCCTTAAACCCCACCAGAACTATTTCTGGTCTGATACGTTAATATTATTGAACTGAGATGCGGATGGAGAATGCGGTGAGGCATGACCACAGTGATTTAGAAAAGGAGCAAAAAAGCAAGCAGAAAATGTTTGACGATCTGTATGACCTTCACAAATCAGATGTCTTCAATTTTGCTTTCTATTTGACCAAAAACCAAGGAGAAGCCGAAGACCTGTTTCAGGACACCTGGCTCAGAGTGGCGAAAAACTTTCCCCAGACTCTCCACATGGACAAAGTCAAGTCATGGATATTCACCATCACTTCAAATCTGTACAAAGACTTGCTGAGAAAGAAAAAAGTGAGAAAATCCTTTTTATCAAAAAGAAAAACACAGGCCTACCAAGAACAACACTCTTTCCTTAATTCTTTTTCCAGTGACGCCTATTTGAATCAGGATTCATCAGAGCAGGCAGAAATGGGATATGCCATTTCCCAAGCATTGGACCAACTTCCCGAACAGCACCGCCACGTTTTCATCCTCAAAGAGATGGCCGGATTCAAGCATTCAGAGATCAGTGAAATCCTTGACTTGCCAGAAGGGACGGTCAAATCCGTTCTGTTTAGAGCGGTGAAAAAGCTTCGCCAACACCTGCAGGCTTATTCTCCGGAACAGCTCAAAAATGGGAGGAGATAAGATGGGATACAAAGACTATGAACAAGACCTAAGACTGATCAGAAAACACCTGGATCACATGCCCAAACCAAAACCGCCTCATGAACTTTTTGAAAAAACCAGGAATCTGTGCCACCGGAAACTTTCAAAATCACCCCAGTCACCAAGAATACCATTTTCCATCTGGCTTGCTCTGATCGGTTCTGTCATTCTCACCGGAGTGCTGATGCTTCCACTCGCCAAAGCCTTGAAATCAGGTCAGCCCCTTTCCTCCCCATCCATTGGAGTTCTCATCCTCATGATACAAAACGCAGTGATGCTGTTTTTTGCTCCGGTTCTCTTTAGCAAATACAAGGAAAAGCAAAACACAGGCAACAGTGCCTTGTCAACATAAATGAAATCATGCTCACTTTTTTCAAAAAGCATGAACAAGGAGGCTTGTTATGGCAACATCAACTGGAAAAACAATAGGGCTGATCCTTTTGGCAGCTCTACTTATTTTATTCGTGGTTCGTGTGTTTCCTTTCTTTTTAATGCCCTTAGGTGTGTTTCTTCACACCTTTAAATCCATAAGGATTCCCAACTTGAATGGAATTGAGTACGGTCCGTTTGGATTCTTTCATGTATCCCCCCTTTCCCTTATTTCTCTGGCCATGCTCATTATCTGGATATTCGTCATAGTGTGGGTTTACAAGGATGCAGAGAAGAGAGGCATGAATGGAATACTCTGGGCCCTTCTGGTCTTTATTGGTAACCTCATCGGTCTCCTGATCTATCTGATTGTGCGTTCAGATACATCCTTGGGAAAAGAAGAAAAAAGGGAGATCAAGGCCCCTCAACCCTGTCCCAAATGCGGGGAACCTGTGGCTGGACACTTTGTTTTCTGCCCCAACTGTGGAACCAGACTGCAACACGTGTGTCCCAAATGCAGCAAACCAGCGGAAGAAAACTGGCAGGTCTGTCCCAACTGCGGCGGAGAGCTAAAAAATAGGAGCGGATAGAGACTTAGTCTTCCTCTTCCTCGATTTCAGTAATGGGAGCGGTCTTAAACAGATAAGTCTCTAATTCTTCGTCCAATTCTGGAATTCTTCTCCGAAGCCATTCCAAAAGCATGGCTGCATGTTCCATCTCCTCGTTCCTGTTGTGGATGAGTATTTTCTTGAGTTCATCATCTCCGGCCACATCTGCTCTCTGATTATACCAATCCACAGCCTCCAGCTCTTCAATCAAGCTGGTTAAAGCCCTGTGTGCGGCTTTAGCCTCTTTGGAAAGTCCGTCTTCATGATAAACCGTACTCATATCAAACCTCCTTTTGTTTCATATTATTGGTTCTGATTAGTCATAAGTACTGATCATCATAGCATGTCTATGAGTTTTTTGGCAGAGTTCATCTTGATCCTGTACAAAAAATTTTTTTCCATTCCATACCCAATCATTTTTGAATAAAATAAACCCTAAGAACGTAACACTAAATAAGAATGAACATTCAAAAAAAGGAAATCCCATGAAAAAACGATTAGGAATTTTGGTTCTCATTGCTTTGTTTTCTTTGAACATGAACAGTCAACAAAAATCTCCTTATCAGATGGACGAACTCATTTCCATGGCAAAAAGTTTTGTAGAGGCCATGGAAAAGGGGGATTATGAAGAGGCTGTCAAAAACTTTGATGAGACCATGACCAAATTGGCTCCACCAGAAAAAATGAAACAGGTATGGGAGACACTTATCAGCCAGGTGGGAGAACTCAAACAGCAAAAAGAGGTCCGCACTGAATCTTTACCAAAATATGACGTGGTGTATATCACCTGTGAGTTTGAAAAATGGACCCTGGATGTCAAAGTGGTCTTTAACAAAAAAAATCAGATCGCCGGACAATTTTTCATCCCGCCTCCGGCTCCTTACCAACCACCGGATTATGCGGACAGAAGTACTTTTGTAGAAAAAGAGGTCGAGTTTGGAGTTAAGGGATGGGAACTTCCCGGCATTCTATCTCTTCCCAAGGGTGAGGGGCCTTTTCCTGCAGTGGTCTTGGTGCATGGTTCAGGCCCCAATGACAGAGATGAATCAGTAGGGGCCAACAAACCGTTCAAAGACCTGGCATGGGGATTGGCCTCCCAAAAAATTGCCGTGCTCCGGTATGACAAGAGGACCAAAGTCCATGGATCCAAAATGGTGTCTGAAAAAAGCATCCCTCTGACTGTTTTTGAGGAATCCATTGAGGATGCTCTGCACGCTGCCCATCTACTCCGCACTACAGAAAGAATTGACCCTGAACACATCTATATCCTGGGACACAGCCTGGGCGGGACCCTCATCCCAAGGATAGCACCCTTAGATCAGCGGGCTTCTGGTTTTATTGTCATGGCTGGAGCCACCAGGCCTTTTGAGGACCTGTACATTGAGCAAGTCCGTTACATCTTCAGGCTGGATGGAAAACTGACCGGAGATGAGGAAAGCATGTTGAAAGAGATCAAATCAGAAGTCCAAAAAATTAAGGACTTGAAACAGACCGACCTCAGCCGGACCGATCAGAAACTGCTGGGAGCGCACCTGGAATACTGGCTCAACCTCAAAGGATACAAACCAGCTGAAACTGCCAAAAAAATGACCCGTCCTCTGCTCATCCTCCAGGGAGGGCGGGACTATCAAGTGACTGAAAAAGACTTTCAAAACTGGAAAGATTCCCTCTCTTCTCAAAAAAATGTGACCTTCAAACTGTATCCTTCACTCAATCACCTTTTTATTTCAGGAGAAGGCCCCAGCTCTCCTTCAGAATACCAGAATCCAGGTCATGTGGACGAAAAAGTGATCCAGGATATCGCCACCTGGATCCATACTTTTTTATGTGAGGATATCCCTTAAGGCCTCATCAATGCATTCATATTGAAACTGAAAATCCTTATCCATGAGCTGACCAGGCATCACTCTCTGCCCTTTGAGGACAACGGAGCCAAATTCTCCCAACACCGCTTTCACTAGAAAACCGGGAGCAGGCAAAAAAGAAGGCTTTTTCAGCACTTTTCCCAGATTCTTGGCCAGCTCTTTGTTTCTCACCGGATGGGGTGAACACACATTGACCGGACCCCTTATTTCCGGATGTCTGGTCAAAAAAACAAATGCTTCACAAAGGTCCTTCATATGGACCCAGGAAAACCACTGCTTCCCGCTCCCTATGGGACCCCCGATAAATTTCTTAAACAGAGGGATCATCTGACCGAGGGCCCCTCCTTTGTCTCCCAAAACGATCCCGAACCGGGTGACCACAACCCGAGCTCCTTTATCCTCTGCTTTGAAGGCTTCCTTTTCCCATTGCTGAGTGACTCGGGCTAAAAAGTCATCTCCCGGATGAGACGCTTCAGTCAATATCTCATCTCCGCAAAACCCATAATAGCCCACTGCTGAGGCGCTGAAAAGAGTGAGTGGGTTTTGGGGACCTGAAGGAATGGCGTCCACAATGCTCCGAGTGGTTTTGACACGACTTTCCATGATCGCGTTTTTGTGCTCTGGGGTCCATTTTCTGAATATGGAAGCACCTGCCAGATTGATCACTGCTTCATGTTTTTGAACTTGGTCCTGCCAAGGACCTTTTTTGGTGGGATCCCCCTGCAGAAAAGAAATCTCTGCTGCTCCCTCCTTAGATTTTTCCGGACTTCTGGTCAGAACAGTGCATTTATGCCCGACCTGAGTCAACCGCGAACTGATCTGTGTTCCCACAAATCCAGTCCCTCCTGTGATCAGGATCTTCATCGATTTGCTCCTCGGTCCAGCTCAAGGCGCATCTTATATCTGTTTGCCGCCCGGTCCGCAGGAATCCCCTGGGCAGCAGCCTCTTTTTGGATCTCCTGACATGGATTCGATGCTGAGATGACCGATCATACCTTCCTCCAGAATATTCCGAAATAAGGGCTCCCCAATATATAACATACACTCTCCCATTTGACCAGTTGTTCAAGAAATTTTCAATATAAGCAACCATTTTATGATTTTTTGCGTCTATACTTATGATAATTAGTTTGAAAGTTTCAAGGATATAGAATGACTTATCTAACCAGACAGGAAGAACGGGTCCTTATGGCTGTGCTTAATCTTGAGGATGAGGCTTACTTAGTGACCATCCGTGAAAAAATCAGAGAATTCACTGAAAAGTCCTATTCATTAGGAACCATTTACGTCCCTCTCAACCGATTGGAGAAAAAAGGCTACCTGGAATCTTTTCTGGGAAAAGCCACCCCAGTCAGAGGGGGAAAAGCAGTCAAATATTACCGCCTCACACAACAGGGTCTGGATGCTTTAGAAGAAATCCGCATTCTTCATCATAAAATGTGGAAGGACTTTTCTCTGAATCTGAATAAAAAATAAAATGCGCCATCCCAATGATTTGACCTCTATTCCGATTCCATGCCGCTGGATTTTACAGGTCATTATGCCCCAGCCCGACAGAGATACCCTATCCGGGGATTTTACAGAAATTTATTCCAATATTTTAAAAGAAAAAGGCCGTCTCAAGGCTCATCTCTGGCTCTGGGGCTTGCATATTTGTTTCTCCCTTTCTTCAATACTCTCGCTGATAAAAGCCTAAACCTGGCATTTGTTAAATCTTTTTGGTTTGCTTTAGGTCTTTTGACAGCCACTATCTTGTTTGGAGGATTGGCTGGGATTTATCCGGCATTCTATTTATCCAGGTTCGCTCCCACTTCTGTTCTAAAGGGAAAACAAGGGAAAAATACCCGAAGCGGAAAATTTCGCAAAGGCTTGATCATCTTCCAGTTCGCCATTTCCACAGCTCTGATCGTCCTGACATTTGGAGTTAAGGACCAGCTCAACTATATCCAGATTAAAAAGTTAGGCTTTCACAAAAACAATGTGTTGGTGATGCCTCTTCGTGATACTTCTATAAAAAAGCAGTACCTCTATATTTATCCCAGACATTTTTCTTACCTCCTGGTCCGTCTTAGAGGAGAGGATGTTCAAGCAGGACTTCAGTCTGTAAGGCGGACGTGGAAAAAAATTGTTCCCGGCCGTCCCTTTGAATACTTTTTCCTAGACCATGATTTTGGCCGCTTTTATAGAGCTGAGCAAAGAGCTGGAAAAATCTTTGGCGGCTTTGCCTTTTTAGCTGTGGTCATCGCCCTCCTCGGTCTTTATGGTCTCACCGCCTTTACTGCTGAACAAAAATCCAAGGAAGTGGGAATACGCAAAGTCCTGGGGGCTTCGGTTCCCGGAGTGGTTCGTATGCTCACCTCAGAATTCACCAAGCTGGTCTTGATGGCCAATGTGATGGCCTGGCCCTTAGCCTATTACCTAATATGGAAATGGCTGCAGAATTTTGCCTATCGAACTGACACCTCAATCTGGATATTTATTTCAGCAGTCGGTCTCACCCTTGGATTGACTCTGGTCACAGTGAGTGTTCAGGCAATTCGGACAGCCCGCACAGACCCAGTCCAAGTCCTCCGTAGTGAATGAAGTGTCCCGGTCTTGGAAATAAACTTTACCCCTAGATCATTCTTCGGCACTTCTTGCAGAACTCATATCCTTTGGTATCTGTATCATCCAAGGTGTTGGAAAAATGCATCACACATTTTGAATCCTTGCAGTGTTCCAGCTCCAGGGTATGACCTATTTCATGGACTGCTTCTTTGAGGATCCGGTCCAAATAGAGCTGATCATCTGTGTTCTCAGTTTCTCTTTGTTTATTGAAGGAGGGATGAAGCCTTGCCAGGGATATCAGACAAACCCGGGGATATTTGGAAGCCAATCCAAACACAAAATTAAGGGGAGGTGTGTACATGTCTTTTTTGAAAATCCCAATACAAATATCTTCCTTATTCATAAAATCCAGTTTTCTCATCATAAATTTCAGCATCTCATAGGCCTGGTATTGCTTTCGTTTGAGATTGCAGAAACTTCTCCCGATGGTCATCTCATCCGCAACTTTAGTCTCGGTTTGGAATGCCTTTGCCAGGTTCTCCTTCAGAAACAGAAGGAGTTTCTCTTCGACCCGGTTTAAGGGAATGATGTTTATTTTGGCTTCCATGGTGAAAAGTTCTGGCGGGGCCGACGAGACTCGAACTCGCGACCTCCGGCGTGACAGGCCGGCGTTCTAACCAAACTGAACTACGACCCCGCTTAAACTGGGCTAGAACTTATTTAATTTCAGCCACTTGAGATTTTTCTTTTTTCTATCTTGACTAAAAATGCCACTTTTTACTCTATTCTCAAGCGAGTGAATTCTCAATAATAATAATGTTATATATGGGAATTGTCAATCCTTTGACCCAATCATATTTTTATGATAAATAATAATCAAGTCACAGAAGGAGGGAATAATGCATGAAATTAAGGACATAGAATTTGAACTTATAGAAGAAGCAAATAGAATAAGCAAAAAATATAAAGATGCACCTGTAATAATAATTGTTGGTGGATACAAAGCTGGAGAAATAGAAAGATGTATGACAGCTTCATGAACAAAAAAACTATAGGGAAAAATATAAGAAAGTTCAGAATAAAATAGAGCCTTACGCAAGAAGCACTAGGTAAATTAATTAATGTATCTCACACTACAACAAACCGGGCTGAAAATGGCAAACAAAACCTTAGGATTAGTAATTTAATCGCAATCGCAGGTGCATTAAAAATATTGCCTCAAGAATTGTTTATTAGAGAATCTTTAATAGCTGAAACAAAACTTAAAGAAAGCTTAAGACCTTATAGGAAAAAAACTTTCGATTATGAGGCCATAAAACTGTTTGAAGACACAATCACCCTAGGCCCTGGCCATGAGATCAATGAGCTGCCTCCAAAAGACTATATTCCCCTATCAAAAAAATTCCCTCCGAAAGGATTCAAAAGCGATCCGGACAGAATCGTTGCCTTTGAAACAGAAGGGATATCCATGAAGCCACTATCAATGACGGATCCATAATCTGGATAGATAGAATGGACGTGATCCCAAAGGAAGGCGAAATATATGCATTTTTATTAAAAGATTTTTCAAACTCTGTGACTGTCAAACGACTAAATAAGGTAGATGGGACCTTTCTAATAATCGATG